>DATENZ010000161.1:0-4373 GCA_035274625.1 Gaiellaceae bacterium
CACGGCGCCCCCGCCGCCGGTCGAGGCCGAGCCGCGTGCCGACAGGTCCGCGCCCGCCGCGGCGGAGGCGGACGTCGAGACGGAGCCGGCAGAGGAGTACGCTGGGGCGACGGAGTCGGAGCCAGCGTCGGAGGGAGGAGCCTAGTCATGGCCAACATCAATCGCGTCGTCCTCGTCGGGAATCTGACCAAGGACCCGGAGCTGCGGCAGACCGGGGGCGGCACCCCCGTCTGCAGCCTGCGGATCGCCGTCAATTCACGGCGCCGCGACGAGACGGGGCAGTGGACGGACAAGCCGAACTACTTCAGCGTCTCGGTCTTCGGCAACCAGGCGGAGAGCTGCTCGCAGTACCTCTCGAAGGGTCGCCCGGTCGCGGTCGACGGCAGGCTCGACTGGCGCGAGTGGCAGGCCCAGGACGGCTCGAAGCGCGAGGCGGTCGAGATCGTCGCCGAGAGCGTCCAGTTCCTCGGCAGCCGCGGTGACGCGGGCGGCGAGCCGCAGTTCGTCCCGGCGGGCGCGGCCGAGAGCGCCGACTTCCCGGCATCGGCGGCCGACGACGACATTCCGTTCTAGGGAAAGAGGACCAGCGAATGGCACAGCCCAAGCAACGCGAGCAGGGGACGAGCCGCCGGCGGCCGCCGCTGAACGCCCAGCCGCGGCGGCGGAACTGCCAGTTCTGCCGCGACAAGGTGGCCGAGGTCGACTACAAGAACGTCGCCCAGCTCCGCCGGTACATCTCGGAGAAGGGGAAGATCCGCTCGCGCAGGATCACCGGCGCGTGCCGCCGCCACCAGGTCCAGGTCGCCGCCGCCGTCAAGCGCGCGCGCGAGATGGCGCTCCTGCCGTACGTGTCGGGGTAGCGATGGAGGTCATCCTGCTCAAGGACGTCGAGAAGGTCGGCCTGCGCGGCGAGGTCGTCGACGTCGCGCGCGGCTACGCGAGGAACTACCTGCTCCCGCGCAGGCTCGCCGAGCCCGCCACGGCGGGCCGCGTCGCGGAGTTGCGGAAGCGCGCCGAGCTGCGCTCGCGCCAGGAGGCGGGCTCGTTCGAGCAGGCCCGCGAGCTGGCGACGAAGCTCGAGCAGGCCGAGCTGCGCTTCGAGGCGAAGGCCGGGCCGACGGGCTCGCTCTTCGGCTCGGTGACCGCGACGGACGTCGCGGACGAGCTCTGGCGGGTCGCGAAGGTGCGCGTCGACCGGCGGAAGATCGAGCTCGCCGAGCCGATCAAGCGGGTCGGGCGCTACCAGGTGCCGGTCGAGCTCTTCACCGACGTCACCGTCGACGTGAGGACGCTCGTCATTCCCGAGGGCGGCGAGCTGCCGCCGGAGGAAGAGGAGGCGCCGCCGGCGGAGGAGGAGCCGGCCGCCGTGGCAGACGAGCCGCCGGCGGCCGCCGAGACCGAGCCGACTTCGTAACACCTTCTCCACAGCCCCTGTGGAGGGCTGTTGATTGGGATCGAAAAACCACGCTGCGAGCGGTTTTTTCGTCCACGGATCCATCCGGCGCTCCTGGGAACATGCGTTCCGAAGCGCCAGCAAACGGCTGGTTCCGGCCGATTTGCCGGCGTGTGGAGAGCACGTTGTCCAAGCCTGTTCGGACCGGCCCGGAGGTGGTTTCTTTGTCGCGCATGTACCAAATCGCCGAGGCTTCGCTGACTGCCCCGGTCCCACCGCAAAATCTCGATGCCGAGGAGTCGGTACTCGGCGCGATGATGCTCTCCCCCGGTGCGATCGGGGCGGTCAGCGAAGTCCTCTCGGCGAGCGATTTCTACCGCGGTAGCCATGCGACGATCTACCGCGCTGCGCTCGACCTGTACGCCCGCGGCGAGCCCGTCGACGCGATCACGCTGACCGACGAGCTCGAGCGCCGCAAGGAGCTCGAGGAGATTGGCGGGCGGGCGCGGATCAACGAGCTGGCCGCACTCGTGCCCGCCTCCTCGAACGCCGGCCACTACGCGCGCATCGTCCGGGAAATGGCGACGCTGCGTGGATTGGTGCGCGCCGGGCAGGAGATCGCCCGGCTCGGGCTCGAGCGGGAAGGGCTCACAGCGGAGGAGCTCGTCGACAAGGCCGAGCAGACGGTCTTCGACCTCTCGCAGGAGCGGGTCGCCGGCGAGTTCAGTCACATCGAGGACCTGCTCAAGGACAGCTTCGAGCGGATCACCGCGCTGTACGAGGCCGGCGCCGACGTCACGGGCGTCGCGTCCGGCTACAAGGAGCTCGACCGCCTGACGTCCGGGTTCCAGCCGGGGAACCTGATCGTCGTCGCCGCGCGGCCGAGCATGGGGAAGTCCGCCTTCGGCCTCTGCGTCGCCGCGAACCTGGCCGTCCGCCAGAACGTCCCGGTCGCGCTGTTCACGCTCGAGATGTCGAAGATGGAGGTGACGCAGCGCCTGATGTGCTCGGAGGCGAAGGTCGAGTCGCAGCGCCTCCGCACCGGCAAGCTCGCCCAGGAGGATTGGCCGCGGCTGACCGCCGCCTGCGACAAGCTCGCGAAGGCGCCGGTCTACGTCGACGACACCGGCTCGATCACGCTGATGGAGATCCGCTCGAAGGCGCGGCGCCTGAAGATGCGCGAGCCGGACCTCGGCCTCGTGATCGTCGACTACCTCCAGCTGATGACCTCGGGCGTCTCCGCGGAGAACCGCGTGCAGGAGGTCTCGCAGATCTCGAGGTCGCTGAAGGTGCTCGCCCGCGACCTCGACGTTCCGATCATCGCCGTCTCGCAGCTCTCGCGAGCGGTCGAGCAGCGGCACGACAAGCGGCCGATCCTCTCCGACCTGCGCGAGTCCGGCTGCCTGACCGGCGACTCGCGCGTCTACCTGCCCGACGAAGGCGTGTACCGGCCGATCCGCGACCTGGCCCGCCAGTGTGAGCTGGCGGAGCAGTTCGACTCCGGCTCCGCTGCCGGCTTCCGGGTGCTCGCGGTCGACGACACGACGTTCCGGCTCGAGCCGCGTCGGGTCGTGCGCGCGTTCTCGACCGGGCGCAAGCCCGTCTTCCGCCTGACCACCCGCCTCGGCCACTCGGTCCGGGCGACCGGCAATCACAAGTTCCTCGCGTTCGACGGCTGGCGGCGGCTCGACGACATGGCGCCGGGGATGCGGCTTGCGGCCCCCCGGCGCCTCCCGGGCCCGTCCGACCAGACGATGGCCGATGCCGAGATCGCACTGCTCGGCCACCTCCTCGGCGAGGACTGCTCTCTGCCGCGGCAGGCGGTGCAGTACTCCACGACCGACCTCGGCGTCGCGAAGCTCGTCTCCGACCTCGCCATCGAGGCGTTCGGCGACTCGGTGCAGCCCCGGATCCAGGCCGAGCGCGGCTCGTATCGCGTCCATCTCGCGGCGACGAAGCGGCCGACCAGTGACACGTGGACGACCTTCGCCGAGTGGCGCTGGGGTCTCGATGCGGTCGGGCTGGGGGCGCCGGAGCAGCAGGTTCCCGAGGCGTTGTTCGAACAGCCTCCGGAGGCGATCGCCGCCTTCCTGCGTCATCTCTGGGTCGCGCACGGCTGCGTCCTGCCGCGCCGCTCCGACTCGACCGTCCGGTTCGAGTCGACCAGCGAGCGGCTCGTTCGCGACGTTCAGTCGCTCCTCCTCCGTCTGGGCATCGTGGCCAGGCGCCGGGTCCGGCGGCGATCCTCCGGGAGCCGCACCTACCGCCTCACGGTCACCGCGCCGGCCGATGTCGAGGCGTTCGTCTCCTCCGTCGGCGCCGTCGGCCAGCCGGAGGCGCGCGAGCTCGTCGCGGTCGTCCACGGTCCGTCCGTCACGAACGGCAACCACGCGGCCGCCCAGGCGACGGCTCCGGCCGCGACCGCCGAGCACGACCTCGTCTCGGCCGACGTGTACTGGGACGAGATCCTCTCGATCGAACCGGCGGGCGAGGAGGAGGTGTACGACCTCACGGTCGAGGGGCTGCACAGCTTCGTCGCCGACGACGTCGTCGTCCACAACTCGATCGAGCAGGACGCCGACCTCGTCATGTTCATCTACCGCGACGAGTACTACAACGGCGAGGAGTCGGACCAGCAAGGCCTCGCCGAGCTGCACCTGGCGAAGCACCGGAATGGGCCGACCGACATGGTCAAGCTCTCCTTCCTGCGGCGGTTCGCGAAGTTCGCCGACCTGCCCGCTCAGATGTGAGGAGGTAGGCGGGGACGCACACGAACCAGGTCATCTGGCTCGGGCCGGACGCCACCGAGTACCGCGTCGCCTGCGAAGCCTGCGGCGAGGACCGGAGCTGCCCGGCGCCGCTGCACCCCACGGTCGTCGCCGGGACGCTGCGCGTCGAAGCGGACGTCGGCTTCACCACCTGCTGGCGCGGCCACCGGATCCGGGTGCGGCGCCTCTCTCGGCTGAGGGCGGTCGCGGCC
>DATENZ010000162.1:0-37385 GCA_035274625.1 Gaiellaceae bacterium
CCCCGCCCCCGGCGCCGACACCGGCGCCGACGCCGGCCCCGGACGCGCAGGCCAACCTGCTCCCGAACCCTGGGTTCGAGAGCGATCCGGCCGCCGACTACGAAACGAGCGGGCCGGGGACGTTCAGCTGGGCGGCAGACGCGTTCTACGACGGAGCGTGGTCGCTCAAGCTCGTCTCGAACGGCAACCCCGTGAGCCGGCTCCTCAGCAAGGCGAGGTCGATCGCGGCGGTGCCCGGCGCGACCTACGAAGCACAGGCGTACCTGACGGCGAGTGAGCTCGCCGGGCAGGCGACGCTCGTGCTGACCTTCTGGACGACCGACGGGCAGGTCAGCACGAAGTCCGCACCGCTGGCCGGGACAGGCGGCTGGACGCCGCTGTCGGTCACCGCGACCGCCCCGGCGAACGCCAGATACGTCGGCGTCGAGATTCGCGTCAACGGCGCCGGAACCGTCTGGACGGACGCGCTCCGGCTCGTGCAGGTCTAAGGACGAGAAGCTGCGGCCGGCGCTACGCGCGCCGGCCGCAGCCTGATTCGTGGCGCGGGCTCAGCTCGTGACAGCCGGGACGGGCTGCGCAGAGACTGCCTCGCCCTGCGCAGGCTCCGCCTCGGGCGCGCGCGCAGTGGCCCGCTGCCAGGAGCGCTTCCGTGCGAGTGCCGGCTTCTCGACGAAGAGGTACGTGAGCGTCGAGAGCACGGCCGTGAGGGCGACGATGAGCGCGAGGTTGAAGACGAACCCGGTCTTGCCACCCGCGGTCACGCCCCAGTCGCGCAGCGCGCGGACGAACGGGTCGTGCCACAGGAACACGCTGTACGAGGCGAGCCCCGCGGCGTAGATCGGACGCCAGGTCAGGAAGCGCACGAGGCGCGTCTCCGGCGGAGAGAAGACGACAAGGGCGAGGACGAGGCCGCAGGCGACCGCGATGGGCGTCTGGTACTCGAGCTGGGTGAGGTGGTGCTTGATGAACAGCCCGATTCCGACCGCGGCGAAGGCGACGGCTGCCAGGACCGTGGCCGGACGCCAGTAGCGCGGGAGGCGCAGCCGGCCGTCCTCCCACAGCACCCGCAGCACCGCCACGCTCATCCCGGCGGCGAACCAGTCCGCGTGCGTCAGGAAGCTCACCGTCCAGACCTTCCCGAGGCTCGGCCACACGTGCAGCGCCGCCTTCGAGGCAAAGCCGATCGCGGCCATCACCACGACAGGGACGAACGAGGCGGCGACACCGGGCACGCGGCCCCGCGTGGCGAGCCGGATCGCCATCGCGCCCAGGATGGGGACGGCCAGGTAGAAGACCACCTCGATCGCGAGCGACCAGGCGGGCACGATCCCTGCGTCGAAGATGTAGCCGGGCACGTAGTCCTGGACGAGGAACACGTTCGCGAGCAGCTGTTGCGGGTTCCGGAGCAGCTCGTGCTCGAGGACGACCGCGACGAACAGGAGAATGAACCAGTAGGCGGGGAGGATGCGCAGCGCCCGGTTACGGAGGTACGAGCCGAGGGCCGGTGAGGTGCGCCCCCGCAGTGCCGAGGCGATGTATGGGCGGAAGAGCAGGAACCCGCTGAGGGCGAAGAAGAGCGTGACGCCCGAGCGGAGCTGGTCGAACCCGCGCGTGAGGTGCCCGAGACGGACGCTGTGCTCGTTCGGCGCGGCGTAGAGCCAGACGTGGTAGACGAGGACGCTGCTGGCCGCGATCGCACGCAGGCCTTCGATACCGATCAGGCGGGGCGCCTCCCGGCCCTTGGCGGACTGCTGCTCGGCCATCCGGTCGCACCTCACCAGAAGCGCCGGTCGCGGGCTACGGACGAAGGGGCGGTGGTGCCGGGACCTTAGGTAGAGGGCGACTTGAGGGCGCTGAGCCCCGGCGCGCGCTTCTGGCGCATCTGGGCGCCCCAGATCCACGGCTTGAGATACAGCCAGTACGGCTTGAGGAGGGCGTTCCAGGCCGTGAACCGCAGCCGCTGCGGCCGCGTGATCCGCGCCGCGCCCCATTCCGGCGGGAACCGGTATCCCCACTCCTCCATGTACACGCCAAAGACTCGCTTCGCCCGCGCGATCACGCGCGGCGACTCGTAGTACGCCGCGAAGTCCTTCTTCCGTTCCCCGGTGCTGTTCGTCCTAGGGAGCGGGCGGACCCGCTCGATGCCGAGCCGCTCGAGCACCTCGGCGAAGCCGCGGTCCAGGTCCTCGAACCGGATGACGTAGTCGAACTTCCGGTGGTCGAGCGAGGCCCATGAGTTGTACTGGATGCGAAACACCTTCATGAAGAACGCCTCGAAGTCGGCGCCGTCGTCGCGGACGAACCGCCCCACCCGCCCGTGGAGGACGTGTCCGATTCCGCCCTTGCGGACTGCGCTGGCGGACTTGTACGCGTGGTTCGTCTTCAGCTTGAAGTACTTCGTGACCGCGACGTCCAGGGGATTCCTGATGCACGAGAAGACGAAGTAGCCCTTCTCCTCGTCGCTCGCGGTGGCGAGGAAGTCGCGGTAGGTCGAATGCTTCGCGAGGATCGGCTCGCCGTCGTAGTGGTCGACGAGCTCGCGCCTGATCGCCACCGACGCCGTGTGCGGGAACTCGACGAACAGGTAGCGATGCTTGTGGCTGATGATCACGTGGTCTCCCGTCAGGCTCGCGCCGCGGCCGAGCTCGGCGTCAGCACGGGTCGCATCTCGTTCCGCCACACCCACCGCTTCAGGTGCAGCCAGTACACCTTCAGCAGGAAGGTCCGGACGTCGTGGGCCGCGCGGTCGAAGGCGGAGATCTCGATCTCGCCCCAGTCGGGCGGGAGCTCGAAGTTCCACTCCTGCAGGTAGATCCCGAAGACGCGCTTCGCGCGCTCGCGGGCTGCCGGCGTGTCGTAGTAGTCGAAGAAGCTCTTCTGGCGCTCGCCGGTCACGTTCTTCGCCGGCAGGGGCCGGACCTGCTCGATCCCGATGCCGCGCAGGGCCTCGGCGAAGTCGGCCTCGAGGTTCTCGAAGCGCATGACGAAGTCGAGGTTCTTGTGATCGAGGCACGCCCACGAGTTGTACGGAAGCCGGTAGAAGCGCAGGAAGTACTTCGCGAAGTCGGCGTCGGTGTCGTGGATGAACCGGAACGTCCGCCGGTCGAGCACCTTGCCGAGGTCGCGGGAGGCGCCGGTCTTCACGGGGTCGGTCCAGCGCCGGTTCTGGTCGGTCTTGCGCTTGAAGTACTTCGTGACGGCGATGTCCAGCGGGTGCCGGATGCACGAGAAGACGAAGTAGGACTTCTCCTCGTCGCTGGCGACCTTCAGGAAGTCGCGGTAGGTCGAGTGCTTGGCCAGGATCAGCTGGCCGTCGTAGTTCTCGCGCAGCTCCTTGCTGACCGCCGTTGACGCCGTGTGCGCCAGCTCCACGAACAGGTACCGGTGCCGGTGGCTGATGACCATTACGCGTCGAGAGACTCGGCCCGGCGCGAGGCGAGCACGAGCCGCCGGGTGACGTACTCGCGCGCGTCGCCGATGCGGCCCCGGTTGGCGAGCAGTGCCCGGCAGGTCGCAACCGGGACGCTCGCCCACGACGCGAGGGTGTGCCGGAACGCGCCTTTGACGCGGCTCGGGTCGTAGCCGACCGCGGTCATCAGGTGGCGGCAGGAAGACTGGACTGCAGCGACGTCGCGCGGCGAGAGCGCCTTCTGCCACCGGCTGAGCGGCTCGGTCGAGAAGCCGGTCGCGCTGCGGTAACCGGACGCATAGGAGCTCCCGATCACCTCGATCTCGAGCATCGACTCCGTGAAGTCGACCTCGAGCCAGTCCGTCAGGCGGCGGATCGACTCCGCCGGCGCCGTGACGAGGTCCTCGTAGCGCAGGACGTAGACGCTGTCGTCGCCGTAGCGCTTCCGGGCGCGGATCGTCGCCGCGACGGCCGCCTTCCAGACGAGGCCGACGAGGACGGGGTGGTACATCTGCTCGACGCGCTTCCGTCCCGCCGCGTACCAGTCGGAGACCTTGTCGGCGCCCTTGGTGCGCTGGTCGCGGTACGAGGCGACCACGGCGCGCGGATCGCGCAGCGTGCAGACGACCTTCGCGTTCGGCGCGTAGCCGAAGAGCTCGTCGAGGCGGAACACGTTGCGCGGGGTCTTCTCGCCCCAGCGGGCACGGCCGCGCCGATCGGCGCCGTAGCGGCAGAAGCTCTCGAAGTAGGCGTCTGCGCCGTCGCCGGCGGCGAGCGCCAGCTCGCGCAGGTGCTCGACGCCCCCGGGCGTCTCTGCGCCGAAGACCTTGTCGTCCTGGGCCAGCAACGGGCGGAAGAACGCCTCGCACTCGTCCCGCTGCGTCTGGGAGAGCGCCCCGCGCTCGTGCCCGCGCAGTCGAAGGCGGAGGATGTCGAAGTAGTGCGTCTCGTTCGAGACCCAGACCTCGGGGTGCTTGTTCAGGATCGAGCGCAGCAGCGTCGTCCCGGACCGGGCCGGGCCCGCGCACAAGATCGGCCGAGTGCCGCTCAACGCCCCGCTCCGGCGCCGGCAAAGCCGGCACCTGCGCTCACAGGTGAGCCTCCGTCAAGCCTACGGCTCATGTCTGAAGTGAATTCGATCAGGCATGCGATGACGCTGGCGGATCACGTGGACGCGTCCGGGACCTTTGGGGTGGTGTGTTTTGGCTGTCTGTGGGCGAAAGCCGGCCCGTCCGGGTCCGCGCTCAGGCGGACGAAGACGTCCGTGTAGTCCGCCTTGCTCAGCTCCCAGCGGAGCGTCGCGAAGACGGCTGCGGCGTTCCGCGTCAGCTCCTGGCGCCGCTCCTCCGAGGCGAGCACGGCGAGGACGGCGGCGGCCAGCGCCTCCGGGTCGCCGCTGCGGAAGAACTGCACGGCGTCGTCGCCGAAGTGGGCTCGCACGCCTGGCGTGTCCGAGGCGACGACCGGAAGGTCGTAGGCGACGAACTCGAACAGCTTGTTCGGCGTGACCTGGTCGAGGTAGACGGACGCCGAGGGCACGATGCCGACCGTCGACTGCGCGAGGTAGTCCGGGACGTGCTGGGGCGAGACCCAGCCGGTGAACTCGACGGCGTGCTCGACCTGCAGCGACGCGGCGAGCTCCCGCAGCGCAGCCAGATCGGGGCCGACGCCGAGCACGAGCGCCCGGACCGGCCGTCGCGCGAGGATGTGCGGCAGCGCCTCGATCAGGACGTGGATCCCGTACCGGCGTGCGATCGTGCTCGTCACGACCAGTGTGGGGACGGGCGGGTCCGGCCGGTCGGGGCGGCCGGCGCCCGCGCCGAACAGCGAGTCGTCGGGGACGTTCGGGACGAACGTGTACCGGCGTCCGCGCGTGCGCGCGCTGATCACGTCCAGCTGCGCGTGGTTCGCGACGAGCACCTCGTCGGCGAACCGGACCGCCTGCCGCTCGAGGAAGCGGAGCACGCGTGCAAGCGGCGCCGCGATGCGGCCCTCGCGCTCGGCGGTGAAGAGCTCGGGCATCAGCTCGTGCAGGTCCAGCACGAGCTTCGCTCCCGTCAGCTTGGGAACGAGCGAGGCGAAGATCAGCGCGTCGGGCAGCGTGTTCGTCTGGACGACGTCGAAGCGGCGGCGCAGGTGCAGAGCCGAGATCACGCCGAACGCGAGCAGGAAGAAGAGCCCGTACTCCAAGGCGTAGTTGACCGCCGACCCGCCGCGGTCCGGCACCGGCAGCCGGTGGACGCGCGCGCCGCGCCACGTCTCGCGCCGCGCCTCGCCCTGGCGGCGCAGGCAGACGACGTCGACCGCGAAGCCGCGGTCGAGCAGCGCCAGGACCTCCTTGCGCACGCGGGGGTCGTCCGGGAAGAAGCCCTGCCGGACGACGCACACCCGCGGCCGGCGATTCACGCTGCCCGCCGCTCGCGGATGAGCTCCTCGTACAGCTCGAGATACCGCGCGGCGACGTCGTCCAGCCCGAGCCCGAGCTCGATCACCCGTGCCCGACCGTCCAGGCCGTCGGCGCCCTCTGCGAGGGCAAGCTCGATCTTCGCCGCGACGTCGCGCGCGTCCTGGGTGGTCAGGAAGACGCCGGGCGTCTGCCCGAAGAGCTCGCGGACGTCGCCCACGTCGGTGGAGACGAGCGGCCGGTTGCAGGCGAGCGCCTCCTTGGCGACCATCGGCGAGGCCTCGAAGCGCGAGGTCTGCACGATCACGTCGGCGGCGTTGATGTACAGCGGCATGTCGTCGAACGGGATGTCTCCGCCTACGAGCCACTCGACTTTCGGCCCGAGCAGCTGGCGGGCCTCCTCGTACAGCGGTGTGCCCTTCTGAAGCCGCCGGCTCGGTGTCGCCGGAAAGAAGGCGATCGCCGCGTGCTGGTCGAGGTTCAGCCGGCTCCGCGCCTCGGCCTGCTCGATCGGCCGGAACCGGTCGAGGTCGACGCCGGGCTGGATCACCTCGAACGGTCCGTGGAAACCCACGGCGGGCGCGAGGTTGCGGTTGACGCAGACGACTCGGTCTGCGGCGCGGAGCGCACGGAGCTTGAGGCCCTTCTGGTAGACGAGCCGCCTGAGCAACCCTTCGGCCTCCTGGCTCCCGCCCTGGTACAGCGCCTCCGCCTCGTGGATCGTGAACACGGACGGCGGCGCCTTCCGCGGCCGGACGGCCGCCAGCTGCAGCATCGACCACGTGTGCTCGCAGTGGAGGACGTCGAATCGCTCCCGGCGAAGCAGCCGCCAGAGCGAGGGCAGGTGCCGGATGTAGGCGGACTTCCCGTCGAGCGCCGCGTCCGAGATCCAGACGTCCATCTCCACGCCCAGCCGGCGCAGCGCCTCGACCCGGTCGCGGACGAACGAGCCGAAGAACGAGCGCTTCCCGTCGGGGTACATGTTCGTGATCGTCAGGACGCGCAAGGGCGGAGCCTCCCGGGCGGCATGGAGCCGCACGGGTCGAAGCGCGTCGTCGCGCGGTTCAAGGCTGGCAGTCCCTGCCACGAGCCCTCTCGGTATAAGCGGCACGGCGCCCCCTGAGCCGCCACGAACAGGCAGCTGAGCGTCGCCGAACGTCCAGTGCGTCTCTGAATGATCCTCCGGTGTGTGCGCGCGTCGGGTGGCGTTGACTTCGACGGATGCGTAGCGGCGCACGCACCACTGCCTGCCACCGTCTGCGCGGAGCCGAGCGCCCCGGGATCTCCTGTCCCGAGCAGGAGCTGGGGCGGGCGCTCCTCCGCGCGCCGCTCGCCCAGGACGACCGCGTCTCCGGAGCCGGTTGCGGCTCCGGAGACGACGGCGTCGGCCGGGGGTAGGGCGTGGGGAAAGACCGCGCGCCGCGCCTGCTCGTCCTGCTCCTGTCGGCCGGCACCGCAGCCTGGCTGGTGGCACAGGTGACCGCGACCGTGAAGCGGAGCAGCGACCTCTGGCCCGCGAGCGGCGTCAACGTCGTGACGAAGCGGCAGGACGCGGGGTACCGGTCGCGGATCGTGATCCGCACGACCACCGGGCGGCTGCATCGAGTTCGGCCCGCCGACGTGGGAGCGCCGAGCCTGGACAGCTACCTGGCGCGACTGGTCTACCGGCCGCCGCACAGCCTTCCCGGTCCGGCGAACGGGGCCGACGACCGCCTCGACCGGCTGATCGCCGCCTGGAACCGCCGCCACCCCGCCGACCGCGCCGTCTCCGCCACCTTCAGCGTCGAGGTCCTGCCGCTGCCTGCCGGGCGGCACCCGCGCGTCTACCAGGTGCTGAAATGGCCGTAGGGGGGCTCGTCTCCCTGTGGCGCCGGTTCTGGTTCACAGCGGTTCCGGTTCGGCGCGTCGCCTTCGTGCGCGTCGTCGCGTGCGTGTTCGCGTTCGTCGACGTCGCGACGAGCGGCTACATCACCCGCGCCGGAGAGGCCGACCGCGTCTTCTCCGAGCGTCTCCCGATCTTCCGCGTCGTCCAGACCCTGACCGGCGACGCCGCCGCGAGCTCGACGGCGCTTCGGGTCGTCCAGATCGTCCTGCTCGTCACGCTCGCGTGTGCGGCGGTCGGGCTCGGAACGCGGCTGGCGCTGCTGGCGGCGGCCCCGCTGTACGCGTGGTGGTGGGCCAGCGAGTTCGGGTTCGCGCTCGCCGGCGCCCAGGGGCGGCTGGCCGTGATCGTGACGCTGGGCGTCCTCGCGATCGCGCCCGCCGGAGGCGCCTATTCCGTCGACGCTGCTCTGGCGAAGCGGCGTGGTCGCGCGCCGGCGGCCGAGGTGGACGAGGTCGCCGGCTGGGCGGTCCGCTTTGCGACCGTCTTCGTCGTCATCTCGTACGTCGGCTCGGCGTGCACGAAGGTGAAGACGGCCGGCATCGGGTGGCCCTGGGGCGGCGCGCTCGACTCGGCGCTCCTCCATCACGGCTCGCGGCTCGGCCTCTATCTGGCGCGGTCGCCCTGGCTCGTCCACCTGCTGGCGTTGACGGCGCTCGTCTGGCTCGCGACGGCCTGGGTGCTGCTCCTGCCCCGAGCGTCGTTTCTCACCCGGCGCCTGCGCGACGTCTGGGTCGTGTACGGAGCCGCCGCGGTGCTGCTCTCGTACGTTCTTCTCGGCCTGAGCTTCTTCGGCTGGGCGCTTCTCTCGTGCCTCGCCTACGACCTGGAGCGTGCGGTCCCGCAGGGGCGCATGGTTCTTCAGCGCGTCGCCGAGCGGCTCCGGTCGAGTCCTGCGACGGCCGCGGCACGATCGCGGCTCTAGCGGGCTGGACAGGGGGCCAACCGAAACCCGCCCGCGCGGTCAGGACCGGCTCTCGGAGGCTCCTGTACCGTCAGGGGTGCGAATGGGGACGAGCTTGAGCGTGCCGCAAAACCGGCCTGCGCCGGGCTTCGAGCTGGTCCCGCGCGCGCGTAGGCACTGGCGGCAGCTTCGGCGCGACGGCCTGTCGAAAACGCTCCGGGCCGACCTGCGGCGCTCGCGCACGGCGCTCAGGCGCGCTGCGTGGCTCGCCACCCACAACTACGCGCCGAACGCCGTGCCGGTCTACGTCGTCGGCGTCCAGCGGTCGGGCACCGAGATGCTCCTCTTCACGCTCGCGGAGTGTCCGGCGGCTGAGATCCACAACGAGAGCGACGACTCGCGCGCGTTCTCCAACTGGGCGCTCCGCGATGACGGCGTCGTCCGGTCGATCGTCGAGTCGAGCCGGTCGCGCTGGGTGATCTTCAAGCCCCTGTGCGACTCACACCGCATCGAGCACCTGATGACGGGCCTCGGCACTCCGTCCCCCGGTCGCTCGGTCTGGATCTACCGGTCCTGGGAGGGCCGCATCCGCTCGGTGCTCGCCCTGTGGCCCGACAACAACCGTCGGGTCCTCTCCGAGATCGCCGCAGGCGTCGACCGGTGGGAGGCCGGAGGGCTGACCCCCGAGACGGTGGAGCTGATCCGCAGCTTCGACTACGGCGACATGAGCCAGGCCTCCGGCGCGGCGCTCCTCTGGTACGCGCGCAACTCGCTCTTCTTCGACCTCGGCTTCGACGCTCGCGACGACGTCGCGCTCGTCTCGTACGAGCGCTTCCTGGACGATCCCGAGCGCTCGATGCGAAGCGTCTGCGATTCCATCGGGATCCCGTTCGAGCACCGGATGATCGAGCGGATCGGCCGGCGCCCTCCCGCAACGGCAGGCAGCCTGGACATCGACCCGAGAATTCGCTCGGTCTGCGACGACCTCGAGCGGCGCCTGGATGCGGAGCTCGGCGCGCGGCTGGGTACGCGGTAGCGCCGCGGGCGCTGCGGCGGGGAACCGGTCCGACTCCCGGAGGTCGAGGCTACTCTTTCCTGCGATGGTCTTGCGCGACGGCTTCAAGCGACGGCCGGCCCGCACGGCAATACTGCTCGCGTCGATCCTGGCCGCGGGAGCCGTAGGCGGCTACTGGGCGCTCGGGAGCTCTGCTGTGACGCCTCCTCCGGCGCTGGTCACGATCGACCCGTCGAAGGCGAGCTACACGCTGCCGGCGACGTTCTGGGGCGTTGTCGAGCGCATGAAGGACATCGGTGCCGCGTCGCGGGCCCCCGACTACGTCAGGTATGCGAGGGCGCTCCACCCCGAGGTCGTTCGGTACTCCGCGGCTTGCAACCCCGGAACGCCCGCCGAGCCGGCGCCCTGCATGCAGGTGCTCCAGCGGTACGCGGATCTGTTGACGCCGACCGGGGCGAAGATCTACCTGCAGATGCAAACAGAGCCGCTCGACCGCAACGGCTCGCCGGACGATCCCGCGAACGTGCAGCCCTACGGCAGCCCGGACGCGCAGGCGGCGTGGCTCGCGGATTGGGCGGCCAGGTACGGCGCCGGCAACATCGTGGCTGTCGAGTGGACGAACGAGCCGCAGGCGCGGGGCGGCCAGGACGGCTGGTTCCACGGCGACAAGGCCAAGATCGGGCAATGGCTGACGACGATGCAGGCTGCGTATAACGCCAAGCTGCACGAGGCGCTGCCGACGGTCGACGTTCTGGGCATGGCGTGGGCGCCGGGCGGCGCCGGCACGCTGAAGAAGGAAGACGTCCTGCCGGCGTTCGTCGGCTCGACGGTCCCGAGCGGCGAGCTCCAGGTGCTGAGCGTGCACGGCTACGGCCAGCGCGAGTGGAACTCGCCGATTCCGCTCTACTCGGACTTTCGCAACCCGGCCGACCCGACGCTGCACAAGAAGATCGACCAGGACAAGATGAACCACTACTTCTACCTGCCGTACTTGCCGGGCAAGTCCGGCTACCAGGCGAGCTTCGGTGAGTGGCGGCGGCTGCTCGACACCTTCGGTGGGCAGGGCACCAGGCTGGCGCTGACCGAGTACGCCTACTTCCATCCCGGCCCCCCCGGGGCCCTCGCCGACGTCGCGACGGCGATCATCAGCGCCAACAACCAGAAGAACTGGAACCTGGCCTACGTCGTCGCCCACGCGCTCACCCTGGACGACAAGGACCTCGATCCCACGCACAAGAAGGACCACGGCCCGTCGATCCTCCTCGCCAAGCTGGGCTGCAGGACGAGCACCGGCAAGTGCGTCGTTCGCTCGAGCCGGTACTTCGCCTTCCAGCAGCTGGTCGGCCCGTTCCTGCACAACTACAAGCTCCAGATCGGCCAGGGCGGGATCAGGGTCGCCGGCGCGGGCCCGACCCCGAGCTCCGCCCGAGCGAACTCGGTCACGAAGATCCAGGCGGCCGCCGGGCTGAGCGCGGACGGCCGCAGGCTCGGCGTCCTGATCGGCAACTTCGATCTCTACAACACGCAGTCGGTGACGCTCAACCTGGCCGGGAAGGTCTCCGGCCTGGTCAAGGCGACCCGGCTGCCGAACAACCACTCGTACTCGAGCAACCAGCCGTTCCCGGTCACGTACCTCAAGGCCTCCGCGGCGACCGCCAGCACCGGGTCGAACCTGAACGTCAACTTCGGCCCCGGCGAGGCCTACCTGCTCGAGGTTCCGCTCTCCGCGCCGGTCACGCCGGCGACCCCCTGAGGCTCCGCCAGATCGGGCGGACGGCCGAGCGGGCGATCGTCACCGCCGCAATCGCGTAGGTGACCGCGGCCCCCACGGCGACGACGGCGAACCCGGCGAGCGGCGGGATCTCAAGGCTCGTCGGGACGAGCGCCAGGAGAACGACGGCGAGGATGCCCGAGCACGCCAGGCTCGGCGTGAGCGAGCGGGTGAGCATCCGCGGCGTGATCTCCAGCAGGCGAAGCGCCTGGACGAAGGCGGGCATGCCGGACACCGCGAAGGAGAGCAGCATCCCGAGGGCGGCGCCGGAGACGCCGAGCCACTTCGTCAGCACGATGAGGAGCGGCACGATCGTGATCGCCTGCGGCAGCGCGTACCAGGCGGCGAGGTGCGGCTTCCCGGCGGCCTGGAAGACGGCGCCCGCGCTTGCGCCGAAGGCGCGGATGACGCTGAAGGCGGCGACGATGCGCAGGGGCCAGATCACCGGAAGCCACTTCTCGCCGAGCAGCGCGCGCACGATCGGCTCGGCGCCGATCGCGAGCAGGACCGCGAGCGGGACGACCAGCAGGGCCGTTCGCTGGAGCATCTGGAGGAAGATCCGCCTGAACTCCGCCAGGTTGTTCTGGACCATCGAGTACGCGGGGAACATCGACCGGCCGACGGCGACCCCGACGAGCGTGGTCGGCAGGTTGGCGAGCCGGAAGGTGACGTTGTAGTAGCCGAGCGCGGTCGTCCCGAGGATGCGCGTCACCGCCGCAGTCTGCGCCGTGTTGCTGAAGAGCAGAGCGAGGTTGTTGATCGTGATGAAGCGGCCGTACCGGATCAGCTCCCGCAGCGTCTTCAGGTTGCCCTCGCGCGGGTTCGGCCGCCAGGGAATGAGCACCCAGTAGGTGATCGTCTGAGTGAGCGTTCCGGCGAGAGAGCCGGCGACGAGGCTCCAGACGCCGAAGCCGACCGCGGCGGTGCCGATCGCGACGGCGAACTGGACGAGGATCGACCCGATGTCTGCCTTGGCCCTCGACCCGTAGTCGAGCGAGCGCTCGAGGATCGCGCCGGGCACGGCGGCAAGTCCGCGCAGGGCGAGGAGGATCGCCATCACCCGCACGACGTCGGTCGCCTCGGGCGCGCCGATGATGTGCGTGAAGTACGGGGCGATCACCGCCGCGACGCCGGCGAGCAGGAAGCCGCCCGTGCCGGTGAAGAGGATCGCCGAGGCAGCGGCCTCCCGGATGTTCTCGCGCTTGTAGATGATCGCCGCGGTCATCCCGGCCGCCTGCAGCTGCTGGGCAACGCCGATCAGCATCATCGCGACCGCCGTGATCCCGAACTCGTGCGGCTGGAGCAGCCGGACGAGCACGAGCGTGGAGAGCATCAGCACCATGCTCCGCGACCCGTAGATCAGGGCCGTCCACCCGGAGTTCTGGATCACCTTCCGGTCCAGCGCTTTGCCGGTCAGAACCTCTTCCGGCCCGTCCGGCTTGGCGGGGCCCTGCGGGGTGTCGCCCGGCGTGCTCATCACGCGCTCGCGTGCGCTCCGGTGCTCACGGGCTCCTCGAGATGCGCCGACAGCGACGAGACGACGCGCTCGCCGGCAAGGCCGTCCCAGAGCTCCGGAATCGCGTGGGGGCGGGGCGTGCCTTCGAGGACGGACAGGGCTTCCTCGAGGATCGGCTCGGTCTGCGTCCCGACGACCCCGTTCGAGCCCAGTGACGCGGCCGTCGTGCGCTCCGTCGCGTCGCGCAGCGCCAGGCACGAGATCCCCCGGGCCGCCGCCTCCTCCTCGACGACTCCCGAATCCGTCAGCACGAGCCGCGACGAGGCGAGCAGGCTCCCGAACTCCGCGTAGTCGACCGCGCCGCAGGTTCGCAGGCCGGCCTCGTTCTCGATCACGCGGTCGAGCCCGAACTCCTCGAGCCGCCGCCGCGTCTGGTCGTCCATCGGGAACACGACGGGCACGCAGCGGCTGACGACGACGACCGCCTCGACGACCCGCCGCAAGGGCTCGTAGTCGTCGATCGTCTCGCAGCGGCTGACGGTGACGAGGCAGGGACGCTCTTCTTCCCGCACGCCGTCGCTCGCTCCCGCGGGCCCGTGCGCCAGCGCGGCCGCGCAGACCAGGCTGCCGACCCGCTCGACCTGCTCGCGGCGACAGCCTTCGGCGACGAGGTTCTCCACCTCGGTCGTCCCCGAGGCGTAGAGGTACGTGGACAGGTGGTCGCAGTGCTTCCGGCTGACCTCGTCGACCAGCTGCGTCCCCGAGCGCAGGCCGCCGTCGAGCCGGGCCACGCGGTAGTGGCGGCGCCTGGCTGCCTGAGCGCAGACGGGCGCGGCCGAGTCGTCGCCCGCGGAGACCACCAGCTTCGGGTCGATCCGGGTGAGCTCCGACTCGAACGCGTCGGCGATCCGCGCCGCGATCGCCGCGTCGTGCTCGGCGCCGGCGACGTCGCTCCGGGTCAGGCCGAGCTCCACGTCGAAGCTCCGCTTCTGCTCGAGCCGGCAGTGCGGGCCCGCAGCGACGACCACGCAGCGGAGATTGCGCCGGGCGGCTGCCTCCACGACCGCAGCCGCGGTGACCGCGGCCGAGCGCGTGCCGACGGAGACGAGGAGATCCGCCACACGCTCACCATACGAAGGCGGTCGGCGCGGTTGGCCGTCTGAACGTCAAGCCGTGTTCGCTGCGAAGGTCGGGCCGCCGTCAGCGGCCGAGTTGCTCCGTGATCAGCCCGAGCAGTCGGTCGAGGCGGCCGTCCCAGGTGTTCGCGGCGGCGAGCCGGACGCGCCGCTCGTGGTCCTCCTCGGTGCGCTGCTCGAGGGCGCGCTCGACGGCGGCGACGAAGGCCTCCGGCCCGTCGACGAGCGCGACGTCGGGCCCGATGCCGGCGAGCTCGGGGAGCCCGCTCGCGACGACCGGCTTGCCGGCCGCCAGGTACTCGTACGTCTTCAGCGGGAAGCAGCTCCGCGTGTACGGGTTGGCGACGTACGGGATCAGGGCGACGTCGAGCGCGGCCACGTAGCGCGGCACCTCGGCGTAATCCTTCGGCCCTGCCCAGTGCACGTTCGGAAGCCGCGAGATGCGCTCGAACGCCTCCTGTGCATCCGCACGCACGGGTCCGACGAGGAGCAGTGTCCACGCGGGCCGGCTGGACGCCAGCGCCTCGAGCAGGGCGAGATCGACCTTCGCCGAGGTGATGTTCCCGACGAAGCCCACGACCGGGCTCCGCAGCTCGCGGACGTCCGGCGCCGCGAAGGCGGGGTCTGCGGCGGCCGAGAAGTGGCCGAAGTCGCCGACGTTCGGGACGTGGTGCGTGCTCGGGTTCGTCTGCCGGTGCCGTTCGAAGAGCGACCGTGCGGTGGCGAAGACGAGGTCGGCGCGCCGTGCGGTCTCGCGGTCGGCGTCCGCCACGAACGCGGCCGTCTGTGCATCCTCGGTCTGCTCGCTGTAGTCGTCGACGCAGTCGTAGGCGACGACGTCCTCGCCGCACGCGCCGATCATCGGGGCGGTGCACGGGTCGTAGATCCACAGGACGGCCGGCTGCGGCAGGCGGCGGACCACGCGCCGGACGGCGCGGGCGGTGAGGCGGCAGTTGACCGCGTTCGCGAAACCGCGCGAGTGGCCCCACGGCAGGGCGTTCAAGGCCTTCCGCGCGAAGATCCCCGGCGCCACCCGGCGGCTGCTGACCAGCTCCCGAAGCGTGTCCCGCCGCGCGGGCCCGGTGACGACGCGCAACAGGTGCCGGGCGAGGAAGTCGCTCGTCTCGACGAAAACCACCGTGTGCCCGCGTTGGGCGGCTCGCACCATCAGCTGCTGGCGGTTGGTCGGCAGGTCCGCGTCCCAGCGCTGCGGCGAGAGGCAGACGATCGTGAACGGCCGCTCGTCGAGCGCCCGCACCGGTACCTCGCCTGTGCCCGCGCTACGGGTGCGCGCCGGGGACGGAGCTGGTGAAAAGGCGGCCATCCGTCACCGGCCTTTCGCCGGGCTAGGACTGGGACGCGGGTTGCGCGGCCGTCTCGGGGATCGCGCAGGCACCGACGCGAGCCCGCCGGTCGGCGATGTAGCCGTAGATCCGCTCGCCTGCCCACGAGACGCCGGGGAGATAGGAGAGGGCGAGCGCCGGCCAGAGGGCCGGGAGCGCACGGGCGAGCCGGCGGTAGGCGCGGAAGCCGCGCACGCGGCTGTGGCCGTCGTCGGACTCGAAGTGCGCCGGCTGGGAGCCGTCCGCGGCAGCGTTGACGAGCCGCAGCCGGCCGAACCAGTCGAGACCCTGGAGCGCGGAGGCGGTGCGCACGCAGAGCGTGCAGCCGCCGTCGTACAGGACGGAGACGCGGCCGAAGCGGTCGCCGAAACGGTGCGCGAGCTCCTTGATGCGATCCGCCGCGATCTCGACGTTGTAGAAGACGACGTAGCAGCAGACCCAGCCCATGAAGTTGATGTCGAGGACGAACTCCGAGATGACGACGAACGTCAGCCCGTAGAGCACCCAGCCGTCGCGCAGGCGCCGGTTGATCCACTTGCTCATCGGGAGAAGCGTGACCAGGGCGGTCGCCTCCCAGAGGAGCGCGGAGCCGGCCATGATGTGGTCGATCCACGGGTACTTGAAGAGGAACGAGCCGATCGCCGTGTGCTTCTCGACCAGCGCGGCGTCGAAGGCGCCGCCCCACGGCCAGCCGATCCCCGCGTTCCGAAGCTTCGCGTAGGCGGCCAGGAAGTACGCAGTCGCGAGGTAGACGGCGATCACCCGGATTGCCCAGCCGGCCAGACGATCCTTCTCGTCCACGAACGCCGGGAGGGACTCACCAGGGCGGGCGCGCCGGCTCCGGCGCAGCAGGGAGTCGAGGGAGTACGCGCGGCCGGAGGGCGCGATCGCGAGCGCGAGCAGGGCGATCACGACGGCGAGCCGGCCGTGAGCGCCGGCCGGCGCGTACGCGAAGTAGGTCGCCCACCACAGTCCGTAGAGCGGCGCCGCCACGATCAGCGCAAGCCGTGTGGCGAAGCCGACGAGCGCGAGGAGGAGCGAGACGATCAGGATGACCTGGACGGCGTGCAGGAAGACCGGGGTGTTCGCGTTCTGCCCGATCACCTTCTGGAACACCTTGTAGATCGGCAGCGGGTCGTAGAAGAGCTTGTTCGCGTCCCCGACCTTCGCGACGTAGCCCGTCGCGGCGACGTCGATCAGCGCGAAGCCGCACACGAACATCCGGACGATGGCCAGCCGCCGGAGCGGGACGGCCGGGAACCAGAAGCGGTTCCACGCGTTGACGATTACGGCCATCGCACCGGGGTGTAGACGGAGATCCGCTTGCTCCTCGTCGCGAGGACGCCCTTCTTGTCCTTGTCGAGCGAGAAGACCTTTAGCTGCAACTTCGCCGAGACCGCCGGATCGCCGGAGTGCCTCCGGTTCCAGTCGGCGATGATCCTCCCGAAGCGCTCCTTTCCACCCGGGGTGGCGACCGGCGGGTGGTTCTTGAGCGGCGTCGTGTAGAGATGCTTGAAGGCCGCGTTCATCCGCGGCAGGTCGAACTCGTGCGGCTGGAGCTGGCGCGTCTGGCCGCTCTTCGTCGTCACGAAGATGTCAGTGTGGTAGGCGACCGAGCGCGTGTTCTTGAACATCGGGAAGCCCGTCACCGGCCAGGGCGAGTTCGTGATCACGATCCCCGCCGAAAGCTGCGCGACAGCCCAGAGGGCCGTCCCGACAGAGACGGCGATCAGCACCCAGCGCCGGATGGACCGCGTCCTACTCATCCGCTCCGATCCTAGGGAGGGCGCTCAGACCCCACGCTGACCACATGGGGCGCGTTCGCTCGACCTTCGGTCGGGCTTGCCAAAGGCTCATGTGAGCCACGTCTCGAACCCGAGTCCGGTCAGCCCCCGGAGCCGCGCCACGTCGTCGCCGAGGAACTCGACGAGCTCGCGTCGGCGCGACTCGCTGAGCTCGGGCCGCTCGATTTTGCGCGACGTCAGCGAGACGTACGTCCGGACGAGGCGGCCGGAGCGGCGGCGGTCGGGCTCGATCTGGACCGCCAGCCCGACAGGGTTGAGCCGTCCCGCCACGCGCGCGGCGACGTTGCCGGCGACGTTCCGCCGGCGCCGCTCCGATGCGCGGTTGACGACCTCCTCGTGCTCGGGGCACCAGAACGAGTCGTCGACGCCGAGGAAGCGGAAGATGCCGGCGAGCGTCTCGCGCCGCCGCTCGCTCAGATCCTCCGCGGTGACGACGTGGATCCGGGACATCGGGAAGAACGGCAGGTACTGCTCGAGCTGCATCGCGTACCGGCTGCAGTTGACGAGGTTGTTGTCCTCGAGTTCGCCGAGAGCGTCGTCGAGGCTGCGCCGCTCCCGCCCATGCGAGTACGCGTCGACGTAGTGCGAGACGATCCGGTCGACCGGGTCGCGGACGACGTAGACAAGCTTCACGTCGTCGCCGAGGACGCCGTGCATCCGCTCCGGCACGCCCGGGAAGGCCGGGTACTTCGAGTAGTTCGGGGAGGACTCGCCGCGGACGGGCGCCGGCTCCGAGAACTGCTCGCGGTACCAGTCGAGGCCGAGGTCCCAGCGCTCCGCGAAGAAGCAGAGCTCCTTCTTCCGCGACATGAAGATCTCCGGGTGGTGCGACAGGTAGCGGTGCAGGCTGCTCGTCCCGCACTTCATCGCGCCGATGACGACGAGGTTCGGGAGATTCATTTCAGGCCGCGGCGGCGACGGGGACGCGTTCGCCGGTGCGGCCCAGCGCGACCTCGTACACGGCGACGGTGCGCTCGACCATCCGCTCGAGCGTGTACTCCTCGAGCACGCGCTCGCGCGCAGCGGCCCCCATCGAAGCGCGCAGGGCGTCGTCGCCGAGCAGCCGGTTGGTCGCCGCCGCCAGCTCGCCCGGGTCCCCCGGGCGCACCAGGATCCCGTTCTCGCCGGGGCGGTCGATCACCTCGGGAATGCCCCCGAGCCCGGAGGCGACGACCGGCACGCCGCAGGCGAGCGCCTCGGGCAGCACGAGCGGAGCGGCCTCCTCGCGAAGCGTGGGAAAGAGGTACACGTCGGCCTGCGCGACGAGCGCGGCCAGCTGGTCGGGCGGGAGCGCTCCGGTCAGCTCGAAGCGATCGGCGACACCCAGCTCGGCTGCCAGGCGGCGTAGCGGGTCGGCCTGCGCGCCCTGCCCGGCGATCACCAGGCGGGCGTCGATCTCGGCGAGTGCGCTGACGGCGACGTGAAAGCCCTTCTCGCGGTACAGGCCTCCGGAGGCGACGAGGAGCGGCCGGTCGCGTGACTCCTTCGCCCGCGGCCGCCAGAGACGTGCGTCGACGCCGTTCGGGACCACGTGCACGTGGCCTCGGAGCAGGCGATGCGAACGGCAGGTGTCGGCCACCTGCTGATGCGCGGGCACGATCGCCTCGCACCGGCGGAAGAGCGTCGCATTGCCGCGCGCGAAGTGGCGGCGGGAGAGCGACCAGATCCGGCGAGCCTCGAGGGGGATCGTCGACGGCCGTGCCCGTCCACGTCGCACCGCCGCCTTGACGAGGCCGACGTAGTTCCCGTGGAACATGACGACGACGGGCGCGTAGCGGTCCACCTTCGCTCGGACGAGGCCGAGCGCGCCCGATCCCTCGCCGTGGACCACGTCGACCGGCTGCTCGCGGTGCAGCCGGAGGAACGCCTCGGTCGACGCCGCCTGCCACCGGCGGCTCGTGTAGTCGGTCGGCGCCTCGACGCCGTGGAAGCGGACTCCCTCGAGCTCGGGCACGTCCTGCGTCGGCCAGATCACCTCGACCTCGTGCCCGGCGGCTCCGAGCCCGCGGATGAGATCCCACGTATGCCGGTACACCCCGCCGAAGGCGTTCGTACCGGTGGTGACGACGCAGATCCTCATCCGGAGGCGGCTTCCGCGGGCTCGAGCAGCTCGAGATACTTCGTGCCGCGCAGCGCCGCCCGCACCTCGTCGTAGTTCGCGATCGATTCGCGAAAGCTCTTCCGGTTCCACTTCTGGAGCCTCGAGCGGAGATCGGACGCCGACGCGTCGACTCCCAGGAACGAGAGCACCTCTGCGTAGCGCTGCGGCTGCTGGAGGAGCTCCTCGTAGCCGACCTCGAGCACCGGCACGCGCAGCCACGCGAGGATCCGGCGCTGCCGGCGAACGCGGTATTCCTCGCGGTCGAGGCGCTTGACGAGCGTCCCCGCGTCGAGCCGCGTCTGCGGGCTCTCGGCCTTCTCCCCGACGTACGCGTGGTAGCGCCCGCGCGCCCGCGCGCTGTCGATCGAGAGGATGTGGTCGAGCTTGTTCCGCCGGACGAGATGCACGATCCGGACCCGCTTCACCGCCACGTAGACGGCGAGCCACGGGACGACCCGGAACTGGCCGTAGCCCATCTTGCACCCGACGGCGCGCTCCGCGCCCTCGCCTTGGAAGACGCGGTTCGCGTAGCGCCAGCCCTTGATCCCGCGGGCCCAGGCAAACCGGCGCGAGCGCCCGAGCGTGTCGAAGAACCACGGCAGATTGGTGCGGAGCGGCGGTTCTCCGCTCGAGCCGGTGACCGAGAAGATGTCGCCGTAGCACGTCACGTCGGGGTGGCTGCCGAGCATGTCGGCGGTCCAGGTCGAGCCGCTGCGCCGCGTGGACACGAGCACGAACGGAGTCGGGCGGCCGGCGGGCGGGCGGACTGGATGTGAGCCGTTCTCGGACATGGTCGGGCGCGCTAGATCGCGCTCACAGTAGGTTTGTGTGGTTTTCGCGGGTACAGACCATCGATCAGCTGGCGGTCAACGCACGGCGAGGAGCAGCCTGGCCGTGCGGCCCGCGATCACGTCCCAGCGGAGCTCCTCGGCGATCTCGAGCGCCACGCGCCCCTTCGCGTAGGCGCCCGCGGCATCGGCAGATGCGGTCCGCAGTGCGGCCGCCAGCGAGTCCGCTTGTCCTGGCCGGAATCCCCAGCCGGCGCGGAATTCCCGGGTCAGCTCGCGGTAGAGCGGCGTATCGGCGGCGACGACCGGCAGGCCGAGCGAGAGCGCAAGGATCAGCGCCCCCGAGGTTCCGCCGTCGCCCCGTGAGACGACGGCAGCGTCGCAGGCGGCGAAGAGCTCCGCGACGCGCTCGTCCGGGACGAAGCCGAGCAGCGGCTTGATCCTGGGGTCGGCGGCGGCTGCCTCCTCGACCTCCCGCGCGACGGCGTCCGAGACAGGGTTGCCGGCGATCACGAGCGCGCCGACGCGAGGCGATTGCGCGAACGCCTCGAGCAGGACGTCGAGCTCCTTGTACGGCCGGATCGTGCCGAACGCGAGGAGGACGAAGTCGTTCGGCTCGATGCCGAGCTCCGCGCGCACCTCGCCGCGGCTCCGCCCCGGTGGATAGACGCCGATGTAGGAGCCGTGGGGCACGATCTCGATCCGGTCGGAGACCGGCCCGAGCTCGCGCCGCGCCTCCGCGACGGTCGCGGCGTCGTGTGCCAGCAGCACGTCGCAGCGGCGGGCGAGGTAGCGGCCGACGAACCGGTCGAAGCGCGGCGTCCTCGAGTCGTGCGGGGAGGCCTGGTGGATCGTCCAGACGAACCGGTAGTCGAGCCGGCGAGCGATCGCGAGCCGCGTCGCGAACCACGCGACCTTGAAAGACCCGACGGCGAGACGCAGCCAGGTCGGCCCACTCCTGTGGCTGTAGATCGCGTGCGGCCAGTGGAAGTGGATGAAGCCCACGCGGCGCCGGTTCCGAAGGAGCCAGCCGGGGGAGAGAGCGGCTTGCGGACGTTCCTGCGCAACCGACGTCACGCCGTGCGCCGAAAGGTGCGTGTAGAGCAGGCGCATGTACGCGTTGCGCCGGGCGCGCGCGGTGCACGCGATCTGGCGGCGAACCGGGAGGACGTGCGCCTGCGCGGCTTCGCGCCCGTACGCTTCCGCTGCTTCCGGGGCTGCGGCCATCGCCCGGATCGTAGGCTGGGCCCGTCCGCGAACTGCCGGACGATCGTCCAGAGCCGTGCAAGCTCAGGGCTGGAAGCGTCGCCGGCAAAGCCGGCGCCGCCCGGCCGAAAGACCGGCGCCTGCGGCGCTCTGGGCTGGAAGCGTCGCCGGCAGAGCCGGCGCCGCCCGGCCGAAAGACCGGCGCCTGCGCCGCCTGGGGCGCGTATTCTGAGACGAGCATGAAGCGGCTCGCTGCACTCTTGACGTGGCCCCAGCGCAGGATCCAGTGGCTCCTCGGCCTTGTGCTGTCCGGCGTCGTCGCCGCATTCGCTCTCGTCCTGCGCCGCGGACGCCATCGCGAGTGGCGGCGCGAGCAGGAGCGGCGGGCGCAGGACCGCCTGGGCTCCTCGAAGTAAGCGCCGCTTCGTGCGGCTCGCCGGCCACACGTACGCCTTCCGCAGGCGGCCACTCGAGGAGGCGCTGGACGCGCTCTCGGCGCTTGGTCTGAGCCGCGTCGAGGTCTGGCTCGGCCACGGTGCCGACGGGCCGGCTGCGGTTGCGGAGGCGCTCGGCCGGCGTGGGCTGTGTGCCGCCGCCGTCAGCGCGGGCGGCTTCTATCGCGCGGACAGCGACGTGCCGGCTCGTGCGGGCGCGCTGGCCGAGGGGATCGGCGCCCCGGTCGTCGTCATGTGCGTCGCACCTGCCCTCCTTGCCGGCGTCCCTGCGCGGATGCCGTCGTCGGTCGCAATCTGCGTCGAGAACCACTGGGACCAGCCGCTCGCGAGCCCGCGGGAGGTCGGCGCCGCGCTGCGCGGGTTCCCGGAGCTCGCGGCCTGCCTTGACACCGGCCACGCGCTCCTCGCCGGAGTGCGCCCGGAGCGCTTCGTCGGCGACCTCGCCGGCCGCGTCGGGCACGTCCACATGAAGGAGGCGCGGGTACCGAGCCTCGCCGTCCGTGCGTTGGGTAGGCGGGCCCGGCGGCGCCTGCTGGCGAAGCCGGCGCCGGTTGTGCCGGGCGAAGGCGACCTGAACGTACCGCGGCTCCGCGACGCCCTCGCCACCGCTGCTTTCGAGGGCACGATCACGGTCGAGCACGAGGGTGACGACCCGGAAGGCGCCCTGCGCCGTCTGCTCGACGAGTGGGCGTCAGCCGAGGTGTAGGGGATCGCGAGGCAGGTTTGCCAGGTTCAGCGATGGTCGCTCGCGAACGCTTGCGCGCGCAGGCGAGACCGCGCTCTCGCCGAAGCGCTACGGGCGATTCGCCACGCGTTCCAGAAGGAGGGGGTCCGTGGGGGAACCACGGGTTCCCCCACGCGAGTTAGCCGAGGGAATCCAACAGGACCGCTGAGAGCGGCCGGTCGGTCGCGGCCGCTTCCTCGAGAACGGCGCGCGCCCGCATCTCGACGACCGCGAACGTCCTCCCGACGGCCGTGCGCTCGTCCAGCCCGCGTGAGCGCAGGTCGAGGGCGTGGAGGATGCCCCCGCCGGCGACGGTGCTCGAGACGAAGAGGATCCGCCGCTCGTCGAGCTGGCGTTCGACGCTGGCCGTCAGCGACGGCGTTCCCGGCGCGACGATCACCCGCGCGCGGATCGCCTGGGCGGTCGCGGCGTCGAGCGAGCAGAGCGGCCGGCCGACGACGACGACGTCCGTGCGCGCGAGGACGGTGTTCGCGCCTCCATCCACGACCCGCAGCCCGCGCTCGGTGATCGCCCGGATGCACTCCCTCGCTGCGGGGCCGGTCGTATCGACGGCGATCGTCGCGCGGGAGGGTGCGATTCCCAGCTCCTGGACGACCGCGAGGGTTGCGGCAGCGGTCGACGCCGCGAGACCGTCGCGCGCGATCCTCGGCTCGAGCCGGTCCCCGTGCACGGCGTAGTTGATCGCGCACAGGCCGGCCGTCACGAGCGGTCGCACTGCGTCGACGAACTCCTCGCGGCGGTCGCGCAGGCGCGCGCGGGTCATCGCCTCCTCGGTGAGGGCGAGACAGTGCGAGGCGCCGGCGCGCAGCTCGAGGAACCGGATCTGGAGCATCGCCGCGCGGGCGAGCTCGACGGCGCTCTCCAGGGTGAGGTCGTGTGCGAGCGTCAAGCCGCCCAGCGAGCGATCCGCGTTCGCGTGGTCGATGACGGCGTACCCGAGCAGGTCGCCTGTGCGCGAATGCACACCCAGCACGTGCTTCGGTGCAGCGCCGGCCGCGCTGCCGGCAAAGACGTTCGGCGCCCCTGGGGCGCCGCCGAAGATGATCGGGCGCAGGCCGCGCCCAAGCTCGAGCACCCGTGTCGGGCGAGGAGTGCTAGTGGCGGCCGATGGTGGTTGCACGACCGTCTCCGTCAGCCGCTCCCCTCCAAATCCGGCACAGCCGCGCCGCCGCCACCGCGGGAGAGAGCTCTTCCTCTGCCTTCCGGCGGGCCGCAGCGCCAAGCCGCGTTGCTTCGTCGTTGTCTGCCAGCAGCGACTCCAGCGCTGCTGTGAGTGTGTCCTCGTCTCCCGGAGGCACGAGGAATCCCGTCTCGCCGTCCACGACCGCGTCGGCCAGCCCTTCGACGCGGCTGCCGACGAACGGGCGTTCCGCCGCCGCAGCCAATCTCGCGGGCGCGGGGGAGACGCGACCGCTCGCAGGCGTGCAGACGACGGTGGCGATCCCGTACCAGAGCGGAAGATCGCTCGGGCTGGGGGACCACTCGACCGTTCCGTGATGACCCAGAGCCAGTGACCGGCGCTCGCAGTCGTCGCGGTAGCGCGGGTCGATGCGTCCGTGCGGGACGGCTGCGACGCGCAGCTCGGGCATGCGCTCGCGCAGCTTGTAGACGGCGTCGAGCGCCAGATGGAAGCCGCCCTCGCGCGTGTACGGGCCTCCGAACAGGACGAGCGCGCCCGCGACGCGGTGCAGACGCCGGAAGCGCTTCACCTCGGCGTCGCGCGTCTCGTGCAGCCGCCGCAGCGGCACGTGCGCGTCGAGGTCGATCGGCTGCGGGAGCACCTCCGCGCGGGCTCCGAGCGCGGGCTGCCGCCGCCGCAAATCGTTCAGATCGGCCTCCGACCCGACGAGTACCCGCTGGGCGAGCCGGGCTCGGTTCGCGTCGAGGCGTCCGAGCCCGACCTCGCCGTCGCCGCTCAGGTCGAGGACGATGGGAGTCTTCGGGTGTGCAGCGCGGAGCGCGCGCAGGCGGCGGAGCTCCGAGCCCGCGACGTGCAGGACGTTGGCGCCGCCGGCGCCGTCGACCAGCCGGGCACCGTCGAGCTCGGGGGTGCCGTCGACGAGGGCGAGCCACGAAGGTCGCCCGCCGACCCAGCCCACGCGCAGCGTGCCGGCGCCGTTCGTCGCCGCCGCCGCTGCGATCTCGCCTGCCGTTGCCGCCACCTCAGGTTTCCGTTCCGCAGGAGTCGCCGCAGCTCGCGCCGCTGCCGTTCCCGTTCCCGTTGCCGGATGCGCCCTTGACGACGGCGATCGGCTTGAAGCCCTTGACCTCCACGGTCTTCTTCTCCTTGTCCTTCTTGACGCGGGAGACCTTGCCGCCGGTGCCGCCGCCGCCCCACGGCGTCGGCGTCCACCAGTTCCACTCGGTGCACGAGACGCACTGCGCGGCGCAGAAGTTCCCCTCGGCGTGCCAGCGCCGCATCATCTGCATGCGCGCGCCGTGCCAGGTCTTGAGGACGCCGCCGTTCTTGACGTTCCCGAGCGGCGTGACCGCGTCGTAGTCGCGGGAGCACGAGACGAGTACGCCGTCCCAATGGATGTGGCAGTGGTACCAGAGGTTCGGGCACGGCTTGCGGACGTCGTTCGCGTCGTTGCCGTTCTCCTCGACCGCGAGCTCGTTGACCTCGCCGATCTGGCCGCCCCACGTGTCCAGCTCCTTGATGTTGACCACGTCCGCGTGGCTCTGGCTCCAGCGGCGGACGAACTCCTCGACCTCGCCGTCGGTCTCGGACAGCCGGACGATCTGAATGTCCGCCTCGATCTTGGAGCCGAGCTCGTCCTTCAGCGCGAGGAAGCGCTCGATGTTGCCGAGCACGCGCTCGAACGTGCCGCCGACGCGCACCTTCTCGTAGGTCTCCTTCGTCAGGCCGTCCATGCTCAGGAAGATCCGGTCGAGGCCGGCCTCGATCACCTCCCGCGCGCGCTTCTCGTCGAGCAGCATCGCGTTCGTGGAGGTCTCGACCCAGAGATTGCGCTCCTTCGCGTAGCGGATCATGTCGATGATCCGCTTGTGGAGCAGCGGCTCGCCCCAGGAGTGCAGGACGATCGCGTGCGCGAACGGCGCGATCTCGTCGACGATCGCCGTGTAGAGGTCCCAGTCGATGTAGCCCTTCGGGCGCGTGTCGATGTGCAGCCCGGTCGGGCACATGATGCAGTCGAGGTTGCAGACGTTCGTCGACTCGATGTAGACCCGGTCCGGGAACGTCGGCGCCGTGTCGAGCTCGAGCTCGTAGGACACGTACTTCGCGCCCATGTTCGTCCGCTGCCGCAGCTTCCGCCGGAACTCCTTCGGGTTCGTCAGCGTCTCGACCTTCATGCAGAAGCCCCTTTCACGGCGTAGAAGCACAGGTAGCGGGCGAACAGCGACGGGTTGAGCTTTACGAGCGGCTCGTAGAGGCGCGGCGCGATCTTCTTCGTGCGCCGGTTGAAGATCAGCTTCGGGTAGAGGCCCCGGCACCACGTGCCGGCGTGGCCGCGCAGCCTGATGCCCTCGAGCCCGGCCTCCTGCAGGAGCTTCTTCGCCTCGTACGCCGTCATGTACCTGATGTGGTACGGGTCGCTCGGCGCGTTCGCGATGTACGGGAAGCGGCCGAACATCAGCCACCACCGGTAGTGCCAGTGTCCGATGTTCGGAACGAGCCAGATGAACTTCCCGCCCGGCTTGACGCAGCGCACGCATTCCTTGATGTGCCGGTGGATGTAGAAAAGGTGCTCGAGATTCGAGTTCGCGACGACGGCGTCGAACTCGCCGTCTCCGAATGGCAGCGGATCGGTGTCGAGATCGACCTGCTGCGCGGGGATCCCGCGCCGGCGCGTCCGCTCGGGACCGACGGCGGAGACGTCGGTGCCGACGACGTCGATCCCGTTCTCCGCGAGCAGCGCGGCCAGGAAGCCCGGACCGCAGCCGGAGTCGAGCACCCGCTCGCCCGGCTCGAGCGCGTCGAGCACGTACTGCAGGCGCGTGTAGTCGACGTTCCCCTCCGGGACGTGACTCCAGTGGTTGTCGTAGTAGTCGCGGAGGTCCACGGCTTCCGATCGTAGGCCGGAGGGGGCGGTCCGCTCACGGCTCGCAAGGCTAGGCCGGTCTTTCCCGAAGGTCGAGCCGCTTCACGGCTGTTTTTCACGCTCCGGCGCGGTTTGGAGCTACCTCGACTTCCGCTAGTGGCCATTGCGCTTTCGTCCGTTACTCGGCCGAGGGCCCCTGCGTAGCGTGAGTCTCGTCGGGAAGTGGGGAGGGGGTGAGCAGTTGAGCGTCGCCGAACAGGCGCTCGGAGCAGGCAATTCGGGACTGTACGACGGCGTCGCGGCAACGCTGGATGCCCGCACGCTCGAGATCCTCGAGCGGCGGCGACGGACGGCGACCGTGCGGCGGCGCGGCTGGCTCGTCCGCCGCATGCTGCTCGCCGCCGACGTCCTCGGTCTCGTCCTCGCCTTCCTGATCGCGCAGCTGCTCGCCGGCGGAGAGATTCCGTTCTGGAAGGCGGCCGCCATCTTCGGGGGGACGCTGCCCGGATGGATCGTGCTCGCCAAGCTGTACGGCCTCTACGACCGCGACGAGGAGCGCACCGAGCACACCACCGTCGACGATCTCATCGGCGTCTTCCACTTCGTGACCACGGGCGTCTGGTTCGCGTTCGTCCTCGTCTGGGCGGCGCAGATCGGCGAGTCGCGGTTCCACAGGCTGTTCGTCTTCTGGACGCTCGCGCTCGCGCTCGTCACCGTCGGCCGCAGCGCGGCCCGCTCGTTCTCCCACCGCAGCCTGACGTACCTCCAGAACACGCTGATCGTCGGCGCCGGCGAGGTGGGGCAGCTCGTCGCCCGGAAGATTCTCCAGCACCCCGAGTACGGCATGAACCTCGTCGGGTTCATCGACGCCGAGCCGAAGGACCGGCGCCCCGGGCTCGAGCACGTGTCGCACCTCGGATCGCCGACGGAGCTGCCGGTGCTCGTGCGGCTGTTCGACATCGAACGGGTGATCATCGCCTTCTCGAACGAGAGCCATGACGACACGCTGGCGTTGATCCGCGCCCTCGGCGACCTGAACGTGCACGTCGACATCGTCCCGCGCCTGTTCGAGATCGTCGGCCCGAATGTCGGGATCCACCCGGTCGAGGGCGTGCCGCTGATCGGCCTGCGTCCGGCCCGCCTCGCGCGCTCGTCGCGACTGATGAAGCGGACGATCGACATCTTCGGGGCACTTGTCGGGCTGACCCTCACCGCGCCGCTCTTCGCGTACGTCGCGCTGCGAATCAGGCGCGACTCCGCCGGCCCGGTGTTCTTCCGGCAGACGCGTCTCGGCCGGAACATGGAGGAATTCACCGTCTTCAAGTTCCGGACGATGTACGTCGGAACGCAGGCCGATGCGCACCGCGAGTACATCAAGTCGCTTTCCGATCCTGCGGCCTCGCCGGAGTCCAACGGACTGTTCAAGCCCGAGTGGACCGATTCGGTGACGCCGTTCGGCCGCTGGCTCCGGAAGACGAGCATCGACGAGCTGCCGCAGCTGATCAACGTGCTGCGCGGCGACATGTCGCTCGTCGGCCCGCGCCCGTGCATCGCCTACGAGACCGAGACGTTCCTGCCGCACCACTTCGAGCGCTTCCACGTTCCGGCGGGGATCACCGGGCTGTGGCAGGTCACGGCGCGCGCACACACGACCTTCCGCGAGGCGCTCGACATGGACGTCTCCTACGTGCGCAGCTGGTCGCTCGGCCTCGACCTGCGGCTTCTCTTCCTGACGCCGCTCAAGGCGTTCCTGCAGAAGGGCACGGCCTGATGGCGGCCGTGAACGGTCGGAACGGCCACGGCCCGAACGGCAACGGGAACGGCAACGGCGTGCGCCGAAACGGGCGCTCCCCTGTGCGCGTCGCGGTCGTCGGCCTCGGGTACTGGGGCCCGAACCTCGTCCGGAACCTGCACGAGCTGCCAGAGGCGGAGGTCGCCTGCGTCTGCGACGCGCGCCCCGACCGGCTCGCGAGGATCCAGCGCCGCTATCCGGCCATTCCGCGCCGGCGCGCGCTGCGGCGGGTGCTCGAGGACCGGTCGATCGACGCCGTCGCGATCGCGACGCCGGTCGGCAGCCACTACCCGCTCGTCCGCGAAACGCTTCTGGCCGGCAAGCACGCCTTCGTCGAGAAGCCGCTCGCGGCCTCGTCGGAGGAGGCGCTCGAGCTGATCGAGCTCGCCGAGGAGCGCGAGCTCGTGCTGATGGCGGGCCACACGTTCCTGTACAGCCCGCCCGTGATCGCGATCCAGAGCTTGATCCGCGCCGGCAGAGTGGGCGACTGCAAGTTCATCTCGATGAGCCGCGTGAACCTCGGCATTCATCAGCCCGACGTGAGCGTCGTCTGGGACCTCGCTCCGCACGACTTCTCGATCCTCTGCTACTGGCTCGGCGAGGCGCCGAGCTACGTCTCCGCGATCGCCCGCGGCTGCATCATCCCGGACAAGCCCGACGTCGCGTTCATCAACCTCGAGTATCCGTCGGGGACGATCGCGCACGTCGAGATCTCGTGGCTCGCGCCCAGCAAGCTGCGGCGCACGACGATCGTCGGCTCGCAGCAGATGATCGTCTACGACGACACGAGCCCGGAGCCGGTGCGGATCTTCGACTCCGGCGTGATGTTCCGCGACCCCGAGACGTTCGGCGAGTACCAGCTCAGCTACCGCACCGGCGACATCCTCTCGCCGCGGCTCGACGTGGCCGAGCCGGTCTACTTGGAGATGCAGGACTTCTGCCGCGCGATCCGTCACGGCCACGAGCCGCGCTCGTCCGCGAGGCTGGGGCTCGAGGTCGTGCAGATGATCGAGGCGGTTGACGAGTCGCTCGCCCGCGGCGGCGAGCGCGTCCCGGTCTCGATCACCGCGCCCGCTCTGCCCGCGTAGCGAGCGCGGCCGTCCGGGCTCAGCCCTGGATGCCAAGTAAGTACCGGCTGCCCTGGGCCGATGGCTCACGAATGACTCCTGAGCTACGGTGAGCGTGTGCGCCGCTGGCGAGGCAGATTGTAAGGAGGAGCGGCCGGAGCGTTGACCGTCGGGTCCCAACCAGCGAGCTGTAAGAACTTGTCCTCTCCTGGCACCTTCGCGAAAAGGACAAACTCCCTGTCGCGGACCGGCGTGCCGGAGCAGCTGTACGGGCCTTTCCCGGAGGTGAGCAGCCGCTCCGCCCACTCGATCGCTTCCTGAACACTGGTGACGCCGTCGAGGTCATAGGTGACCTCGCCCCATCCGATCCGGTCGACCGGTACGGACTCCATCACCGGCTGCTCCCAGAGAGTGACCCGGTACTCCGTGGCCGGCTCTCTCCATTGAGTCTTGAACTCCGAGGATGGTGGCTTCACGTTCATCACGACAGCGTAGAACTCGCTTGAACGAGCTTCCTCTGTATGAGAGGCCGCGCCCGAGCGTTCGGCTTACTGACCTCGCATATATCCCGCGTGGGAGGGCCTAGCAGCTCTCAGGCGCCGCGAGTTTCACATCAAGCCTCAGCTACGCGAGGGCGCTCGCGCCACAGGGCGCCTGCTTTGCGAACAACCGCGTGCCGGGCGAGATCTTCGCTGTCCCCGTCGGCTTCTCCGCGTCCGTGCTCCCGCGGCTGATCACTCCGGAGAGCGTCACGTCGGCCGCCGTCGCGGTCAGCCAGGTCTTCTGCGTGAACGGACCGGCCTTGTCGCTGCCGGTGAGGTTCCCTGCCGGCCAGAAATCGACCTGGCTGCCGTCCGTCTTCAGGTCGAAGTCGACCTGCGTGCTCGAGCCCTGGACGTTCTTCCCGCTGATCGTCACGGTGCCGTGCCACGCGCCGGCGACGGTGTCACCGCACGTGTACGCCAGAAGCGTGATCGTCTGCTTGTGGAGCTTGATCGCCGTCTGGACCGAGAACCCGACGCAGCTGCCGTATGTGGACTGGCTCGGCTTGCCCGAGATCCCGTACGCCTTTGCCACCCGGAACGCCCACGTCAGGTACTCGTCGCGAGCCTCGGCCCGCGCCACGCCGTCCTGCGCCGTCTCCGCCCCGCGGCAGCCGGTTGCGCCGACCGCGCGCGCCTGCGAGGAGCAGCGGCCGGCCGCGGCCTTGAGACGCTTGACCGGGATCGTCGCCGACTTCTTCCCCAGCGTCATCAGCGCCGGAATCGCTCGGGCCACGTAGTAGCCGCGCTTGTCGAGAGCGACGTTGCAGCCGCTCTCGGCGAACGCGTTGAAGAGCACGCGCATCGCGGGTCCGCTCGCAGCCAGCATCGGCTTCAGACCGGTTCCGCCGAGGCCCGCCTCGAGCACCGCGTCCGCGAGGTGCCGCTGGGCCACCGCGAACGCCAGGGTCGCCTGCCGAAGCGCGATGTCCGGCGCCGCGGGAGCGAAGAGCCCCGGCGCGACGACCACGAATCGGCCTTCGCCCGCCTGGACGTCACGAGCCAGCGCGAGCCAGGCTCCGCTGGCGGGGTCATACCGCCGGAGCGGGGCGCCGCCGCCGGTCACCGTCAGCTCCGCCTGGCGCCTGAAGATGAGTCCCGCCGGATCGATCCGGATCCCGCGGCCGGCTGCCGCGCCCGGTGCGGGCGAAGCCGCCAGCGGCGTCACCGTGATCGTCGCCGCCCCCGCGAGCGCATCGCCGGGGACGAACAGCCGGTATTTCACGCCGGCTGCGTCGGCCGCGTCGACGAGGAGCGGTCTGCCCGGGGTGAATGAGCCCACCACCTGGCGGGCCTTGTCCAGCTTGGGCGCGCGGAGCGAGAGGCTGGCGCGGACCGGCGTCGTCGCGACGACGAGCCGCGAAAGGCTTCCGACCACGCCCGGGCCGACGGCGTCGACAAAGTACTTTCCGTCCGCAACACCGGGGAACGTGATGCTGGCGCGTGCCGGCACCTTCGCGACGATCGCCATCCCCGTCTGGCCTTCGCGCCGAAGCTCGACTCGCGCGCCGGCGAGCGGCCCCGTCACCCGCACGGTGACGTCTGCCTTGGCGTAGGCCGTACCGGCCCAGACTGCCGAGCCTGCGACCGCTGCCGAAAATGCGACGAGAACGCGCTTGGCGCTTCGCTTCATGCGGCGCGGACGACGTCGACGACCCGTTCAGCGTACTCGGGCCGGCAGACGAGCAGATCCGGGAGGTAGGGGTCGGGCTGGTTGTACGAGAGCGGCGAGCCGTCGAGCCTCGAGACGTGCAGGCCCGCAGCCGCGGCGACCGCCACCGGCGCGGCGGAGTCCCACTCGTACTGGCCGCCCGAGTGTGCGTAGATGTCCGCCTCGCCGAGCACGACCGCCATCGCCTTCGCGCCGGCCGAGCCCATCGGGACGAGATGACCGTTGAGCCGCTCGGACAGGAGCTCGGCGAGCGGTGTCGGCCTGGTGCGGCTGACGAGGATTCGCGGCCGCGGAGCTCCGTTCGGGGGGAACGGCGGCGGCGAGGCCGTCGAGAGCGTCATTCCGCGGGCCGGCAGCGCCACGGACCCCGCCCGGGCGATGCCGTCGATCACGAGTGCGACGTGGACGGCCCAGTCGGAGCGGTCCGGCTCGCCGAACTCGCGCGTTCCGTCGAGCGGATCGACGATCCACACCCGGTCGGCGCCAAGGCGCTCGGGATTGTCCTTTGCCTCCTCCGAGAGGACGGCGTCGTGCGGATATGCCGTTGCGAGGCGCTCGACGAGAAGCTCGTGCGAGCGCCGGTCACCCGCCGCGCGCACCTCCGTCGGGTCGCCGCCTGACCACAGCTCGGGTCGAATCGAGAGCAGCAGCCGGCCGGCGTCACGCGCCAGGCCCGCAGCGAAGCGGTGATCCGCCTGGGTGTCCATCCACCCCAGTCAAGCTCAGACCCGCCCGCGGCACCCTTGCCGATCGGGCCGGTTCTGGCTGGCGCGTAGTCGAGTCGGCCGGTTAGCCCGAGGGCGGGCTGTCCAGGATGTAGCCGATGTCCAGCTCGTAGAGCTGGCGCCCGACGCCCTCGTATGACGAGTCGATCGTGACGGTTCGTCCGTCACGGCTCGTTCGCGCCTGCAGATCGATCCGGTACAGACCGCTCTGCGCCGTCGAGTGCAGCCTCGCGAGCGGGATGAAGGTCTTCGTCGGCCGGTGGTAGAGGAACAGGTACTGGAGCGGAATCGAGTACGTGTCTGCCAGCACCCAATCGTCGTTCTGAAGGGCAGAGCCGAAGCCCGGGTTGCCGATCCCGGACACGTGCGCGTTCGGAGGCCCGTCGGGGAACAGCACCCCGGAGCCGGTCTTGCCGTTGACGTCCTTGTACAGCCCGAACCCGTGCCCGTCGAGCATCAGGCCGTCGTCCAGCCACGCCGGATGGCTCGGGCCGTCGTAGACCGTGCGGAGGTCGGTCCCGTCGGGTGCCATCGTCCATTGTTGGTTCACGCCGCCCTTGATCATCACGGCGATTCGCGACCCCGACGCGTTCCACGACTCGCGCATGATGTAGAGCTTCGCGGACTGGTCGAGCTTGTCCGGGTCGGCCTCGTCGGCAATCCGAGCCAGGCTGAGGATCAGCTCCGACCGGCCCGTGTCGAGGTCCATCTTGAAGACGCCTGTGCAGTCCGGGGCGTTCTCGGCCGCCTCGTCTGCGGGGCAGTCCTGGTCGGGAATGCAGTCTTCCGGGTAGGCGGAGTCGCAGTAGCGGATGTCCGGCTTCTTCGCCCGGTCGAAGTCGTGTGTGAGCGCATACCGGCCGTCGGGCGAGACGATGTAGATCGGCCGCGGCAGCGTCCGAACGATCCTCCCGCGTGAGACGTCGAAGACGCGCGTGACGTACTGGTCCTTGTCGTCGGACCGGTCGTTCCAGAGGATCTCGTCCGAGTTCGGCCGCCATTGCAGTCGCGACCCCTGCTGGTAGTTCCACGCGTTCGTCTCGCCGATCTTCTTCCACTTGTCGTACTTCAGGTCGTAGTAGCCGACCTCGGCGACGTCCGTCGGCCGGATCGGCTGGTTCTCGACGTGGGTGCGCATCGCGAGCGCGTAGCGACCCGTCGGATCGAACTGCTCCTGCGCGTACCACCAGAAGCCGGTGTACGACGGGTTCGCATCGGTGCCCGGGTCCGACAGCCGGAAGAGAGGCGGGTAGTCCGCAGACCTCGCGCCGTCGACGAGGTCACTCCAGCTGGAGTACTGGCTGTACGACTGGCCGTCGGCGGCGCCGGTCGGGACCGCCGGGCCCGCGGCCATCGCGCCCAGGAGGACCAGGAACAGCGCCAGGCGGTGGCGAAACCGCCGCCCGGTCAACGCCGTTGCGGTTCGCCTGCGCAGCCCCCCATTCGCCAAAGTTCTCCCCAGCACTTCCGGCGCTCCCCTAGTCGGACGGTGTGCGCTGTAGGTATGCACGACGGGCGCAGGAACGAAACCCTGCCGTCCGGCAGCGGCTGGCGGCCCCGGTCAGATCACGCGCTCGTTGCCGCCGTCGACCGGGATCTGTGCACCGGTCGTCTTCGCGAACGCGGGGCCGCACAGCGTCGCGACCAGCTCGCCCACGTCGCGGCTCTCGACTTCGACGCCGAGAACGTTGTTGCGCTTGTACCCGTCCACGGTCAATCCGTACTGCAAAGCGCGCTCCTCGAGCACCTCGTCGGTCCAGACGCCGGTGTCGAAGACGGCGTTCGGGTGGACGATGTTGACGCGAATCCCCCTCGCGCCCCACTCCAGCGCAGCGACCCGGCCCAGCTGCGTCAGGGCGGCCTTGGACGCCGAGTAGGCGGCCGCACCGGGCCCGGGGGCCGGGACGTTCTTGGACGCGACGATCACGACGCGGCCGGAGTTCGGGGCGAGCGCGAGCAGCGGCGCACACTCCCGGAGGAGGACGAGGTTCGCGTCGAGGTTGACGCGCATCGTTCGATCCCAGTCGGCGAGGGCGAGCGCGTCGATGCGGCTGCTCGGTGGGAAGATCCCCGCGTTCAGCACGAGCATGTCGAGGCCGCCGAACGACCGGGCGGTCGCCTCGAGCGCCTGCACCACGTCGTCCTCCGCGGTCACGTCGCACCGGATGCCGAGGAAGTCGGGACGGTCGAGCAGCGATTCGACCCTCGGGTCGAGGTCCAGCCCCGCGACGGCGGCGCCGCGTGCGAGCAGCGAGTCGACGCACGCCCGGCCGATCCCGGACGCCGCGCCGGTGACCAGCGCGACCTCGCCGGCCATCGGCGGCGGCGCGCCTCCGGAACGGAGCTTCGCCTGCTCGAGGTCCCAGTACTCGACGTCGAAGACGTCCTCGACCGGCAGCGCCTGGTACGCCTCGAGCGCGGTCGCCCGCAGGATGATCTCGATCGTCTGGCGGTAGATGTCGGCGACGGTGCGGGCATCTCGGACCGTCCGGCCGAGCGTGCACAGCCCGAGCTCCGCATCGAGGACGACCCGCGGCGCCGGGTCGAGCATCGTCAGGGATCGATCGGCGCGACTCGCATTCCGCTCGAAGTACTCGCGGTACCGGCGCGCGAAGTCCTCCACGTCGCGGCCGATGAGCGGTATCCGCTTCGTGCGCAGGACGTGGTCGGGCGTCGCTGGCCCCTGCTGCGCGACCGTCACGACGTCCTTCCGGCGCGCGAAGGCGAGTGCCTGCTCGTCGTCGTGCACGGTCAGGATCAGCGGCGCGCCGGCGGCGGACGACGCCTGCGCGCGCAGCTTCGCCACGTCCTCGCGTGGTACGGCCGTCCGATCCGTCACCGTGGCGGCGGGCAGCGACCAGGCGCCGCGGCTCTTCAACGCGTCCTCGGCGCGCGTGACGAGCTCGATCATCCGCTCGTAGGCGAGCTCCGCGGTGTCGCCGAACGAGAACACGCCGTGGTTCAGCAGGATCATCCCGATCGTCTCGTCGGTCCGAGCCGGCGGGAAGAGCTCGGCGCACAGGCGGGCGAGCTTGAAGCCGGGCATGACGTAGGGGACGACGACGACCGAGCCGCCGTACACCTCCTGCACGTGCTCGAGGCCGTGCGGCGTGTTCGTGAGCGCGATCACCGCGTCCGCGTGCGTGTGGTCGACGAACGTGTCCGGAATGACCGCGTGCAGGATCGCCTCGACGGAGGGGGACGGCGCAGACGCGTCGGTCATCGCGGCCCGGAGCTCCCGCGCCATCTGCTCGTCGCTCAGGTGCTCGAGCCGCGCCAGGCCGAGCAACCGCTCGAGCCGCACCGGAGCGAACCCCTGCGCCTCGATCGTCGCCAGGTCCCAGCCGCTTCCCTTCACGTAGAGCAGATCGACCTCCTGGCCCAGGAGATCCGTCACGCGCTCCTTGACGGAGGTGTTCCCGCCGCCGTGCAGGACGAGCGCCGGCTCCGCGCCGAGCAGGCGCGAGGAGTACACGCGTTGCCCGAGCGCACCGGGGTGGCGGGCAGCCTCGTCGGGATCCCACAAGCTCCGCATCGTCTTCGCGTCCGGCTACCGGCCGGAGATCGCTCCTACCTTAGGGATCGCTCCGGCCTCAGAGGGTGATCGCCGCGCAGGCGGCCGTGATCTCCGCCACGCTGCCCTTGGTCTTCCCGTAGGCGACGACGCAGGCGCGGGCTGCTCCGGGCTTGAACGCCGCCTTGCCCTTCCGGATCGCGTTGATCGTCCACTTCAGGGACGTCCCACTGCACGTCGAGGGCGGCCGGGCGGTCTTCGTCTTGCTCGTGCTCGTCGGGGCCGGCGCCGGGAAGTTGCCCTGGGCCAGTGCGCCGGTCGACGGCTGGAGGACGAAGAGCCGGATCGTCAGCTTCTGCTTCGCGGTGCAGCGCATCACGCCGGTCACGGTCACCGTGCCGTGGAGCTGCGCGCGGCCGGAGATCGTCGCATGCAGTGCGCCGGACGCCGTCGTGGCGAGCGCGAGCAGCCCGAGCGCGGCCAGCAGGCCCGTAACGAGGAGCTTTCTCAATCGAGGTCCGGTGCCGGCCGGCCGTCGCCGTCGAGTGTGACGCTCACACCGGGGTGCATAGCACACCACGCTCGGAGGTAGCCGTCCAACTGGAGGCGGGCGACGTTCCGGTCGTGTTGCTCGGCCGGGGGGGAAACGTACAACGTCGCCCGTCCAGCGCCCTTCGACCTGCACTCGCAGCGGGCGAGGAACTGCTCGAGACTGTCGACCAACGACGCGTCGCTCATATGAATAAGCATCTCGACTTCACGCCCCTTTGGGGGAATGTGCTCAGTGTGGTCGCCGCTGCGGGAGCGCATAACGGCCATCTGGCTAGTTCTCCCTGGCAGCAGGACGAGAGCCGGATCGGGCCTCGCTGGTCCTATGCAGGGCTTGCCTCAGCCGGCAAACCAACTATCCTCCAAAGTGACCGGAACCTGCCGAAACACGCACTCGCTTCATGCGAGGTCATGACCTGGGGGAGAGGCCATGCGGACGTCAGAGCGAACATCGCTCGAAAACAACAACGCGTACGCCGTCGAGGCACGCGACGAGGTAACCGAACACGCAGTACTCGACGAGCTGGAGCTCGTTTTGCGCCCGCTCGCTCACCGACTTTCGGACACGCACGCACTCGAAGAAGCACGGCGGCGCGCAGAAGCGATCAGGCCGGACGGCGACCCGGGCTCGCACGGCTGGCTGCCTGCCTGCACGTTCCTCGCGGAGGTGGTCGCGCATGCAGCGTGCGAGAGCCGGCCGGCGACGGCGGAGATGTCGAGGTCCTTCGACCTCGTCGCCGAGCGCTACGGCGTGGACGCTGGTGCGGTCGCCGACGCCGTCTTCCTGCTGGCGATCCGCAGCTCGCGCGTGCTCCTGCTTCCGCCCGAGACCGCTGTGCAGGCGGAGCTCCGCCTGCTTTCGATGTTCTCACCCGTCACCGAGGCGTCGTTCTGGCTCTGGGGGCCCGACGACCCCGTCTACCTGGCAGCGGCCGTCGGCGTGAAGCGCCCCTCGCGCGCGATCCGCGACGCAGCGCGCCGCGCGATCTTCGGCTCGCGCGCAGCCCGCGGGCCACGCGCCACGATCCATTCGATCGCAGTGCCGTGCTCGGGCGAGCCGCGGGGCGCGCTGGTCGTGCGCCTGCGCCCCGCCGAGGCGC
>DATENZ010000163.1:0-2810 GCA_035274625.1 Gaiellaceae bacterium
CGGCGGCCGTCGCGCGGTACGGGCGCCGCCCCACTCCGATCAGCGCGACGCGCACGTCCTCGACCGAGCCATCCGGCCCGCGAGTCGCCTGGACGAGCGCGCCACAGAGCGCGTAGTCGCCGGCCCGGCGCGCGACCTCGACGCACGCAGCGCCGGTCCGCGGCGGAGCGACGGGCAGCTCGACGCTCGTCAGGATCTCGTCCGCCTCGAACGCGGTCGTGAGAAAGCCTGTGTAGAGAGCGGAGCCGTCGATCCAGCGCTCGCCGCGGACGGACGAGGCGCACACACGCCCGTCGAGCGCGACGAGGAGCGCCGGCAGCTCCGCAGCCGGATCGCCGTGCGCGATCGACCCGCCGACCGTGCCGCGCGACCGGATCTGCGGGTGGGCGACGTGCTTCACCGCCTCGCGGAGGAGCGGGACGTCGGCGCAGAGCTGGTCGTCTTCCTCTGCCGCGCGCTGGCGCACCATCGCTCCGATCCGGACGCCGCCGTTCTCCCGCTCGACGCCGCCGAGCCCCGGCAGGCGGCGCAGGTCGACCAGCAGCGCCGGCGCGGCCAGCCTGAAGTTCAGCAGCGGGACGAGGCTCTGCCCGCCGGCGAGCACCTTCGCGTCGTCGGTCGTCATCAGGGCCAGCGCCTCGTCGAGCGAGTCCGGCGCGGCGTAGTCGAACTGCGGGGGCTTCAAGCTCGGCGGAGGGCGTTCGCGATCCAGTCCGCCATCCGCGGGCGCACGATCTGGCCCATGTTGTGGCAGCAGTGGTCGCCGTCCGGCTCGACGACGATCTCGGTCGGAGCGTCCCGCAGCGCCTCCGCGGCCAGCTCCATCTGCCGCGGCGGAAAGATCGGGTCGCGCGCGCCGTTCAGGAGGAGTGTCGGCGCCCGCAGCTTCGGCGCGAGGTCCTCGAGTCGCAGGGCGCTCTGCAGGTACTCCCTGCCGTCCTCGCCCTCGCGGCCGGTGACGTAGACGAACCCCTCCTGGGTGTGCTCCGGCATCGAGCCGAAGTCGGACATGTCGTAGAAGAACCCCCAGGCCACGCACGCACGCAGCCGGTCGTCGCCGGCCGCCGACCGCAGGGCGTAGAAGCCGCCGAGGCTCCGCCCGAGCACGCCGAAACGCGACCGATCGAGCTCCGGCCGGCCCTCGAGCGCGTCGAGGACGGCCGAGGTGTAGCGCTCGAAGTCGGGCTGGAGCTTCACGTCGAAGAAGAGCTCGCCCTGGCCGGGCCCGTCGAAGGCGAACGTGGCCAGACCGCGGCGGAGGCAGAGCTCCTCGAAGCGGAGGCTCTCCTCCTTCGTGCTCTCGAGCCCACCGAGGAGCAGGACGCACGGCCAGCCGGACCACGGCGCCTCACCCGGCGGCATCCGGAGGAAGCCCGGGATCGTGGCGCCCTCGAACGGGATCTCGACGCGCTCTGCCGCGGGAACGAGGTGCGGCGCAGCACGGTTGTAGAGCTCCACCTTGCGCCGCTGTCCCCCTTCGCGCCGGGCGGGGTCGTGGAACCACATGAACTGCGCGTAATGGAAGCTCAGCGACGCATGCCAGAGCCACTCGCCGCCGGAAACCGTGTTCCCGCTGGCGAGCGCGTCGCCCCCGAGCAGCTCGTAGTCGGAGCCTTTCCGCGCCCAGAAGTCGAACCACTCCTCCAGCGTCTCGACGCGCTCCGTCGCCTCCTGGAAGTCCGAGTACGGGATCCCGTCGCTGAGCATGCGGCCCGCGTTCAGGATCGAGCGAATCCCCTCGCGTGTGCGCTCGTCGCTCATCGCTCCGCTCCGGCACCGGCGAAGCCGGCACCTCCGCTCCTGGTGAGCTCCGTCGAGCCTACGCTCATGGCCGCGAATCTAGTAACGGCGCCGCGGGCGGGCGAGGTTTTTGGCCGCTTCGAGCGATCACAGCACGTCGCCGTCGGCCGTCCAGAGCCCGTAGACGTCGGTGCGCCGGTCGGCCCGCGGGGCGATCAGCGGGCCGCGAACCTGCGCCCGCTTCGTCGCGCCGATGTCGACCTCGACCACCTGCACGGACCGCTCGCTGCCCGCGAACGGCCCGAGCGCGCGCGTCCCGTACGGATCCGCGAGGACGGACGAGCCGAGGAAGTCGAGGTCGCCGCTCAAGCCGGCCTGCGACGCACACGCGATGAAGACCTGGTTCAGATTCGCCTGGAGGACTGCGCCGTGGGCCTGGGGGCACATCCCCTCGGCATCCCAGCGGACGTCGTCGAATCCGGGCAGCCACGCGGTCGGGACGCAGACGAGGTCGGCGCCGCGCAGCGCCATGATCCGTACGGCTTCGACGAACCGGAGGTCGTAGCAGACGCAGATCCCGATCGCCCCGAAGCGCGTCGGCGCGACGGGGAACCCCAGGTCGCCCGGCCGGAACGCCACCTTCTCCTCGGCGAACAGATGCACCTTCCGGTAGTGGAGGACGAGGCCCTCCGGCCCCACCGCCAGCGCGGCGTTGTAGAGCGCGTCGCCGTCGCGCTCGCACAGGCCGCCGACGACGTAGCCGCCCGCCTCGCGCGCGAGCGCGTGCCACTCCGAGAACGTCGGCCCTTCGATCGGCTCTGCGAGCGGCGCCAGCCGCCGCCAGTCGGCGACGTAGCCGTGGACGATCATCTCGGGCAGGACGACGATGTCCGCCCCGGCGGCGAACGCCTCTGCAGCCCCCCGCTTCGCCAGCTCGCGGTTCTCCTCGACCGCGTACGGCTCCGCCGTCACCTGCGCGAGGCCGATCCGGACGCTGTTCGTCACTCCACGACCGTGTACGCGTCCGCCGTCTCGCGGCGGGGGACGACGATCGCGAGGATGCGCGCGGG
>DATENZ010000164.1:0-26381 GCA_035274625.1 Gaiellaceae bacterium
GGGATCCAGCCGTCGCCCAGGGTTGCGGCGCGCCGGAGCGCGGCCTCCGAGCGCCCGCCGACCCAGAGCGGCGGCCCGCCCGGCTGCGCCGGCCGCGGCTCGATCGAGATCCCGTCGAAGGAGAAGAAGCGCCCGCCGAAGCTCGCCTGCTGCTCGCCGAAGAGCGCCCGCAGCGCGCGCAGCGCCTCGTCCGTCCGCGCACCGCGCTCGCGCACCGGCACGCCGACCGCCTCGAAGTCCTTCGCGCCCTCGCCGCCGACACCGACGCCGAGGATCACCCGCCCGCCGGACACGTAGTCGAGCGACGCGAACTCCTTCGCGACGACGCTCGGATGCCGCAGCGGCAGGAGGACGATCCCGGCCCCCAGCGTGATCCGCTCCGTCACCGCGGCGAACGTCGACAGGGCGACGACGATGTCCAGGATCGGGTTCCGGTACGAGATGTGGTCGCCGGCCCAGATCGAGTCGTACCCGAGCTCCTCCGCCCGGGCCGCGACCTCGCGAAAGACGGCAGGATCCGGCACGCCCTCGACGAGCTGGCCGCTCCCCTGGATGCCGAAGGAGACGCTCAGCGACCGACCTCGCGCCAGGCCTGCTCGTAGTACGGCCGCAGGAACTCGAGGTGGTCGTACATCAGCGTGCTGGCGGCGCGCGAGTCGCCCTTGTCGATCGCGTCGGCGATGTCTCGGTGGTGCATGTTGATCGAGCGGTGGAAGTTGCGCCCCAGCCGCGACCGGGCGAGATGGGTCTGGAGGATCGCGAAGATCGGCTGCGCCGCGATCAGCAGCAGCGTGTTGCCGCAGGCCTCGATCACGATCGTGTGGAAGTCCGCGTTGTAGACGAACTGCTCCTGCGTCCCGAGCCGGAGCGGCTCGCCCGGGATCGCGCCGCGCAGCCGCTCGACGTGCTGGTCGGCGCGCCGCTTTGCGGCGAGCTCGGCCGCCGGCACCTCGAGGAGCTCGCGAGCCTCGAGCAGCTCGTCGAGCGTCACGTCCTCCGCCGCCGTCAGCAGCCCCAGCCCCGCGCGCAGCGACTCCGAGAGGTGCTCGGCGCTCGGGACGGTCACGTACGAGCCGCCGCCGGCGCCCTTCGCGGTGCGGATCAGGCTCTGCGCCGCCAGGAGGCGGAGCGCTTCCCGCACGGTCGCTCGGCTGACGCCGAACTGCTCCGCGAGCACGACCTCGTTCGGGAGCCGCGCGCCCTGCGCGAGCACGCCGTCGTGGATCTCGTCGCGCAGCCGAGCGGCGACCTGCTCGTACGCCTTGGTGGTCACGCCGCCACCCCCGCCCCGACGCGCTCGAGATAGCCCACCACCTCGTCGGCCGTCGTCACCTCCGCATAGCGCCGGTGCACGTCGCGCAGGTTCGACTCGTGTCCCTCCTGCCCCTGGTCGCCGACGCAGTCCTCCGGGACGAGCGTGCGGAAGCCGTACGAGAACGCGTCCACCGTCGTCGCGCGAACGCAGCCGGAGGTCATGCAGCCCGTGACGACGACCGTGTCCCGCTGGGCTGCGGTCAGGAGCGAGAAGAGCGGCGTCCCGTGGAAGAAGGACGGCCACTTCTTGACGAGCAGGACGTCGGAGTCGTCCCAGACCCGCTCGTCCACCTGCGCCCAGCGCGACTCGAGCGTGACCTCTCGGAGGATCGGCAGCTTGACCGGCCAGAGCCCGATGTCCGAGCCGTCGTCGCGCCACGCCACGACCGTCTGGTACACGGGCACGCCCGCTGCGCGAGCGGCGTCGACGACCCGCGCCGTCCCTTCGACCGCCCGCTCGACGAGCGGCGCGCCGCCGAGCGGGAACTGCGGGTCGGTGAACGCGTACTGGAGATCGACGACGAGCACGGCCGGCCGCTCGCCCGGCTCGATGGTCGCCTGGCCGTACCCCCGCCTGACCCATGGATCGTCGCGAGGGAGCTGCAGGCTCACGCCGGCGAGAACTCGGCGTTCCCGGCGGCAGAGACCGGCGCCGACGCCGGCGGCAGCTCGCGGCCCGCGTACCACTCGGTCAGCGACCGGCCCTTCCGGCTCGCCGTGAGCTCGCCGCGGAGCTTCTCCGTCGCCTCCGCGTCGATCTCCAGCGTCCGCTCGTCGGCGAAGACGACGCCGTACGCCTCGCGCGCGAGCTCGATCGTCGTGAAGTCGTCGAGCACGTCCTCCCGCACCTGCTCCGGCGGGCGCTCGAGCGGGTCCCCGTAGCCGGCCGCGTTCGGCTCGCGGAACTCGATGAACTCGCCGGCCGAGAACGGCACCCCGGTCACCTTCGCCGGCAAGATCTGCTCGCGCGCGGTGTCCGGGTTCTTGCGGCACGACGCCACCAGCCCGTCCCAGCCGCCGAAGACGCCCGTCGGCGGGTCGGTCTGCCGGTCGCCCTCGCACGAGTACGTGCCGTCCACCAGGAACCTGTTCCGGCGGATGATCCCGACGCCGCCGCGCCACTTCCCCGGCGCCGCTGGCTCCGGCCGCAGCTCGTACTGGTCGCAGCGCATCGGGAAGCGCTGGTCGAGCTCCTCGATCGGGTTGTTGCGCGTGTTCGCCATCAGGTTGTCGACCGAGTCCATCGCGTCCTTGCCGGACCGGCCGCCGTAGGAACCCTCGTTCACCTCGAGGTAGAGCCAGTACTCGCCCATCGCGGCGTCGAAGCCCGCATACGCGCAGAAGTGGATGCCGGCCGAGTTCCCGCCGGTGACCTTGTCCGGCAGCGCCTCCGCGAGGGCGAGGTTGACGTTGTCGACGACGCGCTGGGTCTGGCAGAACCGCGAGAAGCACGCACGCGGGAAGCTCGGGTTGAAGATCGTCCCCTTCGGTGCGATCACCTTCACGGGCCTGAAGACGCCGTCGTTCTGCGGCACGTGCTCCGGGAACGTGACCTCGTCGAGCAGGATCGTGCGGACGGCGTAGTAGCAGCTGACGAGCAGCGAGCCCTCGAACGGGACGTTGTAGCCGGTCGGCACCTCCGGGTTCGAGCCGGTCAGGTCGATCGTGATCTCGTCCCCCTCGACGACGACGCGCGTCTCCACGCGTAGCCGCTCGTCGCGGTTGCGCGCGTCGTCGTCGAGCCAGCCGATCACCGGGCCGTACGTGCCGTCCGGGATCTTCGCGATCTCGGTCCGCAGCATCCGCTCGGAGTAGTCCATCCAGTCGTAGGCGGCGCTCATCACCACGTCCGTCCCGTAGCGCTCGACGAGCCGGAGGAAGCGGTCGCGGCCGAGCTGGCACGCCGCGAGCATCGCGTTCATGTCGCCGCGGTTCATCGTCTCGGTCCGGACGTTGTCGAAGATCATCCGATCGAGGTCCTCGTTCAGCTCGCCGCGCTGGTACCAGCGGAGAGCGTTGTACATCTTCGCTTCGGCGTAGACGTCGAACGCGTCCGCGTTGATCCCGGGATATGAGCCGCCGACGTCGAGCACGTGGGCGGTGACCGCGGCGAAGCCGAGCAGCTCGCCCTCGTGGAAGATCGGCACCGCGACCGCGACGTCCGGGGAGTGCGAGGCACCGAGGTAGGGATGGTTGTGGACGATCACGTCGCCGTCCTCGATCTGGCCATCGAGCCGGTGGAGGAAGCCGCGGATGTACCAGGGCAGCGAGCCGATGTGCATCGGCGTCGAGTCCGACTCGCAGAGCTCGCGGCCCTCGTGGTCGAAGATCCCGGCGCCGAGGTCCTCGGACTCGCGGATGATCGACGAGTAGCTCATCCGGAAGAGCACGCCCGCCATCTCCTTCGCGATCGCGTGGTACGCCCCACCGAGGACGCGCAGCGTGATCGGGTCGACCTCGACGCGCTTGCGCGCCGGCGGCCCGGGCTGGCGGCCGACCTCGTACTCGACGACGCTCACGCCGCGACCTCGCTCAGCACCGAGATCGCCACGACGATGTTCCCGAACCGGTCGATCTGGGCCGAAAGGCCGGGCGGGATCACCGTCGTCGAGTCGTACTGGTTGACGATCGCGGGGCCCTCGATCCGGTTCCCGGCGCGCAGCGCCTCGCGGTCGTAGAAGCGCGTCGCCACCTGCTTCAGCTCCCCGCCGACCCGGAACCACGCGTCGCGCTCGTACCGAAGCGCGCCGTTCGCGTCCTCGTCGCCCGCCTCCGCCTCCGGGATCTCGAGCGCCGGCATCAGCCCGATGCCGCGCAGCCGGATGTTCGGGATCTCGATGTCCGACTCCTCGAAGCGGCGCGAGTACTCCCGCTCGTGGATGTCGTGGAAGTCGCCGCGCACCTTCTCCGTCCACGCGGCGTCGATCCCTCCGGAGGCGACGTCGACGCGAAGCTCGTAGCCCTGGCCGAGGTAGCGACAGTCGGCGACGCGCTGCAGCAGCATGCGGTCCGCCGGAATGCCGTCCTCCTCGAGCTGCGTGCGCGCCTGCGCCTCGAGCTCGTCGAATCCGGTCTGCAGCCGCACTCCGTCCAGCCGCGAGAGGCGCTCGTGGACCGTCGCGACGTACTCGTAGACCATGTCCGTCGCGAGCAGCCCGAGCGCCGCCGTCACGCCGGGGTAGTTCGGGACGACGACCCACGGAGTCCCCACCTCGAGCGCGATCTGCGCCGCGAACAGTGGCCCGGCCCCGCCCTCGGCGACGAGCGCGAAATCGCGCGGGTCGTAACCCTTGCGCACCGAGTTCTCCTCGATCGACTGCACCATCGAATGCGTGAGGATCTGGACGGCGCCCATCGAGGCCTCCTCGACCGTCATCCCGAGCGCCGCAGCGGGGCCGTCCTCGAAGGCGCGGCGCGCGGCCGCGGTGTCGAGGCTCATCCCGCCGCCGAGGAACGTCTCCGGCAGCAGCCAGCCGAGGTTGACCATCGCATCGGTGGCAGTCGCCTCGGTGCCGCCGCGACCGTAGGCCGCCGGCCCCGGGTCGGCACCTGCGGAGCGCGGCCCGACACGGAAGATCCCGCCCGCGTCCACGTACGCGATCGATCCCCCGCCCGCGCCGATCGTGTCGACGTCGACCATCGGGATCATCGCCTGGTACGGCCCGACCTTCGTGTCGAGCAGGTGCTTCATCCGCAGGCGGCCGTCCTGTGCGAGCCCGATGTCCGCCGACGTGCCGCCGACGTCGAGCGTGATCACGTTGTCGTACCCGGCCTGGCGGCCGGCCCAGATCCCGCCGACGACGCCTGCGACCGGTCCGGACATGAGCAGGTTCACCGGCCGCGCCACGGCGCCCTCGGCGGTGGCGACGCCGCTCGCCGACGTCATCAGGTGCAGCCCGGTCTCGACGTCCATCGCCTCCAGCTCCTGCTCGAGCCGGCGCACGTAGCGGGCCACGCGCGGCCCGATGTACGCGTTCAGGCAGACGGTCGAGAAGCGCTCGTACTCGCGGTACTGCGGCAGCACCTCGGACGAGACCGAGAGGAACGCGTCCGGGAACTCCTCCCGGACGATCTCGGCGACGCGCGCCTCGTGCGCCGGGTTCAGGAACGAGAAGAGGAAGCAGACCGCGACCGCCTCGACGCCGGCCTCCTTCAGCTTCCGGACCTGCTCGCGCGCGCGCTCCTCGTCGAGCGGCACGAGCACCGACCCGTCGCGCGTGATCCGCTCCGGGACGGTGAGCCGGTGGCGGCGGCGGGCGACCGGGTACCGCTGCCAGGGCAGGTCCTGGTAGTTCGAGAAGTTGAGCGGCTTCTTGTGCCGCGCGATGTGGAGGATGTCGCGGTAGCCCTCGGTCGTGATCATCCCGACGCGAGCGCCGTTGTGCTCGATGACGATGTTGGTCGCGATCGTCGTCCCGTGGAAGACCTGGTCGAGCTGCGACGGCTCCGCTCCCGCGCGCTCGCAGAGCTCCCGGATCCCCTGGACCGTCGCCTCTGACGGGTCGGCAGGTGTCGTCGCGACCTTGTGGACGAGGATCTCGCCCGCCGCGTCGTCGACATAGATCAGGTCGGTGAACGTTCCGCCGACGTCGACCCCGAGCCGCTTCACGGCTTCAGCACGATCTTGCCGAAGTGCTCGCGGCGCTCCATCGTCGCCATCGCCTCGCGCGCCTCCTCGAGCGGGAACGCCCTGTAGACGAGCGGCGTGATCTTCCCGCGCCGGGCCAGGTCGAGGCAGATCTCGACTTCGTGCCGCGTGTACACGAACGAGCCGATGATGCTCTTCTGCATCCGGAAGAACGGGATGATGTCGAAGGGAACGACCTCGCCCGAGTGTCCGCCGCAGATGACGAGGCGGCCGTCCTTCGCCAGCGAGTCGAGCCCCTTTTGGAAGAGCTCGCCGCCGACGTGCTCGAAGACCAGGTCGACACCCTGGCCGTCGGTCAGCCGCATCACTTCTTCGACCACGTCCTGGGTCGCGTGGTTGATCCCGTGGTCCATCCCGAGCTCGCCGGCGCGAGCCAGCTTGTCGTCGGTGCTCGCGTTGCCGATCACGGTCGCGCCGGCGAGCGCCGCGAGCTGCACGGCGGCCGAGCCGATCCCGCTGCCGACCGAGTTGATCATCACCGTCTCTCCAGTGACGAGGCGGCCGCGCGTGAAGAGCATGTGCCACGCGGTGCCGAAGGCGATCTGCAGCGCAGCGGCGGCCTCGTCGGAGATCTCGTCCGGGACGCGCATCAGATGCCCGACGGAGCAGCAGAGCTGCTCCGCGTAGCCGCCCGAGGTGCTGAAGCTGATGAACCCGGGCCCGAGGCAGAGCGACTCGCGGCCGGTCAGGCAGTAGCGGCAGTCGCCGCAGGTGTCCATCAGGAACGGCATCACGCGGTCGCCCACCTGCCAGCCTTCGACCCCGTCTCCGACCGCCGCGATGCGCCCGACGACCTCCAGGCCGAGGACGAACGGCGGTTCGACGGGGAAGCGCGAGACGCCTTCGCGGATGTCGACGTCGAGGTGGTTCAGCGCCGTCGCGCCGACGTCGATCACGACCTCGCCCGCGCCCGGCTTCGGGTCGTCCACGTCTTCGAGGCGCAGCACGTCCAGCCCGCCGAACTCGTGGAACACGACCGCCTTCACAGGTGGGAGCGTTTATGTCTGACTTTCGGGCCGGTGTCAAGCGGCCCCTGTTTGACACCCCGCCGGATGTCTGACATATAGCTGGCCTGGCCCGCGACCTCGCCCACGCACGCTCGCTCCTCTTCGCGCCCGGTGACGACGACGCGAAGCTGACGAAGGCTCTCGCCTCCGACGCGGACGCCGTCGTCGCCGACCTCGAGGACGCCGTCGCACCGGCGCAGAAGGAAGCCGCGCGCGAGACGGTGGCCCAGGTCGGGCCGCGGATCGTGCGGGTCAACGGCGTCGAGACGCCCTGGTTCGAGGGCGACGTGGCGATGGCCGAAGAGCTTTCCCTCGACGCGGTCGTCCTTCCGAAGGCGAGTCCGGACGCCGTCGCCGCCCTCGGCGCCGACGGCCCGCCGGTGATCGCGATCGTCGAGACGGCGCAGGGGCTTCGCCTCGCGTACGAGATCGCATCGGCGCCGCGGGTCGCGGCGCTCGTCCTCGGCGCGGTCGACCTCGGGCTCGAGCTCGGGCTGGAGCCTCGCGAAGACGGCCTCGAGCTCGTCTACGCGCGCTCCAAGCTCGTCGCCGACTCCGTGGCGGCCGGGATCAGGGCGCCGTTCGACATCGTCCACCTGGACGTGAACGACGACGCCGGGCTGGACGCCGAGGCGCGGCTCGCGCGCTCGTTCGGCTTGCGCGGCAAGGTCTGCATCCATCCGCGCCAGGTGCCGGTCGTCCACGGCGTCTTCGCTCCGACCGCGACGGAGCTCGGCTGGGCCCGGCGCGTGATCGACGCGTACGAGGCCGGGGTGCGCGAGGGGCGCGGCGTGCTCGCCCTGAACGGCTCGATGATCGACCTGCCGGTCGTCGAGCGGGCGCGGCGCGTGCTGGCCGATGCCGAGGTGGCAGGGTGAGCGCGCCGAAGGAGTGGCGCGGCCGGTTCTACGAGGACTTCTCGGTGGGCGACACGTTCCGCAGCCGTCTCGGCCGGACGATCACCGACACGGACAACATCTGGTTCACGTGCCTGACGCTGAACACGAACCAGATCCACTTCAACGTGCCGTATGCGGAGCGCACGCAGTTCGGGAAGCCGCTCGTGAACAGCGCGTTCACGCTGGCGCTCGTCACCGGGATGACCGTGCCCGACACGAGCGAGAACGCAGCCGCCAACCTCGCCTGGACGGACATCAAGCTGCCGAAGCCGGTCTTTGTCGGCGACACGCTCTGGGCCGAGAGCGAGATCCTTGACCTGCGCGAGTCGAAGTCGAATCCGAGCGTCGGGATCGTGTCGATGCGCTGCCGGGGCGTCAACCAACGCCGCGAGGTCGTGATCGAGTTCAAGCGAACCTTCATGGTCTACCGGCGGGGGGCACCCGAGGCGGAGGCGCTCTTCCCCGGCACCGATACGGATTGGAGCGTGGAATGACCGCTGCACAGACGATCGCCGAATGGACTTCGAGCCTGACGTTGGACGACATCCCCGACGACGTCGTCGAGCACGCGAAGCTGCACCTCCTCGACGCGATCGGCTGCGGCTACGCGGCGTCGGCGCTCGGGGTGGCGACGGAGGGACGGACGGCCATGGCCGAGCTGGGCGGCGAGCCGCAGGCGTCGGTGCTCGCGCTCGACGCGGCGCTGCCGGCGCCGAACGCAGCGTTCGCGAACGCGATGCTCTGCCACGGGCTCGACTTCGACGACACGCACGCCGACTCGGTCTCGCACGTCAGCGTCGTGGTCTGTCCTGCTGCACTGGCGACGGCGGAGGCGCAGGGGGCGTCGGGGTCGGAGCTGCTGGCGGCGATCGTCGGCGGCAACGAGGTCGTCACGCGGGTCGGCATGGCGGCGTCGGGGCAGTTCCACGCGCGCGGGTTCCACCCGACGGCGATCTGCGGGATCTTCGGCGGGACTACTGCGTCGGCCGCGCTGGTGGGTGCCGACGCGGCCACAGCCGCTTCGGCCCTGGGCATCGCCGGCTCCTTCGCCGGGGGCCTCTTCGCCTACCTCGACGACGCGACCGCGACGAAGCCCTTCCACCCGGCGTGGGCGGCGCACGGCTCCGTCCTGGCAGCACGGCTCGCGTCGCTCGGAGGCGAGGGACCGCCCGGCGTGCTCGAGGGCCGGTTCGGCCTCTACCACGCCTTCGTCGGCGCCGGGCCGGGCGAGATCGACATCGCGTCGCAGCTCGGCGACCTCGGGTCCCGCTGGGAGACGCCGCGGATCGCGTACAAGCCGTATCCCGCGTGCCACTTCATCCACGGCTCGCTCGGCGCGACGCAGAGCCTGGGGCAGCTCGACCCGGACGAGATCGAGGACATCCTGGTGACGATCCCGCAGGAGGGCGTCTCGCTCGTGCTCGAGCCGACGGCGGCGAAGGTCGCGCCGCGCACCGTCTACGAGGCGAAGTTCAGCCTCCAGTACTCGACGGCGGCGATGCTCGTCAACGGCTCCGCCGGTCTGAGCGCCTACTCGGAGGACGCGATCGCCGACCGGCGCGTGCTCGCGCTGGCCGGTCGCGTCCGCTACGAGACGAAGGCGTACCCGACCTATCCGGAGGCGTTCCCCGGCGGCGTGCGGGTGACGATGCGCGACGGTCGCGTCTTGGAAGCCGAACTCCCGCATCAGCGCGGCGGCCCCGGGAACCCGCTGACCGCGGACGAGGTGAGGGCGAAGTTCCGCGAGAACGCGAGCCTCGCCCTCGACGAGGCGTGCGTCGACTCGCTGGAGAGCGCGATTCTCAAGCTCGAGCAGCTGGACAACGTTCGCGGGTTGCTGCGAGCGGCAGTTCCGGCGTGATCGCCGAACACGCCGAGATCGTCCAGACGATCCGCGAGTGGGTCGAGCGCGAGGTCTACCCGGTCGCGTCGGAGTACGAGCACGCGGACGAGTTCCCCGCGCCGCTCGTCGAGCAGATGAAGGAGCTCGGCCTGTTCGGCGTCACGATCCCGGAGGAGTACGGCGGCCTCGGGCTCGACCTGAAGACGTACGCCCTGATCCAGGTCGAGCTCTCGCGAGGCTGGATGTCTCTGTCGGGCGTGCTGAACACACACTTCATCTCGGCGTGGATGATCAAGACGTTCGGCACCGAGCAGCAGCGCGAGCGGTTGCTGCCTCGCATGGCTTCGGGAGAGCTGCGCTCGGCGTACTCGATGACCGAGCCGCACGCGGGGACGGACGTGCAGGCGATCCGCACTCGCGCGGTCCGCGAGGGCGACGAGTGGGTGATCAGCGGGCAGAAGATGTGGGCGACGAACGGCCTGCGCGCGGGGATGGTGACGCTGCTCGCGGTCACGGATCCGGCCGCGGAGCCGCGGCACCGCGGGATGACCGCGTTCCTGCTCGAGAAGGAGCCCGACCAGACAGAGCTGCCCGGCCTGCGGATCTCGAAGCCGCTGCGGAAGCTCGGCTACAAGGGTGTCGAGTCCGTCGAGCTCGCGTTCGACGGCTTTCGCGCCCCGGCCGAGAGCGCGCTCGGCGGCGACGCCGGCGTCGGCGAGGGCTTCAAGTACTTCATGGGCGGGATCGAGCTCGGCCGGGTGAACATCGCCGCGCGGGGCGTCGGGATCGCGACACGTGCGTTCGAGGAGTCGATCAAGTACGTGCAGGAGCGCGAGACGTTCGGCAAGCCGATCGCCCAGCACCAGGCGATCCAGCTCAAGCTCGCGCAGATGGCGACGAAGATCGAGGCGGCCCGGCTCCTGACGATGCAGGCGGCGGAGCGGAAAGACGCGGGTGAGCGCGCCGACCTGGAGGCGGGAATGGCGAAGTGGTTCGCGACGGAGACGGCCGAGGAGGTCGCGCTCGAGGCGATGCGCATCCACGGCGGCTACGGCTACTCGCAGGAGTACGTCGTCGAGCGCCTCTACCGCGACGCGCCGGTGCTGATCCTCGGCGAGGGGTCGAACGAGATCCAGCAGCTCCTGATCGCGCGGCGGTTGCTCGAGCGCCACGCGCGCTGAGAATGGACTTCTCGCTCCCGGACGAGCTGAAGGAGATCCGCGCGGCGGTGCGCGAGCTGTGCGCCGGCTTCCCGGGCGAGTACTGGCGCTCGCTCGAGCCCGACCGCTACCCGGAGGAGTTCGTCCGCGCGCTGACCGAGCAGGGGTGGCTCGCGGCGCTGATTCCGGAGGAGTACGGCGGAGCCGGGCTGTCGCTCACGGCCGCGAGCGTGATCCTCGAGGAGATCAACGCCTCCGGCGGCAACAGCGGCGCCTGCCACGCGCAGATGTACACGATGGGGACGATCCTCAGGCACGGGTCGGCGGAGCAGAAGGAGCGCTACCTGCCGAAGATCGCCTCGGGCGAGCTGCGCCTGCAGGCCTTCGGTGTGACGGAGCCGACGGTCGGCTCGGACACGACGTCGATCCAGACGACCGCGGAGCGGCGGGACGGCGGCTACGCGATCCGGGGGCAGAAGATCTGGACCTCGCGCGCGTTGTACTCGGACCTGATGTTGCTCCTGGCGCGGACGACGCCCGCGGATCAGGTCGAGAAGCGGACGGAGGGCCTCTCGACCTTCATCGTCGACATGCGTGCGGCGCAGGACGCGGGGACGATGACGATCCGCCCGATCAAGACGCTGATGAACCACGCGACGACGGAGATCTTCTTCGACGGCGTCGAGGTGCCGGCCGACGCCCTCATCGGCGAGGAGGGCAAGGGCTTCCGCTACATCCTCGACGGCATGAACGCGGAGCGCATCCTGATCGCCGCGGAGTGCATCGGCGACGGCCACTGGTTCGTCGAGAAGGCTTCGTCGTACGCCTCCGAGCGCGTGGTGTTCGGCCGTCCGGTCGGCCAGAACCAGGGCGTCCAGTTCCCGATCGCGCGCGCGTATGCCGCGATCGAAGCCGCCGACCTGATGCGCTACAAGGCCGCGTGGCTGTTCGAGCAGGGCGAGCCGTGCGGCGCCGAGGCGAACATGGCGAAGCTGCTCGGCTCAGAAGCGTCGTGGGCCGCCGCGAACGCCTGCCTGGACGCCCACGGCGGCTTCGGCTTCGCGGAGGAGTACGACGTGGAGCGGAAGTTCAGAGAGACCCGGCTCTACTCGATCGCGCCGGTGTCGAACAACCTCGTGCTGGCGTACCTCGGCCAGCACGTGCTCGGGATGCCGCGGTCCTACTAGCCTGGGCCATGGACATCCGCGTATATACTGACGGTATGAGGATCGTCAAGATCCGCCGCGTCGGCAACAGCAACGTCGTCTCGATCCCGCGCGAGTTCGAGGCGAGTGGCTACACGCCCGGTTCGTCAGTGCTTGTGGAGGAACTGCCTAGCGGGGAGCTTCGGCTGCTGCCGACCGAGCGGCTCCGAGAGCGCATCCGCGATACCGGCAAACGCGTCGTCGCCGGGCACTCCGAGGCGCTGCGCATCCTCGCCGAGCACGATCCCGACGCGGACGCGATCGAGCCGTAACGACCGCTCGTGGCGGCGGGCGAGTCCGAGACCATCTACCTGACGCTCGCGGACGCGCTCGAGCTGTACGCGGCGATCGTTGGTGGCACCACGACCGCCGCTCAGAACGTGCTCAGATCAGAGGCTGCGCTCGACGGTGCGCTCGCCCGGCCGCAGAGCTACGCCCATTAACGGCTACGGCGTGGACGCGAGCGACCCCGAGCTCGCCCGCTGGATCATCGACCTTAGTGGCGGCCTTCGGCCGGACGGACTCGCGGAGCTACTCCGGCAACGGCTCGTCGGTGCGTAGTCGTCTCACTGCGCTATGCGGTGAGCAAGCGCGAGCACGTTCGCGATGTACTGCCTGGTCGAGCGGTGGATGCCCTCCGTCCTCACCGACTGCTCGCCCTGGAGGTAGGAGGCGAGCGCGAGCTGCGTGTTGCCGAACTCGTCCAGCAGGTGGCGGAGGTACGCGAGGCCGACCTGCACGTTTCCCGACGGTGTCCGAGGGATCCTCCGGCGGATCAGCACCGACTCCACGTACGTCCACGTGTCCGGCATCACCTGCATCACGCCGACCGCCCCCGACTCCGACTCCGCCCGCGGCTGGTAGCCCGACTCCTGCCAGGCGAGCGCGAGCGCCAGCGAACGCGGAATCCGGTAGTGGTCGGCCCAGCGCCTGATCGTGTCGCGGATCGTCTCTCTCGACGGGCCGGCAGGCAGCATCAGCCGGCGGCCGGCAACCAGCAGGTCCTCGGGGTCGAGACGGTTGACGCGAGCGATCCCCGCGACGGTGAGTCCGTGCCGGTAGGCGATGTCGCTCAGCGTGTCTCCCGGGCGAACGACGTACGCCGTCAGGCGCACGGGCTGCGCCGGGACCCGCAGGGTGAGCCCGATCGGCAGGATCGCGTCCGCGTCGAGCTTGTTCAGGCGCGCCAGGCCGACAACTGTCGTGTGGTACCGGGTCGCGATGCCGCTCAGGGTGTCGCCGGGCCGTACGCGGTAGGAGGCGCCCGCCGCCACTCCACAAGCCGCCGCGACAGCAGCCGCCACCGCCGCCGTCGCCAGCAAGCTGCGCACGAGCGCACGCAGGCGCTCCACCCACGGGGCCGCATCCCGTCCCATCCACTCGTGCTATCGGCGATCGCCGCACCGACTTGAGCGGGAGGAGATCGCGCGGGCGCCCCGAAGCCCGTCGGTTCGAGGATGCGAAGCAGGGGTCCCGTCCTCCGTGCCGCCCTCGTGGCGGCTTGTCTCGCGGCACTCGTTGCGGTGCCGTCGTCGGTGGCCGCCGAGCCGCCGAATCACGACGACCCGTGCTCGAACGCCGGCCGCAACACCTGCGGGACGCTGGGTGTCGGGTTCTACGGGAAGAACCGCTACGGGATTCGCTGGTACGGCGACTTCCGGGGCGCCGTACCCGGAAAGCGGCGGACATTCTGCATCGACCTCCGCTACTGGTACGCGTCGCGCGCCTACAGGTATCGCCCAGGGCTGCCGGGCGTGCTGCGCAATCGCGACGGCGAGACGGTGCCCCCGGAACGACGGCAGAGGATCGCCTACGCGCTGTGGACGTACGGCCAGAGCGCGAAGCCGACGCAGCAGGCCGCCGTCGCGCTCTACGTCCACTCGCAGGTCGGGGATGCCCGGCCGGGCGAGGCTGATCCGGCGCCGCTCGGGCGGGAGGTCGTCGCGGTCTACAGGAAGGTCGCCGCCGCGGCGTCCCGCTATCACGGGCCCTACACGATCGACGCCCGCGTCTCGGACGAGGCCGCCGTCGGGGAGCCGGTACGCGGCACGCTCCGCGTCCTCTCCGCTGCGGGGAACGCGCTCCCGAACGTCCCGCTGAAGCTCTCGGCCGGCGGGATCGACCTTCCCGACGCGCGGACGAATGCCCAAGGGGTCGCCGTCGTCTCGATCACGGCTCTCCAGGCGGGGCTCAACCGGCTCCGCATTCAGACCGGTCCGCTCGCGTCGACGCTGCCGGCCGTCTACCGCGCCACAGGGGCAGCCGCAGCACCGAACGCACAGCGTCTAGCCGCGCCCTCGTCCCAGCGCATGACCGCGTCGGTGTCGATCGCGGTTCGCGCGCTGCCGGCGCTGCGCACCGTTGCGTCCGCCGAGGTCGCCCGCCGCGGCGCGACCATCTTCGACCGTATCGTCGTCAGCGGACTCGGACGGACTCGGGCCGAGATCAAGGTCGACCTCTTCGGCCCCTTTGCGACCCGCCGCGCGATCCGGTGCGAGGGTCACCCCTACTGGAGCGGCAGCGTCACCGTCGCGGGCGACGGCGCGACCCGCTCGCCGGCCGTCACGCTGACGAAGTCCGGCTTCTACGCCTACCGCGAGCAGCTCGCGGGGTCGCAGTTCATCGACGAGGTGACGACCGACTGTCCGCTCGCGCCCGAGACGTCGCTGATCGCGCCGCACATCGTCGCCGGCGGCAGGGTCGCCTCCGCCCAGGCGTCCGTCACACCCAAGGCGCCGGCCTCGCGGCCCGTCCGCGTGCGGATCGCCGCGGTCGGGGTCGACGCCGCGGTCGTGCCGGCCGCTATCGACGTGCGGCAGGGCGTCCTCGCGATCCGGCCGGACATCCACCGCGCGGGGTGGTGGCAGGACGGGCAGGTGCCCGGCGCGGCGTCGGGCGCAGTCCTCGTCGCGGGCCACGTCGACAGCCGGGAAGCCGGCGAGGGCGCCTTCTTCGCGCTGCGGAAGGCCCACCGCGGCGACGAGGTTCAGCTCGAGACGGCGAACGGGCGCACCTTCGCCTACCGCGTCGTCTCGCTGCGCGCGTACCGGAAGAACGCCCTGCCGACGAGCATCTACTCGCGCACGGGCGAGCCCCGGCTCGTGCTCGTCACCTGCGGCGGCCCGTTCGATCGCGCGTCGGGGCACTACCGCGACAACGTCGTCGTCGTCGCAGTACCTAGCTGACGCCGAGCTGCCGCTGGATCGCCGCCAGGTCGCACCAGACCTGTTCGCGGCTGATCTTGCCGTCGCGGAACTCGAACACGTGCAGCAGGCGGAAGCTCACGTCGCCGCTACGACCGTCGCACAGGAAGGGACGCCCGTCTTCGATCCGGCCGTGCCACAGCGACTCGTCGACGAGGAAGTCGTCGCCGTAGTACCGGCGCAGCGGCTCGACCCTCTCGCCTTTGATCGAGTCGAAGAGCAGCTCGTAGTAGCGCCGCTGCTCCGCGGGGTCGTCGAGCGCGCCGAACGGAGAGGGGATCACCTCGTGGTCGGCTCCCGTCAGCAGGGTGCCGAGCACGCCCTCGACGTCGTCCGTCGCCTCGAACCGGAAGTGTTCGGCGACCAGCGCATCCATCTCCTCGCGCGTCATGCCCGTCGTCGGCTCGCCACGCATGCGACCCATCGTACGAGAACCTGCCGCCCCCTCAAATCCGGGCGGCAGGCTCTCGCCGATGCGCCGTCAGGCGCCGGCGGGGACGACGAACCTCGCCGTGCCGAACGGTGCGACGGGCTCGTCGAACTCCGTGATCAGCACGTTCGCGCCGAGAAAGGCAACGAGCTTGAGCGTCTCGGAACCCGTGTTCTCCCAGCCGTGCCTGACGAACGCCGGAGCGACGGCGATCGCGCCCGGCGACGCCGCCCATTGCTCGTCGCCCGCGGTGACCACGCCCGTCCCCTGCAGGACGACGAACACCTCCTCGGCGTTGTGGGTGTGCAGCGGGATGCGCCTGCCGGGATCGACCTCGAGGTAGACGACGGAGTGCGGCGATCCGCTCTCGGCGCTGATCGGCAGCGCCAAGCGCGCCTGCGCCGCCGGGTCGTCGCCGACGGCGAAGTCGACGAGCTGGAGCTCGTCGAGCACCGGTGCCCGGGTCAGCTCGGTGGTGGTCGCGCTCATCTCTTCTCCTTTCGTCGGACTTCTCTCGTTATGAGATAAGTCTCTTAATGAGATTTGTATAGTAGGGCGATGACCACCCGCCGTCAAGACCCACGGGCCGGCCAGAAGGCCCGCACGCGGGCGGCGATCGTCGAAGCCGCACAGCAACTGCGAACCGACACGGGCGACATGCCGAGCGTGGCCGAAGCAGCCGCCGTCGCCGGTGTCTCGCGAGCGACCGCTTACCGCTACTTCCCGACGCAGGAGGCACTGGAGCTCGAGGTCGCCGACATCAGCCCGGAAGTGGCCGCGACCGAGGCCGCGCTGACGACGCTCGCAACCGACGACGTCGAGGAGCGCCTCCTGACCCTGATCGACGCGTTCAACCCGGTCGCGGCGGCCAACGAAGCACACTTCAGGCGGGCTCTCTGGGTGTACCAGGACACCTGGCTGAGGAGCCATCGCAACCGCGACGACGCCCCGGCCGTCCGCGAGGGGCGGCGCATGCGCTGGCTGGACGAGGTGCTCGAACCGCTCGAGGAAATGCCCCAGGACCGGAAGGACCGGCTCCGTGCCGCCCTCGCGCTGACGCTCGGGATGGACTCGATCGTGGTGATGAAGGACGTCTGCGGCCTCGACGACGAGGCGGCGTTCGCCGTCCTCCGCTGGACGGCGACGGCGATCCTGCGGGCAGGCCTGGCCGACCAGGCCGACCCTCCTGCCTGACGTCAGCCGCCGGACGCTGCGTGGTCGAACGCCGCCAGCGAGCGCTCCAGCTCCTCGCCGGTGAAGCCGCGGCCGATGAAGACGAGTCGCGACCGGCGGTCCTCGTCAGCCCACTCGGGCAGGTGCTCCGGCGGGTGGACGACGTGCTGGACGCCGTTGATCAGGAGCGGGCCCTCCGCGCCGACGTCGAGGAGGCCCTTCACGCGCAGGACGTCCTCGCCGCGGGCCTGAAGGAGCATCGTCAGCCAGACGCCGAACGCCGTCCAGTCGACGGCGTGTCGAAGTGTCAGGCACACCGCGCGCACCTCGTGGTCGTGCGCCGGGGGGTCGTCGAACGGCAGATCCCGCGGGTCGCGCTCCTCCCCGCCGAAGAGCGCCGCCGGCTCCACCGCGCCGAACGACGCCTCGAGGACCTCGGCGGCCGGGTTCAGGCGCTTCAACGCGGCCTTCACCGGCTCGGGATCGGCCGCGTCCACCTTCGTCACCACGAGGCGGTCTGCGACCGCCGCCTGCTTCACCGATTCCTCGAGCCGGAGCCCGTGCTGCGCGTCGACGGTCGTGACGACCCGCTCGAGCCGGAAGTGGTGCTTGACGACCGGCTCCGACAGGAGCGTGTAGACGATCGGCACCGGGTCGGCCATCCCCGTCGTCTCGACGACGACGCGCGAGAACGCAGGAATCTCGCCCCGCTCACGGCGCCCGAGCAGGTCGCGCAGCTCGTCCGCGAGGTCGCCCCGCAGCGCGCAGCACACGCAGCCGCTGCGCAGCAGCACCGTCCGCTCGTCCACGCGTCGAAGCAGGTGGTGATCCACCCCCACCTCGCCGAGCTCGTTGACGATCACCGCCGTCTCGCCCATGTCCGGGTGCGCCAGCAACCGGCGCAGGAGCGTCGTCTTCCCGCTCCCGAGGAACCCGGTCAGGAGCGTGACGGGCGTGCTCACAACGCCGCGACCAGCTCGGGGTCGAGCGGATCGAGCTTCCGCCCCGAGAGCTTCTCCGCCTCCGCCCACACGGCGCCGAGGTTCGAGACGACCGCCGACCGCCCCTTCGCATCCCGCAGCACCCACACGCGGCCGCTCCAGTCGTCGAGCCGCAGCCCGTAGAACCCGAGCACGCGGTTCAGCAGGCGCCCGCGGAACACGCGTGCCCGCCGGCCGCCCTCCTGCTCGGCCCAGTGCTCCTCCAACAGGACGCCGCAGAGCACACACATTGCCGCCTCATAGTAGGTTCGGCATTGCATACAACGAGACCTGGAGGAGAGCGATGGCGAAGGAGATCTTCTGCGTGATCGGCGTCGACGTCGACGCGGTCGCGGGGTGGCTCGGCTCCTACGGCGGCGAGGACTCGCCGGACGACATCTCGCGCGGCATGTTCGCGGGCGAGGTCGGCACGCGCCGGCTGCTCAAGCTGTTCGACAAGTACGGCCTCAAGACGACGTGGTTCATCCCGGGGCACTCGATCGAGACCTTCCCGGAGGAGACCAAGCTCGTCGTCGACGCCGGCCACGAGATCGGCATGCACGGGTACTCGCACGAGAACCCGATCGCGATGACGCCCGAGCAGGAGGAGGCCGTCCTCGTCAAGTGCATCGGCCTGATCGAGCAGGTCTCCGGCAAGCGGCCGACCGGCTACGTCGCCCCGTGGTGGGAGTTCTCCAACGTCACGAACGAGCTACTGCTCAAGCACGGGATCAAGTACGACCACAGCCTGATGCACAAGGACTTCCACCCGTACTACGTCCGGGTGGGCGACTCGTGGACGAAGATCGATTACTCGAAGAAGCCGGAGGAGTGGATGAAGCCACTCGTGCGCGGCGAGGAGACGGACCTGGTCGAGATCCCCGCGAGCTGGTACCTCGACGACCTGCCGCCGATGATGTTCATCAAGGGCGCACCGAACAGCCACGGCTTCGTCAACCCGCGCCACCTCGAGGAGATCTGGCGCGACCAGTTCGACTACATCTACCGCGAGGAGGACTACGCGGTCTTCGGGATGACGATCCACCCGGACGTCAGCGGCCGGCCGCAGGTGATCCTGATGCTCGAGCGGATGATCGAGCACATCAACAAGCACGACGGGATCACGTGGGCGACGATGGACGAGATCGCCGACGACTTCAAGCGGCGATACCCGAGGAGCTAGGTACTAGGACTCGACGACGACCTGCTCGGCGGCCTCGGCGTCGATCCCCTCGACGAGGCCGAGCTCCTCCTCGACGGCGGCCTGCGTCGGCTTCTTCCCGAAGAAGCGGGCACGCACGGCGATCACGATCAAGAGCAGGAGGATGACGGCGAGCGACACGAGCGTCGTCGCCGTCCCGAGCGCGTACAGGTCTGGACGTAAGGCGGCCGCCTGGATCAGGCCGACGATCTGCAGCGGCAGCGTGTTGTCGAGCACGAGCAGGACCGTGCGGTCGAAGTCGTTCCACGTGAGCGTGAAGCCGAACAGGAAGGCGCCGAAGAGCCCGGTCCAGACGAGCGGCAGGGTGACCTCGCCGAACGTCCTCGCCGCGTTCGCGCCGAGGTCCCGCGCGGCCTCGTCGATGTGGTCGTCGTAGCGATTCCAGATCGCGACCATGACGAGGAAGCCGAACGGGATGCCCCAGACCGTGTTCGCGCCCAGGGCCGTGCGCCAGAGCGACGTGTCCTGGTCCATCGTCTTCCAGAAGATCTGCGTGCCGAGACCGAGCAGGAAGCCCGGCGTCATCAGCGCGAGCATGATGATGTAGAACGCGAGCCCGTCGCCGCGGAAGCGCCGCCGGAACGCCATCGAGAGGCTGAAGGAGAAGAGCGCGACGATCGCGCCCGCCGCCAGGCTCACCCAGAACGAGCGCTCGGCGGCCGCACGGATCGGGTCCGCGTTCGTGAAGACGTTCCCGACCTGGCTCTGGTAGATCGACCGCCACCAGTCGAAGCCGGCAGGGCCTTTGAAGGGGAACGACACGCCGCCGTAGTAGCCCTGGAAGGACAGGATCGCCATCAGCACCATCGGGGCGTAGAGGAAGACGAGGAAGACGACGAAATAGACCGCGAGGCCCCACTTCGACCAGTCGCGGCGGCGCTTGTACTGCCGCTTGATGACGCGGTCCTGTGTCCGCTCGAGGGCAGGTGCGACCGCCGCCACTAGATCTCCTCCCGCAGGTTCGCGAAGCGCGTGATCCCGATCACGCCGAGGATGAGGACGAAGACGAGCAGAACGGCCGACGCCGCCCCCTGCGGATACTGGGTGCCGATGATCTGGCTGTGGACGTACACGCCGACGGTGGTGACGGCGCCCTGGCTGATCACTTCGACGGTGCCGTACTCGCCCATCGTCAGCACGAAGATGAAGATCGAGCCGATTACGATGCCCGGCATCGTCTGCGGGAGGACGACCTCTCGGAACGTGCTCCACCAGTTGCCGCCGAGGTCGCGCGCAGCCTCGAGCGCGTGCCGATCGACCTGCGCGAGCAGGAAGAAGATCGGCGTGACCATGAAGAGTATGTAGAGCTGGATCATCGCCAGCTGCACCGATAACTGCGTGAACTGCGTGTCGAGCAGCGGGTGGTCGTAGCTCGACACGCCGAGTTTCACGAGGAACTGGTTGAGCGCGCCGTGACTCCCCATCAGCGGGTAGGCCCAGGCGACCGAGCGCGTGATGAAGCTCGTCCAGAACGGCGCCAGCGCGAGGATGAAGAGCGCGATCTGGTACTGGAGCTTCTGCACCTTCATCGCCAGGAAGTACGCGACCGGGAAGCCGAAGATGAGACAGGCGGCGACCGCGATCGCCGAGATCTCCGCCGAGCGCAGCATGTCCTTCCAGTAGGCGTTGTCCAGGCTGAAGGGGTGCAGCAGCTGCCCGTAGTTGTGCAGCGTCCAGTCCTTCACGAACCCCTTGGACGTGTCGGGCGTCCAGAAGCTCATCAGGACGATGAAGACGAGGGGCGCGATCAGGAAGAAGCCGAGCCAGACGAACCCGGGCAGGCCCCAGGCCAGCGTGATCCACCGGGCGCCGCGGCGACCGGTCCGGGCGCCCCCGCTGTCGCCGAGCGCCTTCTCGCGGGTCGGCAGGTGCTGCTCGAGCAGCGCCTCGGCTTCCTCGACCTCGTCGAGCGCGACCCGCGCCCGCTCCTGGCCCAGCGGCTCCGGAGGCTCAGGACTGGAGGAGCTGGGCATCTTCGTCGTTCCAGGAGATGCGGATCTTCTCACCCTCCCTGCCGCGCAAGGCCGGGTAGCGCTCGCCCGCCACCTTCGCCAGCATGCGCTCGCCTTCCGCGGTCAGATGCAGCTTCACGAGGTCGCCGAGGAACTCCACGAACACGATCTCACACTCGACGGAGTTGCCTGTCGCGGCTGCCCCCGACTCGTCCAGCTGGACCGCGGCGGCGCGGATCGCCACCAGCGCCTCCTCGCCGACCGACGGCGCGGTGGCGCCGTGGGCGCTCACGCTCACGCGTACCTTCTCGTCGGTCTCGAGCACGACGCGACCGTTCGTGCTCTCGGTCACGCGGCCGCGAATGATGTTGTTGTCGCCCATGAAGCGAGCGACGAGCTCGGTCGCCGGCTTGGTCGCGATCGTCAGCGGATCGGCGACCTGCTGGATGCGCGCCTCGTTCATGACCACGATCCGGTCGGCCATCGACAGCGCCTCTTCCTGGTTGTGCGTGACGTGGATGAACATCAGGCCGAGCTGGCGCTGGAGGTTCCGCAGCTCGACGCGCATTCGCAGCTGGAGCAGCCGGTCGAGGTCGCCGAGCGGCTCGTCGAGGAGCAGAGCCTTCGGCTTCGTCACGAGGACGCGCGCGAGGGCGACGCGCTGCTGCTGGCCCCCCGAAAGCGCGGCCGGCTTCCGTCCGGAGAGCTCGGCGAGCCCGACCATCTCGAGCGCCTCCATCGCGCGCGCCCTCCGGTCCGACTTCGCCATTCCCTCCATCTTCAGCCCGAAGGCGACGTTGTCGAGCACCGACCGGTGCGGGAACAGGGCGAAATGCTGGAAGACCGTCGTCGTCGGGCGCCTGTGCGGCGGCAAGTCGACGAGCGACTGGCCGTCGAGCACGATGTCGCCCTCGGTCGGGAACTCGTGGCCCCCGATCATCCGCAGCGTCGTCGTCTTGCCGCACCCGGAGGGCCCGAGCAGGACGACGTACTCCCCGTGGTCGACATGCAGGTTGACGTCGTCGACCGCGACGGTGCCTCCGGGGAAGACCTTCGTGAGCGCGATCAGGTCGAGACCCGAACCCGAAGGCGCGGAGGGGGCGGTCGCTGCCGCCCCCTCCGTGTCCGTGTGAACGACCCCCTCAGTCATCCGGTCCTAGGCGCTGAGGAAGTCGTTCCACCGCTTGATCTGGTACGTGGCCTGCGTGAAGTAGCTGTTCCACGAGGAGTAGTGGCCGATGCGTTGCGAGAACGAGCCACCGTCGCGGACCGAGCCCTTCTTGATGTCGCCGACCTTGCCCGTGATGCCCGGCAGATCGCGCTTCGCGCGGGCGCCGTTGTACCAGAAGTCGTACTCGTCGGTCTTGAACGGGATGCCGCCGGCCGGGTTGGACGCGCCGTTCTTCGCGATCCAGCTCCGGAGGGTGGCGCCGTTGCCGATGTAGTAGCCCTGGCGCATGATCGTGGCGCCGAGCCACCCGTCGTACATCCAGTTGAGGTAGTCGTAGCACGCCTGCAGCTTCGCGGGATCGCTCGCGACGTGCGACGCGATTCCCTGGGCGCTGCACCAACCGCGGAAGCCGGTCGGCGGCTTCGCGTACTTGACGTTGATGCCCTGCGCGACGAGCAACGCCACGGCGGGCGACCACATCGACTCGACCACGACTTCCTTCGAGGCCATCAGGTTGACGGACTCGTTGAAGTTCGCCCAGTAGGCGCGGAACTGGCCGGCCTTCTTGTAGCGGGTCGCGATCTTGACGACCCGGTCGATCTCGGCCTGCGTCATGTTGCCCATGTCCTTGGGCTTGAAGACGCCCTGGGCCTTGAGCGCGTTGCCGACGTCCTGCATGACGATGCCCGGGTCCTTCAACAGGGCGACCCGGCCCTTCCACTTCGCGTTCAGGAGCTCCTGCCACCCGACCTGATTCGGCTGCTTGGTGAGGACGTCCGCGTTGTAGCCGACCGAGTCCGCGTTGAAGTGCGCCGGGGGGCCGACGATGTACCGCGGCATCGGACCTGTCGTCTTGTTGGTCGCCTCGTTGGTGACCCACTGGACGATGTCCTTGTTGGTCCTCGGCCCCACCCTGGTCAGCGGCAGGCCGCTCGTGCCCTGCTTGAGGAAGAGTGCACGGAAGGGGGCGTCGCCGTCTCCGTAGGTCTCCGCCTTGGAGCCCGGATGCACCTTCCCCCAGGCGAACAGCTTGTAGAGCTGTGGCCATGCCGTGAGCTTCGTCGTGTCCACCGGCATCAGGTGGTGCGAGGAGTACATCTGGATGAACTGGTAGTTGTAGCCGCCGAAGATGTCGAAGGTCTCCGGCGCCGTGATCGCCTTCTGGACCATCGTCACCGGGTCGGTGACGGTCAGGGCGAACTTGACGCCGAGATCCTTCTCCGCCTTCTTCTGAACTTCGGGGGTCGGCCACTCCACGCCGAGCGTGATCACCCGCAGCGTCCCGGTGTACTTGCCGCTCTTCTGCACTCTCGCCGCTGCTGGCCCGGCAAGCGCTCCGGCGCCGGCGACGGCCGCCGCCGCGGCTCCTCCCTTGACGAGGAGGTCGCGGCGGGTCATGCCACGCTCCTCCGTGCCTGTCAGACGCTGGTGCTCTCGGATCTGATCCGCGAGTTCGCCAGTGTCGAGCTCGAACTCCTCAGGCATGAACCAACTCCTTTCTCCTCACCGGCCTCTCGAGGATTTCGACTGCCCACTCCGGCGCACTCCGTGCACCGTCAGCAGCATCCGCGATGCCGCAACCGCAGCGAAGATGAGTAGCGCTGGGCCGTGGAATGAGCTTTGTATACAGTGCCGCCCGGCACGCGTCAACTAAAGATCTCGCCCGCATCGCGCTAGCAGGGCGGACTCGGGAATCCGATCTCGTGGCCGAGCTTCTGCGCCTTGGCCCCGATCACGACGAACTCGACGTAGGCGACCTGGATGCCCCTCAGGTCGATCTTCTCGGCCGCGCGGAGCGCCTCGCCGAGCTTGGCGATCGACTGCTTGTTCAGCTCGCTCCAGCGTGCGAGCTGTGCCCGGAGCTCGCGCGGCGGCTCGAGCCTGCGCACCGCCTCCGCCTCGGCTCTCAGGACGGGCTCGACCTTCCGGACGGACTCGGTGATCTCGGAAGGAATGGTCACGTCGATCGGTGGTGGGATCTTGTCGAGCTTCGGACCGTAGATCCGACAGATCGCCGCCACGCGCGCGAAGTACTCGCTCTTCGTGGGCGCCGCCGCCGACGTGCCGCTCCTGAACCCGAAGATCAGCGCGGCGGCGATCGCAGCCGCCAGAGCCGCGGAGGCGGCTCCCAGCCTCAGATACGAGCGTCGTTTCGTGCGCGCCAGTATCGCGACTTACGTCCGCCGACGCCGGTCGGATTGCGACTCAACGCCCCTCCGGGGCCGCCTCGCCCTCGCAGGGCACGTTCACGTAGCCCGAGCGGAACGGCTTCTGCTCGCCGGAGGCCGGGTCGTAGGTGTGCCGCCAGACGCAGCCGGTGTCGTTCGTGAGCAGGTGGATCGACACGGACGTCTCGCGCGAGGTGGTGCGGACGCGGTGGATGTCGTCATGCGGCGGGATGAGCGCGTAGAAGTCGCCCGGCCGGAGTCCGCGCGACTCGACCAGCTCGAGGGTGCCGTCACTCGACCGGAAGATCTCCTCGTCCTGCGTCCCGCGGTAGAGGCCGACGAGGCCCCACGCGAGGTGGTCGTGGACGGGCGTCTCGGCCCCCGGCGGGACGACCAGCGCGAAGAGCGAGAGCGACCCGTCCTCGGCGCGGTAGAGGAGCCATTGGCCGATCCCTCCGCCCATGCCCGACTCGGGCGCCGGAGCCTGGTACTCGTCGGGCAGCCAGTCCCAGTCGCCGAGCAGGTGGGCGAACTTCGGGCGGATCGCCTCGCATGCCTCGAGCGGGGTCTCGGACGACGCGATCGCGCCCTGGACGTCTGCGACGAACTGCCTGACGACCGGCGTGTCGAGCACGTACTCGTCGCTCACCGGCGGAAGTCTGACATTCGGTTGAAGTCGATGCCGGCAGAGGCGTACAGTCGCTCGATGACCGCATACCCGCACCTCTTCAGCCCGCTCCGGATCGGCAGCGCCACCGTCCGCAACCGGATCATGCAGACGGCCCACGTCAAGCTCTTCGCCGAGCGCGGGGTCGACTCCCAGCGAAACGTCGACTACCAGGTCGCGCGCGCCCGCGGCGGCGCCGGCCTGCTGATCACCGGAAACCGCGTGGTGCATCCGACCTCGACCACCGGCTTTCCGCGCGTCGCGTGGGCGTACCTGTCCGAGGCGCTGGACGCCGACCGCCGCCTGACGTCAGCCGTGCACGAGCACGGCGTGCTGATCTTCGCGCAGCTCAACCACTTCGGCCTCAACGCGACGAGCGACTCCGCGGACGACCTCCGCGTGCTCTGGGGGCCGTCGGCGGTCAAGTCGCCCGCCTACGGCGAGACGCCGAAGGAGATGGAGCTCGAGGACATCCGCGAGGTCGTCGACTGGTGGGCGCGCTCGGCGGAGCTGACTCGCGAAGGCGGCTTCGACGGCACCGAGGTGCACATCTCGCACAGCTACCTCCTCCACCAGTTCCTCTCGCCGCTCTACAACAAGCGGACGGACGAGTACGGCGGCTCGTTCGAGAACCGGCTCCGCTTCGCGCGGGAGGTGATCGGGGGCGTGCGGGCGCGCTGCGGCTCCGACTGGGCCGTCGGCGTGCGCATCAGCCTGAGCGACTTCATCCCGGGCGCGCTCGACATCGAGGACGCGGCCCGGGTCGCGCGCACCCTCGCCGACGACGGGCAGATCGACTACGTGAACGTGACCGCGGCCGGCTACCACAACATCCACTTCGCGATCCAGCCCTCCGACGAGCCGGACGGCTACCTCGTCGACCTGACCGCGCAGGTCAAGGCGGCGGTGCCCGAGCTACCCGTGTTCACCGTCGGCGGGATCAAGGACCCGGTGCTCGCGGAGGAGATCGTCGCGTCGGGCAAGGCGGACATGGTCGCGATGACCCGCGCGCAGATCGCCGATCCCGAGTTCGCGAACAAGGTGCGCGAGGGCCGCGAGGACGAGATCGTCCACTGCATCCGCGCGAACCAGGGCTGCATCGGGCGGGTCTTCAAGGGGCTGCCGATCAGCTGCACGGTCAACCCGTCGGCGGGTCGCGAGGGCCGGCTGGGCGCGCTCGAGCCGACCGCATCACCGGCGCGCTGGGTCGTCGCCGGCGGCGGGCCGGCCGGGATGAAAGCCGCGGTGACGCTCGCCAAGCGCGGCCACGACGTGACCCTCCTCGAGCGCGACTCGGCGCTCGGTGGGCAGGTCAACCTGATCCTGCGGACGCCTGGCC
>DATENZ010000165.1:0-24579 GCA_035274625.1 Gaiellaceae bacterium
CCTCGAGTAGAGAGACGAGGAGGCACGCGGTGAAGGCGTCGCCCGCAGCCGTGCCGTCGACGGCGTCGACGCGCGGTGGCGCCGCACGGGCGACCTCCTCCCCGTTCTCGAGCAGGACGGCGCCCTCGGCGCCGAGCGTGAGCGCCGTCAGGCCGTCGAAACGGCCGACGGTCTCCAGCTCGTAGCGGTTGACGACGAGCAGGTCGACCGACGCCAGCAGCTCCGGGGGCAGCGCGCGCGCCGGCGCGGCGTTCAGGCAGAAGAAGCCCGCCTGCGCACCGGCTGCGATCGCGGTCTCGACGGGGATCTCGAGCTGGCAGAGCACCGCATCCGCCCCGGCAAGCGACCCCGCCTCGACGCTTCTGTTCGCGCCGGGGGCGACGACGATCTGGTTCTCGCCGTCGTCGGCGACGACGATGAGCGCGACGCCCGTCGGCTCGTCGACACGCCGCACGGCGCCGAGGTCGACGCCGCCTTCGTGCAGCAGCGCGAGCGCCTCGTCTCCGAACGCGTCCGTGCCGATCGCGCCGGTGAGGCCGACCGTGGCACCCAGCCGCGCCGCGGCGAGAGCCTGGTTCGCACCCTTTCCGCCGGGAACGCGCTCGAAGACGGCGTCGGTGAGCGTTTCCCCCGGCCGCGGCAGGCGCTCGCAGCGGGCGACGAGGTCGAGGTTGATCGAGCCGACGACGGCGATGCTCGGCGCGCTGCTCACGCCGTTCAGGCGGCGATGGCGCGCAGATCCTCGAGCGCGCGACCGAGCAGGTTCTCGCGGAGGTCGAAGAGCCCGGCCCAGAGGGACGAGCGATCGGGCTCGGAGCCGATGTCGGCGGCGGCGCGGAGCCCCTCGAGCGCCCGGACGAGCACCGCAAGCTCCAGATAGGCCTGCGCGACGCGCACGGGCGAGATCACGACTCCTGCCCGCTCGAGGACGTCGTGCCAGTCGCGCAGCTCGCCCGGGCCCGGCTCGCCGTACCAGGAGCGGCCCTCCGCGCGTTCGGGCTCCAGCTCGAGCAGGTAGCGCCCGAGCGGTCGCTCGAGGCCCGTCAGCGCCGTCTCGGCCCGGTCGGCCGCGCGCCGCAGCGCCGCCTGGCGCTGTCCGGCCGTGCTCGGCTGGGCCTCTCCGCGAGCCCACCGCTCCAGTAGGCGGCAGAACGCGAGCGCGGCCACCTCGCAGGCCGACAGCTGGGCGATCAAGCGACGTCCCGTTTCTTCGGAGGCGGCGTTTCGGGCGAGGACGCCCGGCCACCCGCCAGCGATCTGGCTGTGCAAGTCGTCAGACCTCGACGACGACCGGCAGGATCATCGGCCGGCGCTTCGTGCGGTCGTACACGAGCTGCCCGACGCCGTCATGCAGGTGCTCCTGGAGGAGCTTGATCTCGACGACGTTCTCGGCGAGGCACGAGCGCAGCACGTTCTCCGCCTCGGCTCGCATCTCGTCGAGGAGCGGCTCCGTCTCGGCGAATCCCCGTGCGATCAGCTCCGCAGCCGCGGTCCGAGCGCCGTTCGAGCTCGCGAGGGTCGCGATGATGATCAGGACGCCGTCCTCGGCCATGTGCCGCCGGTCGCGGAGCGCGACGTCGCCGATGTCGCCGACACCGAGCCCGTCCACGAACGTCACACCGGCGTCGACGTGGTCGACGATCCGCGCTCCATGCGGGCCGAGCTCGACGACCGAGCCGTTCTCGGCGAGGACGATCGCGTCGGCCGGCACGCCGGCCTCCTGCGCCATCCGCGCGTTCGCCGCCTGCATCCGGTACTCGCCGTGCACCGGCATCACCGCTTTCGGCCGCACGAGCCCGTAGAGGGTCCGGATCTCCTCCTGATTCGCGTGCCCGGAGACGTGGACGAGCGCGTTCTCCTCGTGCAGCACCTCCGCGCCCGCCCGCGCGAGCTGGTTGATCGTGTCGTGCACGCGGAGCTCGTTCCCGGGAACCGGTCGCGCAGACAGGATCACGGTGTCGCCGCGCTCCACGGACACGGCCGGATGGTCGTGGTAGGCGATGCGCGTCAGCGCCGACATCGGCTCCCCCTGACTGCCCGTGCAGAGGATGAGAACCTCGTGTGGCGCGTACTGCTCGAGCTCGTTCGGCGGGATCACCGTCCCCTCCGGGACCTCCAGGTAGCCGAGATTGCCCGCGATGTTCAGGTTCTTGCGCATCGACCGGCCCACGATCGCCACCTTCCGGCCGGTCTGCGCCGCGACGTCGATCGCCTGCTGCATCCGGTGCACGTTGGAGGCAAAGGAGGCGACGAGCACCCGCCCCTGTCGCTGCGGGATGATCTGGCGGAACGCCTCTCCGACGAGGCGCTCCGAGCCGGTGAAGCCGCGCCGCTCCGCGTTCGTCGAGTCTGCGAGCAGCAGGTCGACACCTCGGTTGCCGATCTCCGCCAGCTTTCCGACGTCCGTGCGGAAGCCGTCGACGGGCGTGTGGTCGAGCTTCCAGTCGCTCGTATGGAGGATCCGCCCGGCGTCGGACTCGATCACGAGGCCGACGTTGTCGGGCACCGAGTGGGCCATGCGCACGAACTCGACCCGGAACGGTCCGAGCTCGATCGGCGGGCCTTCCGGCTCGATCTCGCGCAACTCGGCGGCTCGCAGCAGCCCGTGCTCGTCCAGCTTCGACTTGACGAGCCCGAGCGTCAGCCGCGTTGCCCACACCTCCGGTACGTGGACCTCGCGCAGGAGGTACGGGAGCGCCCCCACGTGGTCCTCGTGCGCATGGGTCAGCACGACCGCCCGCACCTGACCCGGCCGCTCGCGCAGGTAGGTGAGGTCGGGCAGGACGAGGTCGACGCCGAGGTGCTCGTCGCGCGGGAACGCGAGGCCCGCGTCGACGACGAGGCTGCCGTGCTCGTGCTCGAAGACGGTCATGTTCTTGCCGACCTCTCCGAGGCCGCCGAGCGGGATCACCCGTACAGAGCCCTCTGGCACCCGCGGAGTGTATCCCCGCCGCCTGGGCGAATCCCTCGTTCGGGCCGAGCCAGATCACCCTTCAGGGTCAGGAACTCGAGGCGCGCCGCGACCACAACGTGCCCATGCGGATTTCACTGCGCCATATGCCCATGAGACTTCTCGTCCTCCTTGCCACCGCCCTGCTGCTCGCGCTCCCGTCGACCGCGCTCGCGCGCGGCGTCAAGGCCCCCACCCGCTCGTACCAGCCGGCCAAGGCGCACAAGGCCAAGCCGGCGAAGAAGACGAAGCGCCCCGCCAAGGCGAAGAAGGCGCCGCAGCGGGTCGCGATCAAGCCGGTCGCGAAGCCAAAGGCGAAGAAGCACGCGACGCCGAAGACGCGCCCCGCCGCCCCCGCTCCCTCGCAGGCGCCTCAGACCCCCCAGGCGCCCGCAGCGGCACCGGCTGATGCGGACGCGACCCCGGCCGGTGCGGACACGGCGGACGTCGCGCCCGCGACGGCCGAGCTGATCCCGGCGGTCGCGGTCCCCACCGTCGACCCGACGCTGGCTCAGGTCGCGCAGCAGACCCAGGCCGAGGAGGGCTCGGCCGACGCGGAGATCCGCGTGATCGTCTACGGCGACGGCGCGAACAAGGCGCTCGCGTCGGTCAAGGCGACGGAGATCCTGGCGCTTTCGCTCGTGCACGCGGTCTCGGGCTCGATCAAGGCGTCCAAGCTGAGCGCGCTCGGCCTCGCGGACGGCGTCGACTACGTGGTCGTCGACTCGCCGATCAAGGCGACCGCCGACCCGGCGCCGGCCGACCCGTACTCAAGCCTGACGACGCTCTTCGACCGCATCGACGGCGCCACGACGGCGTGGTCAGAGGGTCTGACGGGCCAGGGCATCGGCATCGCGGTCGTCGATAGCGGCGTCTCCCCCACACCCGACCTCGGCAGCCGCCTGACCCAGCTCGCGCTCACCGCGCAGACGAACCTCGCAGATGCGTACGGGCACGGCACCTTTGTCGCCTCCGTGGCGGCGGGGCAGACGTCGGACGGCCGCTACGTCGGCGTGGCGCCGAGCTCATCGGTCGTCGCCCTGAAGGTCCAGCGCGACGACGGCAGCGTCTACTCGAGCGACATCATCAACGCGCTCAACATCGTCCTCACCCAGAAGTCGCAGCTCAACATCCGCGTCGTCAACCTCTCGCTGAGCGAGACGGTCCCGAGCACCTACACGACGAACCCGCTCGACTACGCGGTCGAGCAGCTCTGGAACGCCGGGATCGTCGTCGTCGCGTCGTCGGGCAATGCCGGCCCGAACACGATGAGCTTCGCGCCGGGCAACGACCCGTTCGTGATCACGGTCGGAGCCTCGGACTCGAACGACACGCTCGACACCGCCGACGACGTCCTCGCGAGCTTCTCCTCGTACGGTACGACCTCGTCCGGGTTCGCGAAGCCCGACATCGTCGCGCCGGGCCGGCACATCGTCTCCCGCACGCCGGCGGGCTCGACCCTCGACGCGATGGCGCCGACCGCCAACCACATCGAGCCGGGCTACATCATGGCGAACGGCACGTCGTTCGCCGCTCCGCAGGTCGCCGGCGCCGTTGCCCTACTCCTCCAGAAGAACCCCTCCCTGACTCCGAACCAGGTCAAGTGGCTGCTGACGAGCACGACCCGGCCCGTGACCGGCAGCTCCGCGGGCGCCCTGAACATCCCGGCTGCGCTGCACTACACCGGCACGCTCGGCGCCGCCAACCAGGGCATCACCGCCTCGACCGGCAGCGGCACCGACGCCTCCTCCGGCACGCTGAACTCGAACGCCGCGAACGACGCCGCCTCGTGGGAGCGCGCAGCGCAGAACTACGAGGCCGCCTCACCGCCGGCGTGGGAGCGGGCCGGTGACGCCTGGAAGAACGCCGCGCATCTCTGGGGCCCGAAGGTCGGTGCCTGGCAGCGCGCAGGCGTCGAGTACGAGCGCGCCGCCACCGCCTACACGAACGCGAACAAGCTGGACAAGCTCCAGGCCAGCTGGACGACGGCTGCCAACGACTTCGACAACATCGGCGCCTTCCAGATGGAGGCAATCGCCTGGGACCGCGCAGCAGTCGCCTACGCGAGGGCCGCCAAGTGGGACAAGGCCGCGCAGTCGTGGGAATCCTCCGCGGGCGCGCTCGCCGGCAGCACGACGCCCGACTGGGCAAACGTCCCGTACGAGTACGCCGCGATCGCCTGGATCACCAAGGGCGGCAACTGGGACAAGTGCGCCGCCGACTGGGAGAAGGCCGCCACCGGCTGGCAGAAGCTCGCCGACGCTGCACCGACCGGCGACAAGTACGGCGGGTATCGCGCCGCCAGCTTCGCCTGGTGGAACGCCGCCGGCTGCTGGACGACCAAGGGTGACAAGAACAGGGCCGGCACCGACCAGCTGAACGCCTCCTCCTCGTGGAACGCGAGCTCCTCCTGGAACGCCTCCTCGAGCTGGAACGCGAGCAGCTCCTGGAACGCCTCCTCGTCCTGGAACGCGAGCAGCTCCTGGAACGCCTCCTCGAGCTGGAACGCGTCCTCCTCGTGGAACGCGAGCTCCTCCTGGAACGCCTCCTCGAGCTGGAACTACGCGGGATTCACCGCCTCCTCCAGCTGGAACGGCGCCGGGTTCACCGCCTCCTCGAGCTGGAACGCCTCCTCGAGCTGGAACGCCTCGTCGAGCTGGAACGTCTCCACGATCTCGACGAACAACGACTGGAACTCGACCGAGTGGAACTCCGCCGGATTCGAGTAAGCCGTTCGTTGTCCGATGAGTAGACCGCGCACCAAGATGACCCTTCAGGGTGAGGCGATCGCCGCGCTTCCAGGCCAGAACGAGCGTGTGCGGATCGCCACGCGTCAGCCGGTCTCTCTGAAGCTGCTTGTCTCGCTGGTCGCCGCGCTCCTGCTGATCGTCCCCCAGACCGCGCTCGCACGCGGCGTCAAGCAGCCGAGTCGCGCCTATGCGCCGAGCAAGCCGTACAAGAAGGCGACGAAGAAAGCGACGAAGAAGGCGAAGCAGTCCAAGGCACCGCAGCGCGTGGTGGTCAAGCGGGCGGTGAAGGCGCCGGCAAAGCAGCCGAAGAGGGGCGTCGCGAAGCCGATCGGCTCCGCCACCCTCGAAGGTCAGAAGCCGAGCGCCCCCCAGGCTCCGGCTCCGGTCGCGGCTCCCCCCGCCGCCGGCCCGGTCGCGGCCCCGATCGCCGAGCCGACCGTCGCCACTCCCGAGACGCCCGCTGCGCCGATCCCCCCCGCCGCGGTTCCGACGGTCGATTCGACGCTCGCGCAGGTCGCTCAGGCGACCCAGACCGAGCAGGGCGACGTCGACGCCCTCATCCGCGTCATCGTCTACGGCACCGGCGCAAGGACGGCCTTGGCCGCAGCGCAGGCGGCGGAGATCGAGAGCCTGCCGCTGATCGACGCGTACGCCGGGATGATCAAGGCGTCAAAGCTCGGCGAGCTCGGCCTCGCCGGCGGCGTCACGCGCGTCCTCGTCGACTCGCCGGTCAAGGCCACCGACGACGTCACGCCGACGGCCGACGCAGGCGCGGACGCGACCGCGACCACCGATCCGACGGCCGACCACGCCGGCGATGCGGGCCTGACGAGCGACGCGGCGGCGGACGGTGTCGTGCCGGCCTCGACGACGGTTCCCGCCGCGGCGACCAACGATCCTTACGGCGCGCTCGTCACCCTCTTCCCGCGCACGAGCGGCGCGACCGCCGCCTGGGCGCAGGGCCTGACCGGCCAGGGCATCGGCGTCGCCGTCCTGGACAGCGGCGTCGCACCCAGCGTGATGGACCTCGGGTCGCGGCTCGTGCAGGTCAAGCTTTCCGGCCAGACCTCCGTCGAGGACACGGTCGGCCACGGCACCTTCGTCTCCGAGGTGCTCGCCGGCAAGGCAGCCGACGGCCGCCATTCGGGCGTCGCGCCCGGCGCGAACGTCTTCGGGATCAACATCGCCTCCGGGGGCGCGGTGTACACCAGCGACATCATCAACGGCCTCCAGTGGGTCCTCGACAACAAGGACAAGAAGAACATCCGCGTCGTCAACCTTTCGCTCGCCGAGAGCGTCCCGAGCTCGTACATGTCGAGCGCCCTCGACCAGGCGGTCGAGAAGGTCTGGCGGGCAGGGATCGTCGTCGTCACCACCTCCGGCAACCTCGGCCCCAACTCCGTCTACTACGCGCCCGGCAACGACCCGTTCGTGATCACCGTCGGCGCCTCCGACTCCAGCGACACCCTCGACACGGCCGACGACTACGTCGCCAGCTTCTCCTCCTACGGCATCACCGCCGACGGCTTCATCAAGCCGGAGATCATGGCCACCGGCCGGCACATCGCCGCGATCGTCCCGCCGGCGTCGCTGCTGGACTACCAGGCCCCCGACGCCAACCACATCGAGCCGGGGTACATCATGGGGAACGGCACGTCCTTCGCCGCCCCGCAGGTCGCCGCCGCCGCCGCGATCCTCATCCAGCGCAACCCGAGCCTTACCCCGGATCAGATCAAGTGGCTGCTGGCGACGACCGCACGGCCGGTGAACGGCAGCAACGCACCGGGTCTCGACATCGGCGCCGCGCTCGCATATTCGGGCACGGTCCAGACCGCCAACCGTGGCATCGCACAATCCACCGGCCAGGTGGTCACCCCCGCGGGCGTCGTCAAGCTCAACTCCGGCGCCGCCAAGGACGCAATCAGCTTCCAGCGCGCCGCCACCAAGTACGAGAGCGTCTGGGCATGGGCCAGGGCCGCCGACGCGTGGAAGAGCGCCGGCGACGCCTGGTCGTCCGCCGGCAGCTACGTCGCCGCGGCTTCCGCGTACGACCGCGCCGGCAGCGACTACGCCAGGGTCGCCGCCTTCGACAAGGCGGCCGGCGCCTGGGCCGCATCGTCCTCCGCGCTCGACAAGAGCCTCGTGCAGTGGTCGCCGGTCGCGCTCGAGTTCGCCGCCCGCGCCTGGATGGCCGCGGGCGCCTACGAGAACGCCGCCCTGGTCATGGAGCAGGCCGCCGCGAAGTGGACGACCGGCTTCGCTCGGCAGTCCACGTTCGACGCCTGGAACAAGGCAGCCGTCGCCTGGGACGCCGCCGGCAAGCCCGACAAGGCCGCCACCGACCGCCTCACCGCGAGCAGCAGCTGGAACGCCTCCAGCTCCTGGAACGCCTCCAGCTCCTGGAACGCCAGCAGCTCCTGGAACGCCAGCTCCTCGTGGAACACGGGCAGCGGCGACAGCGCCTGGAACAACGCCGAGTGGAACTCAACCGACTCCTGGGAGTAACGAAACCATGCAAATCCGCCGTCCGATGCCTCGCGGCACGACCCCCGCTCGCGCCGACCAGATCACCCTTCAGGGTGAGGCAATCGGGGTCGGCTGGAACGACAACGAGCTTATGCGGATCTCCACGCGTCACCTCGTCTCGGTGAAGCTGCTCGTCTCGCTGTTCGCCGCGCTCCTGCTCCTCGTCCCCCAGACCGCGCTCGCACGCGGCGTCAAGGAGCCCAACCGCTCGTATGCCCCCACCCGGGCGTACGGCAAGGCGAAGAAGGCAGCGAAGAAGACGAAGAAGGCGACCAAGACGGCGAAGGCCCCTCAGCGCGTGGTGATCAAGCGGGCGGTGAAGGCGCCGGCGAAGAAGCACGCGAAGCCGATCGGCTCCGCCACTCTCGAAGGTCAGAAGCCGAGCGCCCCCCAGGCTCCGGCTCCGGTCGCCGTTCCGGTCGCGGCTCCCCCCGCCGCCGGCCCGGTCGCGGCCCCGATCGCCGAGCCGACCGTCGCCACTCCCGAGACGCCCGTTGCGCCGATCCCCCCCGCGGCAGTTCCGACGGTCGATTCGACGCTCGCGCAGGTCGCTCAGGCGACCCAGACCGAGCAGGGTGACGTCGACGCCCTCATCCGCGTCATCGTCTACGGCAGCGGCGCGCAGGCAGCTCTGAGCGCCGTACATGCGACGGAGATCGACAACCTCTCGCTGATCGACGCGTACGCCGGAATGATCAAGGCGTCCAAGCTCGGCGAGCTCGGCCTCGCGAGCAGCGTCACCCGCGTCGTCGTCGACTCGCCGATCAAGGCGACCGGTGAAGTGACGACGGATCCCTACAGCGCGCTCGTCACCCTCTTCCCGCGCACCAGCGGCGCAACCGCCGCCTGGGCTCAGGGCCTGAACGGCCAGGGAATCGGCGTCGCCGTGCTCGACAGCGGCGTGGCGCCGAGCGCCATGGACCTCGGCACGCGGCTCGCCCAGGTCAAGCTCTCCAGCCAGAGCGGCAACATCGACGACACCGTCGGCCACGGCACCTTCGTCTCCGAGGTGCTCGCCGGCAGCGCCGCCGACGGCCGGCACATCGGCGTCGCCCCCGGCGCGAAGGTCTTCGGCGTCAACGTCGCGTCGTCCGGTTCCGTCTACACGAGCGACATCATCAACGGCCTCCAGTGGGTCCTCGACAACAAGGACAAGAAGAACATCCGCGTCGTCAACCTTTCGCTCGCCGAGAGCGTCCCGAGCTCGTACACGTCGAGCGCCCTCGACCAGGCGGTCGAGAAGGTCTGGCGGGCAGGGATCGTCGTCGTCACCACCTCCGGCAACCTCGGCCCCAACTCCGTCTACTACGCACCCGGCAACGACCCGTTCGTGATCACCGTCGGCGCCTCCGACTCCAGCGACACCCTCGACACGGCCGACGACTACGTCGCCAGCTTCTCCTCCTACGGCATCACCGGCGACGGGTTCATCAAGCCGGAGATCATGGCCACCGGCCGGCACATCGTCTCGATCGTTCCCGCCGGCTCCATGCTCGACTACCAGGCTCCGACCGAGAACCACGTCGAGCCGGGGTACATCATGGGGAACGGGACGTCCTTCGCCGCGCCGCAGGTCGCCGCGGCGGCAGCGATCCTGCTCCAGCGCAACCCGGCCCTGACGCCCGATCAGATCAAGTGGCTGCTCGCCAGCACCGGTCGCCCGGTGACCGGCAGCACGGCCCCGGGGCTCGACCTCGCCGCCGCGCTCGCCTTCACGGGCGCCGTGCAGAGCGCCAACCAGGGCATCGCGCAGTCGACGGGCCAGCCGACGACGGGTGACAACAGCGGGTCGCTGAACTCCGGCTCCGCCAAGGACGCGATCGGCTTCACCCGGGCCGCGAGCAAGTACGAGAAGAACTCCAACTGGAGCAGCGCCGCCGACGCGTGGAAGAGCGCGGGCGATGCGTGGTCTGGCCTGGGCAGCTCCGTCTCCGCAGCGTCCTCCTACGACCGCGCCGGCAGCGACTACGCCATGGCCGGGGCATTCGAGAAGGCCGCCCGCGCCTGGGCCGCCTCCTCCTCGGTGCTCGACAAGAGCCTCGTCCAGTGGTCGCCCGTCGCGCTCGAGTTCTCCGCCCGCGCCTGGATGGCTGCAGGCGCCTACGAGAACGCCGCGATCGTGATGGAGCAGGCAGCCGGCAAGTGGGCCGCCGGGTTCGCCCGCCAGTCCACCTTCGACGCCTGGAACAAGGCAGCGGTCGCGTGGGATGCCGCCGGCAAGGCCGACAAGGCCGCCGCCGACCGGCTGAACGCGTCCTCGTCCTGGAACGCGAGCTCTTCGTGGAACGCGAGCTCCTCGTGGAACGCGAGCTCGAGCTGGAACGCCAGCAGCTCCTGGAACGCCTCGTCGTCCTGGAACGCAAGCTCCTCCTGGAACGCGTCCTCGAGCTGGAACAGCGCGGGCTTCTCCGCCAGCAGCTCCTGGAACGCGAGCTCGAGCTGGAACGCCAGCTCCTCCTGGAACGCGAGCTCCTCCTGGAACGCCAGCAGCTCCTGGAACGCCAGCAGCTCCTGGAACACCGCGGGCGGCGACAGCGCCTGGAACAACGCGGACTACAACTCGTCGGACACCTGGGACTAGCGACGGGCCAATGCAGAGGGGTGCCCCCGAGGAGCAGCCGCTCCATTCCCCCCGGGACCCCAACGTCCTGATCTCGCTCGTCGCCTGTACGGCGACGGCGATCATGGCGGCGACCGCGGTGTCGACGTGGCACGCGGTCTCTGCGCGGCCCTGGACGTTCCTGACGTTCTGCGCACTGACGGTCGCGCTCCAGCTCGTCCAGGTCGAGGTCTACGGCCGCGGCGCGACGAGCTTCGCGAGTGCCGGCCTCCTGGCCGTCGGTTTCGTCTTCACGGTCGGCGCGGTGATGATCGTCGCCGCGGTGCTGGGCCTCGTCGTGCTCATCGCCCGCCGGGGCCGGCTCAACCGCGGTGTGTTCGACGCCGCCCAGTTCAGCCTCGCGGCCGGCGCGGGCACCGCGATCTACCATTTGATCGGAGCAGACGACTGGCCGTCCGCGGCGCGAATCGCCCCCGCGCTCGCCGCCGGAGCCTTCTACATGGTCGTCAACGTCGCGCTGCTCTCCCTGGCGATGAGCCTCGCGGAGGGCGGCAAGCCGCTCGAGATCTGGCGTGAGCGGTTCCGCTGGCTGACCCCGTACTACCTGACCGCCGGGCCGCTCGCGCTCGCCCTGAACGTCTCGTACGACAAGGTCGGGATCACCGGCCTGCTGGCGTTCACGCTGCCGCCCGCGGCGATGATGCTCTCGGTCCGGCAGTACACGAACCGCACCCGGAAGTCGGTCGAGGAGGTGCGGGCGAAGAACGAAGAGCTGCGCCAGATCAACGTCCAGCTCTCCGAGCGGAACGAGGACCTCCAGGCGCTGTTCCAGTTCGCCGGCGGCCTCGCCGCTCGCGCCCACGACCGCACGTCGCTCACCGGGTACGCCCAGGATGCGCTCGCGCGCCTGACCGGCGGCAACGTCTCGATCACGCTCGGCGACGGCGAGGGCGGTATCGGCCTCGTCGCGGGCGGGTCCCAGATCGGCGCCGTGCATCTCGGCCAGACCCCTGGCTTCGAGGGCGAGCGCTGGTCGCGGCTGCGGGACGCGATCCTGCCCCAGCTCGCGACCGCGATCGAGAGCGCGGGCCTCGTCGAGACCGTCCGGAAGCGGCACCTGGAGACGATCGCGGCGCTGGCGCGCAGCATGGAGGCGAAGGACTACTACACGGGCGGCCACACCGAGCGCGTCTCCGAGGTCGCCGTCGCCCTTGCCGATCGGCTCGGCTACACGGGCGTCGAGCGCGATGCGGTCGAGATCGGAGCCCTGCTCCACGACATCGGCAAGATCGGGATCCCGGAGCGCATCCTGCACAAGCCCGGGCCGCTCGACGACGAGGAGTGGAAGGTGATGAAGGAGCACCCGGTCATCTCCGAGTACATCCTTTCGGAGGTCGACCTGCACCCGATCGTGCTCAAGGTCGCCCGCTCGAGCCACGAGCGGATGGACGGCAAGGGCTATCCGGACGGCCTCGTCGGGGAGGCGATCCCGCTCCCGGCGCGGATCGTGCTGGTCGCGGACGCGTTCGACGCACTCACGAGCGACCGTCCGTACCGCTCCGCACGCACGGTCTCCGCGGCGATGGAAGAGCTGCGCGCGCACGCCGGGACGCAGTTCTGCCCGCAGGTGATCGCCGCGCTCGACGCGCTCTATCGCGAGCAGCCGCAGGTGCTCGGCGCTGCCACGCTGCGGGCGATCGGCGAAGCCGCAGCCTAAGCAGCCTCCGACCTCCTCCGGTCGCACCTTTGCCTTAAGCGGTTCTTAAGCGCGCTCCCGCACCCTCTCACCTCATGGGGTATGTGAGGTCACTCGAGAGGAGGAACCGGCAATGGAGCGCACCGCTTCTTCGTCCTGGAACGAGCGCGACGCATCGAGCTCGTGGAACGAGCGCGACGCATCGTCGTCCTGGAACTGACGGCCCGTGGCGGATGCATGGCGAGGGTCGGTCGCTGCCCGGCCCTCGCCGCCCGCTGAAGCGAGCGTCGTCGTGAGCGCAGCAGCCGGCGCGATCGCGCGGCGCGGGGGCGGCGCTCTCGCCGCCGCGCGCACGCTCGATCCGCGGCTGCCGCGCGCGGTCTGGGTGATCCAGGCCGGCATGCTCGCGAACAGCGTCGGCACGGGGCTGCTGATGCCGTTCGTGCTCATCTACCTGCACGACGTCCGCGGCTTCTCGCTCCCGGTCGCCGGCTTCGTCGCCGGCACGTTCGGCGCGATCGGGATCGTCGCCAGCCCCCTCGCGGGCGCTCTGATCGACCGGATCGGCGGCCGCGCGATCTTCGTCGGCTCGCTGACGCTGCTGGCCGGCGCCTACGCGCTGTTCCCGCTGGTCGTGCGCCCCTGGCAGGCCTTCGTCGTGATCGGGCTCGCCGGGATCGGGAACGGCGGTCTGTGGCCGAGCCAGTCGACGCTGCTGCTCGCCGTGACGCCCGCAGAGCGGCGCCACGCGGCCTTCGCCGTGAATCGCATGGTCGGAAATCTCGGCCTCGGCCTCGGCGCTCTCGTCGGCGGGGTCGCGATCGCCGGCGCCGGCGGCCACACCTTTACGGTCCTGTTCCTCGTCGACGCTGCCACCTTCCTCGTGTTCGCCGCGGCCGGGCTCACCGTTCAGCCGCCCGCACCCGCGCCGGCCGGCGACGCGAAGCCGGGCCGCTACGCGGACGTCCTCCGCGATCGCACGTTCGTCGCCTTCGTCCTTCTGAACACCCTCTTCGTCGCCGTCGGGTATGCGCAGCTCGAGGCGGCGGTGCCGATCTTCGCCAAGCACCAGGCCGGTCTCGACGAGGCCGCGATCGGCTCGGTCTTCCTCGCGAACGTCCTGACCGTCGTCGTCGCGCAGCTGCCGGTGGTGCGGCTGCTCGAGGGCCGCCGCCGCATGCGGCTGCTCGCCGTGATGGCGTGCCTGTGGGCGTGCTCCTGGGCTCTCGTCGCGGGTGCCGGCGCCTGGAGCACCGCCGGCCTGTCGACGGCGCTCGTCGGGATCGCCGTCGTCGTCTTCGGGCTCGGGGAGTGCCTTCACGGTCCGCTCTCGGCGACCGTGGCCGCCGATCTCGCGCCCGAGCGTCTCCGGGGCCGCTACATGGCGCTGTCGACGAACTCGTTCGCCGTCGGGTTCGCGCTCGGGCCGATCGCCGCCGGCGCCGTGCTCGGAGCGCAGCCCGCGGCGCTCTTCCCCGCCGCCGCCCTCCTCTGCGTGCTCGCCGGCGGTGCGGCGCTCGCGCTCGAGCGCCGGCTCCCGGCGGCAGCCCGGATCACGGCTTCGCGCTGAGCGGCTCCTGCAGCGCCCGGTGGCGCAGCGCCTCGACCCGCTCGAGACAGACGAGGTTGCCCTTCCGCGAGAAGAGCTCTTCCGCCTCGCCCAGAACCCGAAGGAGCTCGGCGACGTCGGCACCGTGGCTGAGGACCTCTCCGAGGTCGAGGAGAGCGTGTGCCCGGATGTTCAGCACGTCGGTGGAGCTCAGCAACGCCACAGCCTCCTGAGCCAGGCGCTCCGCCTCGACCTGCTCGCCGCGCAGCGCGAGGAGCTTCCCGCGGACGCTCCGCCAGTGCGCCTGCTCGACCACGTCGTCGGCGATCCCGTGCTCCTCGGCGACGCGGGTGAGCTCCAGAGCCTCGTCGGGCCGGCCTCGGCGGAGCAGCACGTCGGCCAGCAGCACCTGTATGCCCACGAAGTACTCGCGCTCGCCAGTCTCCGCGAGCAGCGCAATCCCGTCGCGACAGCTTGCTTCCGCGGCCTCGAGATCATCGGCCAGCAGCTCCACGTAGGCGCGCTGCGTGAGGCCGACGCCGACGGCGATCCGCAGCCCGACATCGAGGACGATGGCCCGGTCGTGGTCGAGATGGGTCCGTGCCTCTTCGAACCTCCCCTGGATCGCGAACAACCCGGCCAGGGCGCGATGGGCCGCGGCCGCGAGCCGCGGGGGGACGGCCGGGAATGCGAGGATCGCCTTGCACTTGGACACGGCATCCGGTGCCGCCATCGGGCCGAACCACGCCATTGCCACGAGTTGAACCTGGGCTGATGTCAGGAGCGGATGATGGTCGCTTCGGCGTGCCCACTCGATTGCGTGCTCCAAGGCTTCCGCTGCACGCTCGCTGTCACTGGCAAGCGTCTGCAGCGAGGACACTGCCCACCATGCGTCCGCCAGCCCCCTGGCGCAGCCGGCGCGCTCGAGCACGGTCATGGCCGAGGCGAGGGCCGCCAGGCCGCCGTCGATCGAGAACCCTTGGCTGCTCATGCTCTCCAGCTCGATCCGGAGCACCGTTGCTCGCGCAGACACCTCCGGACGACCGGACGACGCTCCGAGCTCCTCGGCTTGCTGGAGCGCCTTCATGCTGCGTGGGACCTCGCCGTGGCCTCGCAGCGACTCGCCGAGCGTGATCAGATCCTCCGCGTCCGGCCCGCAAGGCAGCGTCGTCGCGCGAGTGAGCAGAGAGACCGCGGCGGCGACGTCGTCCCGCGCGAGCGCGCGCCGGCCCGCCAGACCGAGCCGTTCGCGTGCCTTCTCACTCAGGGCACGTGCAGCGGGAGAGCCGCGGTCGAACTCCTCGAGATAGCGAGCCGCCCGCTCGAGGTGGTAGCCGGTCGTCTCCGGAGGCGCGTCCGCTCCGAGCGCCTCCGCCAGACGCTCGTGCAACTCGACCCGCGCAGCCTTCGGGATCGACTTGTACGCGACGTCTGCGATCAGCTGGTGACGAAAGCGAAAGACGCCGGATCCCACGGTGTCCACGAACTGCTTCCGCCAGAGCGCCTCGAGGAGCAGTTGGGCACGCTCGGCCCCGATCGCAAGGTGCGTGAGCCCGGCGAGGGAGAACTCGCGCCCGATCACCGCTGCTCGCTCGACCACCTCTCGCTCGTCCGCGCCGAGCAGGTCCAGGCGAGCAGCCATCAGCGCGTGAGTGCTCGGCGGCACGAGCAGGTCGTCGGTCGTCCCCAGCTCGCCGGCCATCGCCACCATCTGCTCGATGAACAGCGGGTTGCCCTCGGCCGCCACGGCAATGCGCGACCGGACCGCGTCGTCCAGGGACTCCCGCTCCGAGAGCGCCGCGATCATTCGATCGGTCTCTCGCCCGCCGAGGGGCTCGAGCGGGATGATGAGGGTCCCGTTCGCGTCCGGACGTGCCCATTCCGGCCGCCGCTCGAGCAGCTCCGGACGGCCCGTTACGACGAGGAGCAGCGGCGCATCGCGGACGCGCTCGGCCAGATAGTCGACGAGGTCGAGAAGCGCGTCGTCGGCCCAGTGCAGGTCCTCGAGCCTGACGACCAGCGGGCGGCGCCTGGCGACTGCCTCGAGCAGCCTGCGCACTGCCCAGTAGGTCTGCTCCTGACTCGCGTCGCCCTCGGCCGTCCCCAGGCCGACCGAGAGCCGTTCGGCCACGAGCGCGGCATGCCGGTCTCCGCGCAGCAGCGGTCGGACACCCGCGCGGATGTCCTCGCCCGCTAGCTGGTGCACGATCTCCGCCATCGGCAGAAGGCTCGGGCCCGCTCCGTGCGGCCGGGTGCGACCGCTGACGCTCGTCGCGCGGTCTCCCGTCTGGGCGACGAGCTCGGACGTCAGCCTGGACTTGCCGATACCGGGCGCGCCGGCGACCACGACCTGCCGGCACGTGCGCTCCTCGATTACGGCGTCGAGCGCGCCGACGAGGTACGTCAGCTCCTTCCTCCGGCCGACGAACGCGAGATCTGACCGGCGCGGGATCACCTCCGCCTCCAGGTCGAGGGATTCGAGACGCTGGCGGCCGCGGCCCGCGTCGCGGATCTCGGCTCCGCTCAAGAGTCGAAGGGCTCGCTCGCCGAGCAGGATCTCGCCCGGTTGTGCGTCCCTGGCGAGCGCCTCGGCCTCGCGCAGCGTGCTGCCGGCGAGCCCGGCGGGGCCCGAGACGACCTCACCGGCCGCGAGCCCGATCCGGACGTCGAGCGCGACGCCGACGGGAGCAGCCGGCCGCAGCCGGAGCAGCTCAAGGCCCGCGCTCGCAGCGCGCCGCGCATCGTCCTCGCGCGACTTGGCCAGCCCGAAGATCGCCCGCAGGCGCCAGCTCGCTCGCTCCACCTGAGCCCCATGGCTCTCGAGCACGCGCGCGGCGGAGGCAACCGCCGGGACGAGCACGTGCTCCTCCGTCTCCGGGTCGAGCGCTCCCGCACCGCCACGAGCCTCGAGGTCGACCACGAGCACGACCACCTGGCGGCGCCCAGACCTGACCGGCTGGACGACGTCGTCGGAGCGCTCTCGGCCGAGCGCCGGATCGTGGCCGAGGATGCGCCGCTCCAGCTCCTGCAGCGCCGGCGACGGCTCCAAACCCAGCTCGTCGGTGAGGTAGCGGCGGGCTGCACGGTAGACGTCCAGCGCCTCGACCTGGCGTCCGCCGCGGTACAGGGCGAGCATCAGCTGCCCCGCAAGCCGCTCCCGGTGCGGGTGCTCCGCGGCCAGCGCCTCCAGCTCCGGAACCACCCGTCCGTGGCGACCCAGTGCCAGCTCCGCGTCGATCTGGTCCTCGAGCGCGGCCAGACGCAGCTCGTCCAGCCGCGACGCCTCCGCTTCGGCGGCGAGGCCGAGCCCGAGTCCGGCCAGCGGCCGGCCGCGCCAAAGCTGCAACGCCTGCGTCAGCGCCTCGAGGCCGCCGGCGAGCTCACCGGCTGCGACCAGCCGCCGGCCGCGCCCGATCCCGGCCTCGAAGCGCGCCGCATCGACCTCCTCGGGGTCGACCCGAAGCTCGTAGCCCGGCGGCCGCGTCAGCAGGGTCTCCGGACCGAGCACCTTCCGCAGGCCGGAGACGTAGACCTGCAGCGCATTTGCCGCCGACTCGGGCGGCTCCTCGCCCCACAGCCCGTCGATCAGCGCCTCGACCGAGACGACCTCGTTCGGCCGGAGCAGGAGCAGCCCCAGGAGGCCCTGCTGCTTGCGGCCGCCGAGCTTCAGGCGGCCGCTGTCCCCCCGGACCTCGAGCGCGCCAAGAATCCTGAACCGCACGGCCCCAAGCATGTTAGGCCCCAGCATTCACAAATGGCAGCGTCCGGAAGGGACGCGGCGGTTCAGGCCGCCGCCGGGACCCGGAGGCCCGCGCGTTCGAGGCAGTCGCGCACGCGCGCGAGCTCGTCGTCGCTCGGCGAAACGAGCGGTAGCCGATGGCCGCCGACGTCGTGGCCGAGCAGGTTGAGCGCGGCCTTGATCGGGATCGGGTTGATCGCGACCTTGAGGATCTCGTAGGCGGGCGCGAGCTGCTCGTCGATCCGGCGCGCCTCGTCCTCGTCTCCCTCGCCGTAGGTGCGGATCATCTGCTTCAGCTGCGGACCGACGACGTGCGCGATCACGCTCACGACGCCGACGGCGCCCACGCGCAGGAACGGGAAGAGGACGTTGTCGTCGCCCGAGTACAGGTCGAGGCCGAGCTCGACGATCGCCCGTGCCTCGTCGAGGTCGTCGTGCGCCTGCTTGACCGCGACGACGTTGGGAATGTCGGCGAGCTCGGCGAAGGTCGCCGGCTCGATGTTGACGACCACCCGGCCCGGGATGTTGTAGGCGATCAACGGTCGGTCGGTCGCCGAGGCGATCGCCTTGAAGTGCTCGACGATCCCGCGCTGCGGCGGCTTGTTGTAGTACGGCGTCACGACGAGGATCGCGTGCGCGCCGAGCTCGTGTGCCCGCTCGGTCAGGTGGACCGAGTGGGCGGTCGAGTACGTGCCGGCGCCGGCGACGACGGTCGCGCGGTCGCCGACTGCGTCGAGCGCGGCCGCGAGCAGCTCCAGCTTCTCCTCGTCCGAGAGGGTCGGCGACTCACCGGTCGTTCCGAAGACGACCACGCCGTCGCTGCCGTTGTCGACGAGGTGGTTGGCCAGCTCGCGGTAGCGGTCGTAGTCGACGGAGCCGTCCGCCTTGAACGGCGTCACCATCGCCGTCAGGACTTCGCCGAGCACGACACGGATGGTACTCAGAGGAGGGCGTCCAGGCCAACCGTCAGCCCCGGCGGGAGCGACGGAAGGTTCTCCAGCGCAAGCAGGACGCCTGGAACGAACGACTCTCGCGCGAGCGTGTCGTGCCGGATCGTCAGCAGCTGGCCTTCCCCGGCGAGCAGGACCTCCTGGTGCGCGATCAGGCCCGGAAGGCGCACGGAGTGGATCTGCGGATCGCCGCCCATCGCCGCGGCGGTCGCGCGGGCCGTCCCGGACGGCGCGTCCTTCTTCGCCTCGTTGTGCAGCTCCACGATCTCCGCGCGGGTCAGGTGCTTCGCCGCCTCGGCGGCAAACCGCATCATCAACACGGCGCCGATCGAGAAGTTCGGTGCCACGAAGACGGCAACGCCGCTCTCCTTCGCGAGGCCGTCGACGCGGTCGCGCTCCGCCTCCCACCCCGTCGTCCCCACGACGACCGGGAGACCGCGCTCGAGGCACGCCTCGACGTTGCCGACGACCGCGTCCGGCTGCGTGAAGTCGACAGCGGCCTCGCCTCCGTCCGGAAGCGGGTCCCCGACCTCGACGCCGAGCACGTCGTGCCCGGCGCCGCGGAGACCGGCGGCCATGATCGAGCCGACCTTCCCCTCGTAGCCGAAGAGGACGACCCTCACAGGGCTAGGCCGCGGCCGCGAGCCCGGGATGGATCCGCTCCACCCCGTCGAGGAAGCGGGCCTCGCTCGGCCCGATCCCGGCGACCGAGATCCGCTCCGACTCGAGCAGCACGCCTGCGAGCTCCGCGATCTCGACGGAGTCGACGGCGTCGATCTCCGCGATGATCCGGTCGAGCGAGAGCAGCTCGGTGTCCGTCGTCAGCGACCGGCCGAGGCGGCTCATCCGGTTCGAGGTCGACTCCATCGAGAGCGCGATCCGGCCCTTGAGGTTCTCCTGCGCGCGCGAGAGCTCACGCTCGCGCAGGTTGCCGCCGGCGATGTCGGCGATCTGCTCGGCGACGATCTCGAGGCACGCCGCCAGGTTCTCCTCGCGCGTCCCCACGTAGATCCCGATCAGGCCGGTGTCCGTGTACTGCGACGCGAAGCTGTAGACGGAGTACGCCATCCCCCGCTTCTCGCGGATCTCCTGGAAGAGCCGGGAGGAGGCGGAGCCGCCGAGGATCGCGTCGAGCAGCGAGGCGGCGAAGCGTCGCCGGTCGGTGCGGGCGATCCCGGGCGCCCCGATGCAGACGTGGAACTGCTCCGTGTCCTTCTGCTGGAAGCGCATGCTCGGGAGCGGTTCGCGCACGAGCGGCCGCCGCACCTTCGTCTTCTGCGCCGGCGGCTCGGCGCGGTCGCGGGCCGCGCGCTCGAGCAGGGCGACGACGCGATCGTGCTCCAGGTTGCCCGCGGCGGCGAGGACGACGTTCCCCGCGACGTACGCAGAGCGGTGATAGGTCGCGACGGCGCGCCGGCCGATCGTCGAGATCACGTCCGCTCGCCCGATCACCGGCCGCCCGAGCGGGTGCTCGTGGAAGACCGCGCTCGAGAGCAGGTCGTGGACGAGGTCCTGCGGGGCGTCCTCGACCATCGCGATCTCCTCGAGCACAACCTCGCGCTCGGAGTCGAGATCGGCGAACGTCGGCGCGAACACCATGTCGGCCATCACGTCGAGGGCGTCCTCGAGGTGCCGGTCGGGCACGCGCGCGTACACGACCGTGTGCTCGCGTGAGGTGGCGGCGTTCAGCTCACCGCCCATCTCGTCGAAGACCTCGGCGATCCGCTGCGCGTCGTAGGAGCGCGTCCCCTTGAACAGCAGGTGCTCGATGAAGTGCGAGACCCCGGCCTTCGCGTCCGGCTCGTCCCGCGAGCCGGCGCCGATCCAGAAGCCGAGCGCGACAGAGCGCACGCTCGTGACCCGCTCGGTGATCAGGCGCTCGCCGGAGTCGAGCTCGGAGAGGACGTATTCCTGCACCGCGCGATGGTACCCCTCCGGAATAGTTCGCCCGCGCCGTCGTTTCACACCCGGACCGACCGGAAGGAGTCGCCCGTGACCGCAGCTGCCGACACTGCCCACGCAGGAGCTGATCCGAAGCGCTGGTGGGCGCTCGCGCTCCTGTGCTCCGCGTTCTTCATGGTCATCCTCGACGTCTCGATCGTCAACGTCGCCCTGCCGTCGATCCAGCGTGACCTCCACTTCTCACAGGGCGACCTCCAGTGGGTCCTCAGCGCCTACGCGCTCACCTTCGGCGGCTTCCTGCTCCTCGGCGGACGCGCGGCAGACCTGCTCGGGCGCCGGCGCGTCTTCATCGGCGGTGTCGCGTTGTTCACGGTCGCATCGCTCCTGTGCGGGCTGTCGAGCTCGGAGGGGATGCTGATCGCCGCGCGTGCCGTGCAGGGCCTCGGGGCCGCGATCCTCTCGCCGGCGGCACTGTCGATCATCACGACGACCTTCGAGGAGGGCGCGGAGCGGAACAAGGCGCTCGGCATCTGGGGCGCGATGGGCGGCAGCGGTGCCGCCGTCGGCGTCCTGATGGGCGGCGTGCTGACGAAGTGGCTCGGCTGGGAGTGGATCTTCTTCGTCAACGTCCCGATCGGCGCCGGTGCCGCGCTGCTGACGCCGTCAGTCGTCCGCGAGAGCCGCGCCGGGCACGCGACGCGCTACTTCGACGCCGCCGGCGCCGTGCTCGTCACGGGCGGGCTCGTCCTGCTCGTCTACGCGCTCACCCGCGCGAACGTCGTCGGCTGGGGCTCCGCTGAGACGCTCGGCGTGTTCGCCGCGTCGGCGGTGCTGCTCGCGGCGTTCATCGTCGTCGAGCTGCGCTCGCGGGCACCGCTCGTCCCGCTCGGGATCTTCGTCCGCCTGCGAACGCTCGCCGGGGCGAACGTCGTCGGCTTCCTCGCCGGAGCCCTGACGTTCGCGATGTTCTTCATGCTCTCGCTCTACATGCAGCAGGTGCTCGGCCTCTCCGCCTTGCAGAGCGGCGCGGGCTACCTCGCGGTCGCACTGACTGCGATCGTCGCCTCCGGAGTCGCCCAGGCGCTCGTGACGAAGATCGGCGTGAAGCCGGCGATGGCGTTCGGCGTGACGATGATGCTACTTGGGAACCTCTGGTTCACGCAGGTGTCCGCCGACGGCTCGTACAGCGTCGACCTCCTCCCCGGCTTCTTCGCGATCGGGATCGGGCTCGGCTTCACCTTCGTGCCGATGTCGATCGCCGCCCTGGCGGGCGTCGCGCCGCACGAGGCCGGGCTCGCCTCAGGCCTGATCAACACGACGCAGCAGATCGGCGGGGCGCTCGGCGTCGCGATCCTCTCCACCGTCTCGACGAGCCGCGCGACGCATCTCCTCGACCGCGGAGAGCCGAGGGCCGACGCGCTGACGAGCGGCTTCGGGCTCTCGTTCTGGGTCGCCGCCGGCTTCGCCGCCGCCGCGCTCGTCGCGACCCTGACGATGATCCACCGCGAGGAGCTGGCCGAGCCGATCGAGGCGCCGAGCCCGGGGTAGCGCTGCTCAGAAGCCGAAGCGGATGTTCGTGAAGTACCAGAGCGCGGACGTGCTCCACAGCGTCGCGAGCACCGCGAACAGCGTCCCGCCGACAAGCGGCAGCGTCCAGCGCGGGTGCGCGCGGTCGTGGACGAAGAACACCTTGACCGCGAACACGCCGTAGATGAACGAGCCGACGATCGAGTGCGCGAGCACGCGCGCGTCGGTCGACCGGAAGCCGAGGATGAAGATGCAGTGGAACGCGACCGGGAGCGTGCACACGAACGCGAGCCGACCCGACCAGCGGTGGATCCGGTTGATCCAGGGCCGCCCGATCGGGACCACCCGCTGGAGCTTCCCGAAGATGCGCGCCGCCGTCGTCACCTGGACGAGCGCGAGCACGATCGCCGCCGTCGCGAACCAGGCCTTGCCCGCGATCGTCGAGCTGAAGACGGACGTGATCGCGTCCGTGTAGGTCGAGTTCACGCTCGCGAGCACTGTTAGTGCCCCTTCCAGTGGTGGTCTCGCGTTTCTGGCGAGCGACCGGGGCCGCCAGGCAAGGACGCAGGGAGCGCCAATATCGAAACCAGATATTGGTGCGACTGAGGGCGCCGCATGGCGGTTCCGGGCGCCGCCAGAAATGCCCTGACTACCGCTGGAAGGGGCACTGAAGCCGAACCTACTCGTTACGATCGCCGCGTGTCCAGCGAGCCGGCACCGAGGCGGCCCCTTGTGCGGCTCCTAGTCGTGCCGGCGGTGCTGTTCGTGGCGCTCGCAGGCGCCACCTTCGGCCTGGCGAAGGCACACCTCGCGAAGCCGGGCGCGCCGAAGGCGAGCGGCGGCCAGGTGGTGGTCGGCGATCAGTACCGCGGCGAGACGATCTTCCAGCAGAACTGCGCGCCGTGCCACGGGGCGGGCGGGAAGGGCGGCGGCGTCGGCCCGCGCCTCGTCGGCGACCAGATCACGCTCCCGATCGTCAAGGCGCAGATCGAGGCCGGCGGCGGAGCGATGCCGCCGAACCTCGTCCGCGGCCAGGCGCTCAGTGACGTCCTGGCGTATGTGGCGACGCTGATCGCGCCGCCGTAGCCGCCCTCGGAAGGCGATGACGACGCGAACGCGCAACCGACGGCTGCGACGGCGACTCGTCTTCGCCGCCGCAGCGCTCCTGGCCTTCCTCGCCTTGCCGATCGCGGGCTCCTCCGTCACCGGCGCGCCGGCCACGTTTCCGGGCGAAGCCGGGAAGATCGCGTTCGTCTTCGCGGAGAGCCAGATCTACACAATTGACCCGGATGGAACACACCGCCACCGGCTGACGAACGACTACCTCACGAAGATCTATCCCTCGTGGTCGCCCGACGGGCGAGAGATCGTCTACAGCGCAGCCGGGTCAGGAACCTACGACCTGTTCGTCATGGACGCGGACGGTCGACACAAGCGACGCTTGACCCGAGGAGGTCCCGACGACCTGCTCGCGCAGTGGTCGCCCGACGGAACTCGGCTTCTGGTCACGGCCCAGAAGCCGGACGGGACCATGGTCGTCGACGTGCTGGACGCGACGGGTCGCAACCGTCGGCCGCTCACGTCGATGACTGGCGCCCGCGGGATCTCCTGGTCCCCGAGCGGGACGACGATCGCGTTCATGGTTGACAGACGGATCTATCTGATGGATCTCGGCACGCGCCGTACACGGGTACTGCCGCTCGCGGTCAAGCCAGTCGCGATCCTGGAGTGGTTGCCCGACGCACGCGGCCTCGTCGTCCTCGCTGCCAGTGGTGAGATCGCCGCGATCGGTCTCGACGGCGCCGTACGTACCGTTCTCCTGGAACCGCGCAACTTCGGCGACTTTTCGCTGTCGCCCGACCAGCGCCGCGTCGTGTTCACCGCGCCCGTTCCGGCCGGTAACGCGGAGGTCTCGGTGCTCTACGTGGCCGACCCCGGCGGCCGCAACCCAATCCCGATCAACGGCCTCAGAAACGGCGTGCTGGATACGCCCTGGGACAGCGAGATGACGGACTGGCAGCCCCTCTGCACGCTCTCCGGCACGGACGGCCCGGACACGCTGACCGGCACGCCCGGCGGCGACAAGATCTGCGGACTCGGGGGCGACGACGTCATTCGCGGAGGCGGTGGGGACGACATCATCCTCGGCGGGGACGGCCGCGACACGCTTGACGGCGGCAGCGGAGACGATTGGCTTTTCGGAGCCGCCGGCGACGACACGATCGCCGCACGCTACGGTGGCCGGGACATCGTCGACGGCGGCCCGGGATTCGACGTCAGCGTGGTTGACAGCCGGATGGACACCGTGACGGACGTCGAGCGGCGCCGGCTTCATTGAGTTGTGGGGTGAGGGCGGCGTACGCCGCCCTCACCCCACAACTCAATGAAGCCGGCGCCGCTCGACGTCCGTCACGGTGTCCATCCGGCTGT
>DATENZ010000166.1:0-16261 GCA_035274625.1 Gaiellaceae bacterium
AGGAGGCGCTGGGGCGCGCCTGCGCCGCGGGTGCGCTCGCGGCATCGCGGCCGGGAGCGCAGCCGTCACTGCCCACCGCTGCCGAGGTAGACGCGATACTCGCGCCATGAAGATCCTCCTCGACTGCGACCCGGGCCACGACGACGCGATTGCGCTTCTGCTGGCCCTCGCCAGCCCCGAGGTCGACCTCGTCGGCGTCACCACCGTCCACGGGAACCAGACGCTCGAGAAGACGACCACGAACGCGTTGAAGCTGCTCGAGTTCGCCGGCCGCACCGAGATCCCGGTTGCGGCGGGCGCAGGCCGCCCGATCCGGCGCGAGCCGTTCGTCGCCGAGTACGTGCACGGCGAGAGCGGGATGGACGGCCCCTCGCTGCCGCAGCCGACGACGGCGCCTGTGGCGAGCCACGCCGTCGACTTCATCGCCGATACGGTGCTTGCCTCCGACGAGCCGGTCACGCTCGTCCCCACCGGCCCGCTGACGAACATCGGCCTTTTCCTCGCTCGCCATCCGGAGGCGGCCGAGCGGGTCGAGGGCATCGTCCTGATGGGCGGCGCGATCGGCGAGGGAAACGTCACTCCCGCCGCGGAGTTCAACATCTGGTGCGACCCGGAGGCAGCCGACCGCGTCTTCTCGAGCGGGCTCGACGTGACGATGGTCGGGCTCGACGTCACGCACCAGGCGATCTTCGGGCCGGAGCCGACGGCCCAGATCAAGGCGGCGGGCCGGGTCGGATCGATGGTCGCGGAGCTGCTCGAGTTCTACGGGCGCTTCCACCGCGAGACGTACGGGTGGAACGGCTCGCCGATCCACGACGCCGTCGCGATGGCGCACGCATTCCGCCCCGGGATCCTCGAGACCGCCTACACCGGCGTGCGGGTCGACTGCGGCGAGGAGCTCGGCCGCGGCCGGACGAACGTCGACCTGCGCGGCCGTGTCGGCTGGGCGCCCAACGCGCACGTTGCGGTCGGAATCGACGCGGAGGCGTTCATCGCGCTCCTCGTCGAGCGCATCTCGTCGCTCGGTTGAGACTCGGCGTCATCACGCTCCAGGATGCCCCCTGGCCGGAGCTCGTCGAGCGGTGGCGGACGCTCGAGCAGCTGGGCGTGGAAACGATCTGGGTCGCGGACCACATCGGTCACAGGGGCCTCGAGCCGGGAGAACCGTGGTTCGAGGCCTGGAGCTGCCTGGCCGCGCTCGCGTACGAGACCTCCGCCCCGCGGATCGGGCCGCTCGTCAGCCCGATGACGTTCCGCAACCCGGCCGTGCTCGCCCGAACGGCCCTGACGGTGGCCGAGCTCTCCGGGGGGCGGCTCGAGCTCGGAATCGGCTCCGGGGCCTCCGAGTGGGACCACGCCGTTGCGCAGGTACCGACGTGGACCGCGAAGGAACGCGCCGCAGCCTTTGCCGTCTGGGTGGAACGGCTGCTCGCGGTGCTCGCGGACGACCGGTTCCACCCGAAGCGGGAGATCCCGCTGACGATCGCCGGCCGCGGCAGGACGATTCTCGGCCTCGCCGCGCGGTTCGCCGACCGCTGGAACACCTTCGGCGGCTTCGGCATCACCGCCGACGAAGCCCTGCGGAGGGGGCGTGAGGACAATGCGAGGCTCGACGAGCTGTGTGCGGACACCGGCCGCACGGTTCTGCGTTCCGCCCTTCTCGGCTACCACGCGTTCGCCGACGAGACGCCGTGGCGCTCTGACGAGGCCTTCACCGACGTGGTCGAGCGCTGGCGGGAGGCGGGGTTCCAGGAGCTCGTCTTCTACTACCCGCCGGACACCGCGATGCCGGACGGGACGGTCGCGCCCGGCGTCTTCGAGCGCGCGTTCAGCCGCTAGCATCGGCGGCGGGCAGGCTCGCCACCTGACCACCTGAGGAGGGGTCACATGAAACGCACGTCGTTTGTCGTTGCCGTGCTCGCCGCGGCAGTCGCAGCCGCGGCCGTCGCGGCGGTGTCGTTCGCCGCGGGCGGGAGCCAGTCCGCCACCGGAATCACGCTGCACCTCGTGGAGAAGGACCAGGCGTTCCACTACGTCGACAATCCGCCCGTCTCGACACCGCAGGAGCACTTCGCCTCGCAGGGCGACGTGTTCGTCTTCACGGCGAACCTCTTCACCCAGGGCGGCAAGCGTGCCGGGACGCTGAACGCCTACTGCGTCGTGACGCAGGGCGGGAACCCGGAGACCAGCACCTGCACCGGAACGTTCGGGCTCGCGGGCGGGCAGCTGGCGGCGATGGCTTCCATGCGAGGCGAGGGCGGCACGTCGAAGATCGCGGTCGTCGGCGGAACCGGGGCCTACGAAGGCGCGAAGGGAAGCGCCGTCTCGATCAGCAAGCCGAACGGCAACACCTCGCGCGACACGATTCACCTGATCCTGCCGTAACGCAGGAAACGGCCACCCGCACCGCGAAACGGTGCGGGTGGCCGCGAAGAAGCGTCCCCACAAGGTGCGCCCGAAGACGCCGGCGCGCGTCCGCAAGAAGACGCGGCGGCGGCGCGGCGCGGGCTATCAGCACCCCGAGCTGATCGGCCTCGGCCTGGCCGCGTTCGGCCTGTTCCTCGGCAGCGTCCTGTACGCGGACTGGAACGGCGGCTACGTCGGGCGGGCGATCGGCGACGCCGTGGTCGCGCTGATCGGCGGGACGGCGTACGTGCTTCCCGTTGCGAGCGCTGCGATCGGGACGTTGATGGTCGGCCGCAGCGAGCTCCCGCGCTTCTCGCCGTTTCGGACGGGGCTGGGCGTGAGCGCGTTCGCGCTCGCCCTCGTTCTCGGCCGGGCGCACGGCGGCTACCTCGGGAAGGGCCTGGAAGCGGTGTTCGGGACGCTGATCGGCGCCACCGGGACGAGAATCCTCGGCACGTTTCTCCTGATCGCGGGCGGTCTGCTCGTCACGGGCGCCTCAGCCGGCGCCTTTCTGCGCCGCTCAGGCCACGCCGTGCGCCGGGCCGCGCGCCGGCGGCCGGCGCGCAGGATCCCGGCACAGAGCGCCGCACCCGAGCCTGTACACGCCGCGGCCTCGGCGGCGCACCCGGCCGCGCCCCCGGTCGACGGCGTCCAGGAGTTCCCGGACATCGTCGCGCCGCCGCCGCCGCTGCTCGTCCTGCAAGGAGAGGCAGACCCGGAGGAGGAGCCGGAGCCGGACCCCGGCCGGTCGCTGTTCGACGTCACGGAGCCTGAGGGGGACGGCGCCTACGTCCTGCCGGATCGCGCCGTCCTGAAGCGGTCGAAGCCTGCCGAGCGCAAGGCCGGCGACTCGAGCGCGCGGATTGCCGAGGCGCTCGTCACGACGCTGGCGCATTTCGGCGTCGACGCGACGGTGGTGGGGGAGATCTCCGGTCCGCGGGTGACGCGCTACGAGCTGCAGCTCGCGCCGGGAACGAAGGTCTCGAAGGTCGCTGGCCTGAAGGACGACCTTTCGTACGCGCTCGCGACGACGGAGATCCGCATCCTCGCCCCGATTCCGGGCAAGCAGGCGGTCGGCGTCGAGGTTCCGAACCTGTCCCCGAACTACGTCGCGCTCGGCGACATCTACGACGACCTGCCGGCGACGTCGAGCCCGCTCTCGGTCTGGCTCGGGAAGGACATCTCCGGCAACGCGGTATGGACCGACCTCGCGCGCATGCCGCACCTCCTGATCGCCGGCACGACCGGTTCCGGAAAATCGGGCTGCATCAACACGATCCTGAGCTCGATCCTCCTGCGCGCGACGCCCGACGAGGTGCGGATGATCCTGATCGACCCGAAGCGGATCGAGCTCGGCTTCTACGAGTCGATCCCGCACCTGCTCACGCCGGTCGTCTCGAGCCCGAAGCAGGCCGCCGCGGCGCTCCTGAACGTCGTCGGGGAGATGGAGCGACGCTACGAGCGCATGAGCGTCGTGCGAGCACGGAGCCTGCCGGAGATGAACCGCTCGCTGCGCGGCCGGGGCGAGAAGCCGCTGCCGTACCTGCTCGTCGTCATCGACGAGCTTGCAGACCTGATGATGATCTCGCCGCAGGACGTGGAGGACGCGGTGATCAGGCTCGCGCAGAAGTCCCGTGCGGTCGGCATCCACCTCGTGCTGGCGACACAGCGGCCGTCGGTGGACGTGATCACCGGGATGATCAAGGCGAACGTGCCGTCCCGGATCGCTTTCGCGGTCTCCAGCCAGACCGATTCCCGCGTCATCCTCGACCAGGCGGGCGCCGAGAGCCTGCTCGGCCAGGGGGACATGCTGTTCAAGCCGCTCGGCACCTCGCGGCTCCAGCGGCTGCAGGGCGCGTTCGTGACCGAGGAGGAGATCGCGCTCCTCGTCGACCAGTGCCGGGCGCAGCGCGACCAGGAGCTCGACGAGTCGCTGCTGGAGGCACCCGAGCGGCAGACGGGCGAGGACGACGATGACGACCTGGACGGGGACTTCGACCCCGACGAGGATCCGCTGCTCGAGCGAGCGATCGAGGTCGTGGTTCAGGCGCAGACGGCGTCGGTTTCGCTCCTCCAGCGCCGCCTCCGGGTCGGCTACACGCGCGCGGGGCGCCTGATCGACATGCTCGAGCGCCGCGGGATCATCTCGCCGTACGAGGGCTCGAAGCCGCGTCGCGTGCTCGTCGGCGAGAGCGAAGCGATGGCTTCTCAGACCGGCCCCTGAGCTCGGGTCGCTTCCCGCCCGTTGTCGGGCTTGGCCCGGCAACGCTGCGAGAATGACTCCGTGGCGCGGATCGCGGTCGTCGGCAGCTACGGCGTGGGGCTGACGTTCGGCGTCGAGCGCGCGCCGGAGCGCGGCGAGACGCTGATCGGACACCTCTTCCGCACCGATCACGGCGGGAAGGGGTCGAACCAGGCCGTCGGCGCGGCGCGCCTCGGGGCGGAGGTGACGCTGCTCACGGCTGTGGGCGAGGATCCGTTCGGCGACCGCGCGTTCGAGCTCTGGGCGGACGAAGGCGTCGACGCGTCGGCCGTGCGCCGTGTGGCCGAGCCGACGATGACCGCGCCGATCGTCGTCGAGGCGAGCGGCGACAACCGGATCATCGTCGTCCCGGGCGCGCTCTCGACCCTGACGCCTGCGCATGTCGACGCGTTCGGCGACTCGATCCGGGCGGCGGACGTCTTGCTCGTCCAGCTCGAGATCCCGGTCGAGACGGCGCTCCATGCGCTGCGCGTGGCCCGGGAGGCGGACGTGCGGAGCGTCCTCAACCCGGCCCCGGCCCCCGCCGCGGCGATCCGCCCCGAGGCCGACTACCTGACGCCGAACGAGAGCGAGGCGCACGCGGTCGCAGACGCGCCGGGCACGCTCGTCCTCACCCTCGGTGAGCATGGGGCGCGGCTGGGCGAGACGGACGTGCCCGCCTTTCCCGCGCGGCCGGTGGACACGACCGGCGCGGGCGACGCGTTCTGCGCCGCGTTCGCCGTCGCGCTGGCCGAAGGCGCGGCCGATCTCGACGCCGTCCGCTGGGGGTGCGCCGCAGGGGCGCACATGGTCGAGCACGAGGGCGTGGTTCCAGGCCTGCCGACGCGAGCCGAGCTCGAGGAACGTCTCAGCGTCACCGTATGACCCGCCTGATCATCGACACCGATACCGCCGGCGACGACGTCTTCTCGCTCCTGATCGGGCTCCTCGATGCGCGCGCGCAGCTCGAGGCGATCACCGTCTGCTGCGGCAACGTCGCCTTCGAGCAGGAGGTCGAGAACGCGCTCTGCACGGTCGAGCGGGCGGGGCGCGGGGGCGAGGTGCCGGTGTACGCCGGCTGCCCGCGTCCGCTGCTCGCGGAGTGGGTCGGAGCCGAGTACGTCCACGGGCAGGACGGGATGGGCGACTCGTTCTTTCCAGCGGCGACGCAACGCGCCGAGCCGGAGCACGCGGTCGACGAGCTCGTGCGCCGGATCAACGAGAGCCCCGGCGAGCTGACGATCCTGGCGCAGGCGCCGCTGACGAACCTCGCCCTGGCCGTGATGCACGACCCGTCGATCGCCTCGAAGGTGGCCCACCTGTACGTGATGGGCGGCGGGATCGGGAACATCACGCCGGCCGCGGAGTACAACTTCTACGTCGACCCGGAGGCGGCGAAGCTCGTCCTCAACGCCGGCTTCCCCCTCACGCTCTTCACCTGGACGCTCACGCGCACGCACGGCGTCTTCGACGACGCCAAGCTGGCGCGGATCGCGGCGCTCGGTACGCCGCTCGCCGAGTTCTTCGGGCAGGTGAACCGGAAGGCGCGGGAGTTCGACGACAAGGTGAACCGGCTCGGCGGCTCCACCCATCCGGACTCGATGCTGTGCGCCGCGATCGTCGACCCGTCGCTGATCCTGGCCGCGGAGGAGGCGGTCGTCGACGTCGAGACCGGGGGCGAGCTGACCCGCGGCTGGAATCTGATCGACACTCTCGGCCGCACGGGCCGCGAGCCGAACGCACGCGTCGTCACCGATTACGACACCGAGGGCTTCTTCGAGCTGATGCTCTCCGTGCTCAGATGACGTTTCTGCCGCCCACGCGCGACCTGCGCGTGCGCCTCGACAGCGCGCAGGCGCTGACGCGGCTCTTCTACCGGGAGCAGGCGGTCACGCTCGCGTGCGGCGGCTGGATCCCGCGCGTGGCGCCGATCGAGCACAAGGCGGAGCTCGCCCGGACCGCGTGGGAGAGCGCGCTCGCCGCGGACGCGCTCCGCGAGCGGGTTTTCGAGCTCCGCTATCCGGTGCGGTTCCTGGACGAGCAGGCGGAGGAGGTCGCCCTCGGCGGGCCGGAGGACCTGCGCGCGCTCGTGGACGAGCTGGCCGCGGAGTATCGAGCGTATCTCGACGCCGCGGACGAGCTCGCGGACGGGCCGTCGCTGCGCGTCGTCGCGGCGGCGTTGCGGGACACGGAGCGGCAGCAGGGCTCGCTCGCCGCGATCGGGCTCGAGGCGTCGGATCCGGCCCGCGACCCGCGCTACTTCGCGTCCAGCTTCTACTGGCCCGACGTGCTCGACCCGGAGTACCCCTACGGCGAGGGCGTGGCGCTGCAGCTGCGCTCGGCCGTCAGCCATCTGAACGAGGTCTGGGCGGTGGAGACCGCCGGCGCGATCCTGCACGAGCTCTCGCCCGAGCTCGGCTGGGAGTTCACGAACGAGGCCGCCCGCTGGCTCTACGACGAGAGCCGTCACATGCTGATGGGCAAGGAGCGGCTCGAGCGGTGGGGTTTCAAGCCGGCGCAGATCCCCCTCGGGGGCTACATCTACGAGGCGTGGCGCGGCGAGGGCCCGCTCTACGGGCTGGGCATGCTCGGGTACTTCGAGACGAAGAACATCGGGCGGAAGCGCGAGCGCGCTCGGGCGTTCGAGGAGATGGGCGACCGCACGAGCGAGGTCGACATGGAGTTCGACTGGGCCGACGAGACGCTCCACGCGGAGTACGGCCGCCGCTGGCTGCGGCGCCTCCTCGAGGTGCGCGGACAGGACCCGGAGTCTTGGCCGGCCGTGCTCGAACGATGTGAGCGGCTCGTCGAGGAGCGGCTCGAGCGCGCGGCGCCGGCCGACCTCGAGCGCATCCGCGCGTGCGCGGACGAGCTGCTGGAAAGCGCCCATTTGCGGGTCTCTTGAGCGTGCCTGGCACCGTTGACGCGCGCGGGCTGGTCCTCGACGCGCTCGGTCAGCGGCCGCGGCTCCAGGCGCTCGAGGTGGCAGCGCCGGGGCCGGGCGAGGTGCGGGTGCGAATGGCGGCGGCCGGCCTCTGTCACACCGACGTCACGCAGGTGCGAGACGCCCGCTTCACCCCGATCCTGCTCGGCCACGAGGGCGCGGGGGAGATCGATGCGGTCGGCGACGGCGTCACCGACCTCCGGCCCGGCGACCCGGTGCTCGTCTGCTGGAAGGTGCCGTGCGGCCGGTGCCGGCGCTGCGTCGCCGGCGCGTCGCAGCTCTGCGAGGAGGTCGTCGGGCTCCCCGAGCCGCGCACGTTCCGGGACGGACAGCCGGTCGGCCCGATGCTGAACGCAGGCTGTTTCTGCGAGTACGTCGTCCTCCCGAGCGACGGAGCGATCCGGATCGAGGTCGAGCTGCCGTTCGAGGACGCGGCGCTCGTCGGCTGCGGCGTCGCGACCGGTGTCGGAGCCGCCCTGTGGACGGCCGAGGTCGAGCAAGGAGCGTCGGTCGCCGTCTTCGGGGCCGGCGGAGTCGGGCTCAACGTCGTCGCCGGTGCCCGGCTGGCGGGTGCCGGCCGCATCGTCGCGATCGACCCGGACGAGCGCCGCCGCGAGCTCGCGCGCACACGCGGCGCGACCAGCGCCGTCGCGCCCGGGGAGCCGTTCGAGCCGGTCGACTACGCCTTCGAGGTCGTCGGCGACCCGGCGGTGATGGAGCAGGCGCTCGCCGCACTCGCCCCCGGCGGTGAGCTCGTGCTCGTCGGCGCCGTCGCCCGGGATGCGCTCCTCTCCTTCCACCCACGCGCGTTCCTCTCGCAGCAGCAGCGGATCACGGGCTGCATCTACGGCTCCGTGCGCCCGCGCGAGCACCTGCCGCAGCTGCTGGCCTGGGCAGCCGACGGAACGGTGCCGACCTCGGATCTGATCGGCCGCCGGGTCACGCTGGACGAGCTCGAAGACGCCTTCCACGAGCCGGCCGGCGGCGGCGTCCGCACCGTCGTCGCCTTCGAGTGATCCACCGGCTCGAGGAGCTGAGCCCCGCCGGGCTCGAGGCGCGCCTGGGCGAGAAGCCGGCTCTCGTCCTCGCGCTCGGCACGGTCGAGTGGCACAGCCACCACCTCCCGCTCGGCCTCGACCTGCTGAAAGCCGCTGCACTCGCCGAGCGGGCGGCAGAGCGCTCCGGCGCCGTGCTCGCACCGCCGGCCTGGTGGGCGGCGGGCGGCGTCCCGTACCCGTACACGCTGCGCCTGCCTGCCGCAGTGACCGAGCCGCCCCTCGCCGCGGTCCTCGACGGCTTCGCCGGGATGGGCTTCCGTGCGATCTGCCTCGTGAACGGTCACTACGGCCTGGAGAACTCGATCGCGGTTCGCCGCGCCGCCCTCGCATGCACGACCGCAACCGTCGTCCCGCTCGCCGACTACGAGCTGCTCACCGACCTCGGCGCCACGGGCGACCACGCCGGCGTGTGGGAGACGTCGCTGCTGTTGGCGGTGCGGCCGGAGCTCGTCCGGCTCGAGGCCGCCGACGACCTCCCCGGGGTGATCGGCGAGGATCCGCGCGGCCGCGCCTCGCGCGAGCTGGGGGAGCAAGGCCTCGAGCTTGCTGCGGCCCGCGCAGCCGCGACGGTCGAGCGCATCCTCGACAGCCCGCCCGAGCCCGTCGCCGAGGCGCTGACAGCCGCGCTCGCCGCCCTCGAGCGCCTGTGGGAGCTGAGGCAGGAGCTGCCGCGCGAGCAGGTACCGCCGGTCCCGACACCCGCCTGGATCAGGCACCTCGAATGCGTCCGCGACGGCGACTGGGCGGGCGCGCGGCGCACCGCGGAGGCGAAGCAGGCCGATCCGTGGGCCTGACGCGCTAACTGCTGTCCGACGCCGTCGTCTCACTCTTTGATCCAGGGGTCGAACGAAGTAGGATCAGGCGTCCCCGGCTGGGGGCGGCGGGTATTTCACAGCACTGAGGGAGGACTTTGCGTGAGTAAGAAACGATTTCTGCCGGCGATTCTTGTCGTGCCGGCAATTGCGCTCGTCGCCGTGCTGCTCGTCGGCACGGGCAGCGCAGCGCACAAGGCGACGTTCAGAGCGGGACTCGTCAGCGACGTCGGCCGCTTCAACGACAAGGGCTTCAACCAGAACCAGCTCACCGGCCTGAAGGCGGCGCAGAAGCAGCTCGGCGTGCAGATCCGGGCGATCGAGTCGCACTCGGCCGGCGACTACATCCCGAACCTCGCGTCGCTCGCGCGGCAGCGCTACGACGCGGTCGTGGCCGCGGGCTTCCTGCTCGCGAACGCCGAGGCGACGGTGGCGAAGAAGTTCCCGAACACCCAGTTCGCGATCACGGACTACCCGGCGGAGATCCCGCCGTTCTCCGACGCGAAGGGCAAGCTGCTCGTCAAGAACATCACCGGGATCACGTTCAGGGCAGAGCAGCAGAGCTACCTCGTCGGCTGCCTCTCCGCCCTGATGGCCAAGAAGGGCGGCGGGAACACGATCAGCGCCGTCGGCGGCGTGAAGATCCCGCCGGTCGACTCGTTCATCGCCGGCTACCGCGCGGGCGCGAAGAAGTGCGTCGCGAGCATCAAGGTCCTGATCGGCTACTCGCAGGACTTCATCGCGGCCGACAAGTGCAAGGCCGTTGCGGCGAACCAGATCGCGGCGGGCTCGAAGGTCGTCTTCAACGTCGCCGGCCCCTGCGGGCTCGGTGCGCTCGAGGCGGCGAAGGAGCAGGGCGTCTGGGGCGACGGCGTCGACGTCGACCAGTCGTACCTCGGCCCGCACATCCTGACGAGCGCGGTCAAGCGCGTCGATCTTGGCGTGTTCCGCTTCATCCAGGCGGTCAAGGACGGCACGCTCGTCCCGGGTCACTCCCTCGTTTTCGACCTGAAGAACGGCGGCGTCGCCCTCGGCAAGATCAGCTCGAAGGTCCCGAAGGCCTACGTCACGAAGGTGAACGGCCTCAAGGAGCAGATCATCGCCGGCAAGATCAAGGTGCCGACGGCCGTCTAGGACGATCCTGAACCACTCCGTGGAGAGCGGGCCGCAAGGCCCGCTCTCTGCGTGAGAGAATCGCGGCGCATGTCGCAGACGCCCGTCCTCGAGCTGCGCGGGATCACGAAGCAGTTCCCGGGCGTCCTCGCGAACGACCACGTCGACTTCGAGCTGCTCGAGGGCGAGGTGCACGCGCTCCTCGGCGAGAACGGCGCGGGGAAGTCGACCCTGATGAACATCCTCTACGGGCTCTACCACCCGGACGAGGGCGAGATGTACCTGAAGGGGAAGAGGGTCTCGTTCGCGTCCGCGAAGGACGCGATCGGGAGCGGGATCGGGATGGTGCACCAGCACTTCATGCTCATCCCGGTCATGACCGTGGCCGAGAACATCGTCCTCGCCGAGGAGCCGACCTACGGCGGCGTGATGCTCGACTTCGGCGAGGCTCGCAAGCGCGTCCGCGAGCTGTCGGAGCGGTTCGGGCTCGCCGTCGACCCGGACGCGCGGATCCAGGACATCACCGTCGCCCAGCAGCAGCGGGTCGAGATCCTGAAGGCGCTCTATCGCGGCGCGGAGATCCTCGTCCTCGACGAGCCGACCGCCGTGCTCACGCCGCAGGAGTCGCAGGAGCTGTTCGCGATCATCGACAGCCTCCGCTCGCAGGGGAAGTCGATCATCTTCATCAGCCACAAGCTGCACGAGGTGCTCGCCGTCGCCGACCGGATCAGCGTGCTGCGGCGCGGCAAGAAGATCGACACCGTTCCGAAGGAAGGGGCGACGGAGGAGAGCCTGGCCCGGGCGATGGTCGGCCGCGAGGTGCTGCTGCGGGTCGAGAAGCCGCCTGCCAAGCCCTCCGACACGCTGCTCGAGGTCGAGGATCTGCACGTCTTCGACGAGCGCGGGCTGGAGAAGGTCGCGGGTGTGTCCTTCCGCGTCCGCGCGGGCGAGATCGTCGGGATCGCCGGCGTCGACGGGAACGGCCAGACGGAGCTGATCGACGCGCTCACGGGCCTGCGCCGCCCGTCGGCGGGAACCGTGACGGTCGCGGGGAAGGCGTACGGCGCCAGCAGCACGCCGCGGGAGATGCTCGACGCCGGCGTCGGCCACATCCCCGAGGACCGCCAGCGTCGCGGTCTCGTGCTGGAGTTCTCGATCGCCGAGAACATCGCGCTCCACGATTACGCCTTCGAGCCCGATTCCAAGTGGGGCTGGCTCTACCCGGCGCGGCTGCTCGAGCGCGCGCGGAAGCTGATCGCCGACTTCGACATCCGCGGCGGCGGCCCGAGGACGCGCGCGGGCGGGCTCTCGGGCGGCAACCAGCAGAAGGTGATCGTCGCGCGCGAGGTGGCCCGCAACCCGAAGGTGCTGATCGCGGCGCAGCCGACGCGCGGGCTCGACGTCGGCGCGATCGAGTACGTCCACCGGCGCCTCGTCGCCGAGCGCGACGAGGGGCGCGCGATCCTCCTCGTCTCGCTCGAGCTCGACGAGATCCTGTCGCTCTCCGACCGGATCCTCGTCATGTTCGAGGGCCGGATCGTCGGCGAGTACCCGCCGGACGTCACGGAGGAGGAGCTCGGGATCGCGATGACCGGCGGGCGGCGCAAGGAGCCGGCGGCGGCGTGACGGACGAGGACCGTCAGGACCTCGAGCAAGAGATCCCGCCGCAGGTAGCCGGCGGCGACTACGCGCCCAGCGTGGCGGCGCGGATGGCGCTCTGGCAGCGCGCAGGGGGCGTCGTCCTCCCACTCGTGACGACGATCTTCGCCTTCCTGATGGGGATGATCGTGATCGCCGCGACCGGCCACAACCCGTTCACCGCCTTCAGGGGGATCTTCAACGGGACGGGGCTGAACTGGTTCTTCCCGTGGGTCCTCGGCCAGGACCGCTCGGACGCGGCGTTCAACCTCCAGCAGACCCTGATCCTGACGGCCACGCTGATCCTGACGGGGCTGGCGGTCTCGTTCGCGTTCAAATGCGGCCTGTTCAACATCGGCGGCCAGGGGCAGTACATCGTCGGCGCCGCCGTCGCGACCTGGGTCGGCTCGTCGTGGGGGCACACGGTCAGCGGCGAGCTCGGGCCCGAACAGGCCTCGAGCTTCTCGCCTGTGCTGCACATCGCGATCGCGGTCGCGCTCGCGTCCGTGGCCGGCGCGCTGTGGGCGGCGATCGCCGGCTTCCTGAAAGCGACCGTCGGCGCCCACGAGGTGATCACGACGATCATGCTCAACTGGATCGCGATCTACGTCGCCCAGTACCTGTTCGGCCGCGGCGGGCCGCTGCAGAACACGGTCGACCAGTCGATCCCGATCTCGAGCGACGTGATCACCGACACGCGGCTGCCCGTGTTCTGGGGCGACCCCGACCTCCAGGGGCTGCACGTCGGCCTGTTCATCGCGCTCGCGATGCCGGTCGTCTTCTGGATCATCCTCAACCGGACGACGCTCGGCTACGAGGTGCGCGCGACCGGGTTCAACCCGGACGCCGCGCGCTACGGCGGGATCAGCGTGCGGAAGAGCTACGTCTCCGCGATGGCGATCTCCGGCTTTTTCGCGGGGCTCGCGGGCGCGATCGACATCCTCGGCTGGCAGTACCGGCTCGGCGTCCTCGACATCCAGGTCTCGAACATCGGCTTCATCGGGATCGCCGTCGCGCTGCTCGGCCGCAACTCCGCGATCGGAATCCCGCTCGGGGCGCTGCTGTTCGGCGCGCTCGTCCAGGGAACCTCGACGCGGAACCCGGCGATCCAGGACGTCTTCCCGCCGGAGCTCGCAGGGAACCTCACCCTGATCATCCAGGGGCTCGTCCTGCTGTTCGTCGGCGCCGACCTGCTGTTCATCTACCTCTGGCAGGCGCGGAAGAAGCTGCCGCTGCGGACGCAGGCGGCGCCGGCCCGGGAGCAGGCATGACGAGCGTCGCCGCATCGACCGCCGTCGTTCGCCGCGCGGCCGAGACCCGTTACGTCGCGATGACCGGCATCGGACTCTCGCTGATCGGCTTCTGGCTCGTCCTGCCGCCCGTGGAGTCGCGGACGATCGCGTGGCCGATCGCGTTCGGCGCCGCGGGCGCCGCCGCCGGGCTGTGGGCTGTGACCCAGGGCCTGCGCAAGCTGGGGTGGGGGACCGCCGTCGTCGCTGTGGCCTGCATCGTGCTCGGCGTCGCCGCCACCAACTCGAGCGAGGCCCATCTCGAAGCGGCGATCGACTGGGGCCAGATGGTCAACCTGATGTTCGTCTTCGCGGCGCCGCTGACATTCGCGGCCGTCGGCGGGATGTTCTCCGAGCGCGCCGGCGTCGTGAACATCGGCCTGGAGGGGATGATGCTCGCCGGCGCCTTCTTCGGAATCCTCGGCGCCGACAAGCTGAACTCGTGGCCGCTCGGCCTCCTGACAGCGATTGCGGCGGGAGCGGGCCTCGGGCTGATCCACGCGTTCCTCTCGATCCACATGCGCGCCGACCAGATCGTCGGCGGCACGGGGATCAACTTCCTCGCGCTCGGCGTCACGGGCTACTTCTTCATCCAGATCTACGGCGAGAACGGCACGCCGGGAACCGGGATCCCGGAGATCCCGGACGTCAAGCTCTCGTTCCTGAAGGACATCCCGCCGGACCGGGTCGGCAACTTCCTGTACCAGGCGATCGGGCACCTGAACCTGATGATCTGGCTCATGTTCGCGCTGCTCGTCGCCGCGTCGGTCGCGATGTTCCGGACGTCGATCGGTCTACGGCTACGGTCCGTCGGAGAGCATCCCCGCGCCGCGGACACGGTCGGCATCTCCGTCTACAAGACGAGGTACGCGGCCGTGACGTTGTCGGGAATGATCGCTGCGCTCGGCGGGGCGTACCTGTCGATCGGGTACGTCCACTCATTCAGCGAGAACATGACCGCCGGTCGCGGGTTCATCGGCCTGGCGGCGCTGATCTTCGGCAACTGGCGGCCGTTCGGGGCGTTCGGCGCAGCCCTGCTCTTCGGCTTCGCCGGCGGGCTTGCGACCCGTCTCCAGGAGTACGGGTACGGCGTGCAGGTTCTGGTCCAGGCACTGCCGTACGTCCTCACGCTGATCGCAGTCGCCGGGGTGATCGGGAGGTCGATCCCACCCGCATCGGTTGGACGGCCGTACGTCAAGCAGTGACGTCGCCCGGCGCGCGAACCCGCGCGCCGGGTGGTCGGTGGCCTGCGGGGTGCTCTCGCTCGCGGCGATCCCGATCGCCATCGTCGTCGCACGCCAGTCCGAGCGGGTGACGCTCGTAGACTCGTCGGGCTCGGTTGCGGTCGCCGCCCTGCTCGGACTGGTCGCGATCGTGCTGGCGCGGCGTGCGCGCGAGCGCGTCGAGCTCACCCTGGGCCGTGCCGGAGGCGTGCGGGCGGCGAGGATCGGGCGGGCGTTGGGCGTCCTGGGCGTGCTCGTCGCGATCACCGCGGCGCTCGCGCTCGGGTTCTGGGGGCTCCTGAGCCTCTTCGACTGAACCTCTCGACCCGGGGCTAGGGCAACGGCCCGAAGGCCGTCTACAATCGCCCGGACGTGTTCGAGATCGGGAACAGCCTCCGCGAGGCGCGCCTGCGCAAGCACCTCGATTTCCCGGAGCTCGAGCAGGGCACCAAGATCCGCGCGAAGTACCTCCGCGCCCTCGAGGACGAGCAGTTCGACCAGCTGCCCGCCTCCACGTACATCAAGGGCTTTCTCCGCACCTACGCGGACTACCTCGGCCTCGACGGGCAGCTCTACGTCGACGAGTACAACGTCCGCTACGGCTCCGGCGACGACGTCCTCGAGCGCCGCGTCCACGGCTTCGGTGAGTCGAGGCGCCGCCCACGCCCGCGGCGGCGGCGGCTCGAGTCGAACGTCGTCTGGTTCACCCTGATCGGCATTGCCGTCGTCACCGCCCTCGTGATCGCGGCGTGGCGGTTCGGCGGCAGCGACCGGCCGTCATTGCCGCTCAGCAAGGCGACGCAGGCTCCGGCGCAGCGTGCGGTCAGCCCCGACCTGGTCGTGCAGGCGAAGGTCGCCGACACCCTTTTGATCGTTCGCCAGGGCTCCGAGGCCGGGAAACAGCTCTGGAACGGGACGCTCTCGTACGGCCGGGCGCAGCGCTTCTCGACGAGCAAGGGCCTCTGGGTCTACCTCGGCTCGCCGGAGAACGTCGTGCTCAAGCTGCACGGCCGCACGGTCCTCGTCGGCGGCGGCCGGCCGCGCAGCCTGATCGTCCCCGCCGACGCTGGCCGCTAGCGGTCCTCAGCGGCCGCGGGCCGCGATGGTCGTCACCGGCAGCGAGCTCGTCCGCGGCGACCGGAACGACCTGAACGGGCCGTTCCTCGCCCGCGAGGTGCTGTCACTGGGGCTCGAGCCGGCGCGGATCACGATCGTCGGCGACCGCCCCGACGAGTTGGAAGCCGCGTTACGCGAAGGGTTCGAGTCCGACCTGTGCTGCGTCTCGGGCGGGCTGGGGCCGACGCACGACGACCGGACGGTCGAGCTGGTCGCGAAGGTCGCCGGGCGCGCACTCGTCCTCGACGAGGGGCTGCGCGAGGAGATCGGCTCCGTCTCGCGCATGGTCGCCGAGCGCCTGCGCCGGCCGTACTCCGATTTCGAGCCCGGCGTCCGCAAGCAGGCGACGCTCCCGGAGGGGGCTACATCGCTCGGCCTCGTCGGGACTGCGCCCGGGATGGTCCTCGAGACGCGCCGGGG
>DATENZ010000167.1:0-26002 GCA_035274625.1 Gaiellaceae bacterium
CAAGACGAAGCCGACGATCTCGGCCGGGACGGCCTCGCCGGCGGCGAACGCCAACGGCTGGAACAACACCAACGTCACCGTCACGTTCTCGTGCTCCGATCCGGGCGGCTCCGGCGCGGTGTCGGCGACGGACGTCAAGACGCTCAGCTCGGAGGGGGCGAACCAGTCGGCGACCGGCACGTGCACGGACAAGGCCGGCAACTCCAACTCCGCCACGAAGAGCGGGATCTCGATCGACAAGACCAAGCCGACGGTCGTCTACAGCGGCAACCTGGGCACGTACGCGGTCGACGCGACCGTGAACATCACCTGCACCGCCTCCGACACCGGCGGCTCGACGCTCGCGAGCTCGACGTGCGCGAACATCACCGGCCTCGGCAGCAGCTTCGGCCCCGGGCCGCACACGTTCTCCGCGACGGCGACCGACAAGGCCGGCAACACCGCCTCGGCCTCGACGACGTTCACGGTCGGAGTCACGGTTGCAGCGCTCTGCAACCAGCTGAAGCAGTGGGTGCAGGCGTCGGCCGCGTACCAGAAGCTGAAGCCCGCGCAGAAGGCGATCGCGGACCTCGCCTGGAACGCAGCGTGCCAGGCTGCGGCCAAGCTTCCGCCGCTGACCCCGGCCCAGAAGCAGACGGCGCTCAAGGTCCTGAAGATCGCCGTCGACGTCCTGGTCGCGGGCGGCTACCTGACGCCCGCGCAGGCTCAGGCGATCATGAACATGGCGGCGCTCCTCTAGGACCTCCGCTCCCGTGTGAGCTCGACGGCGCGCCGCGCCTCGAGCTCATGCGGGTTGCGGGCGTAGCCGCGCAAGTAGGAGAGCGGCATCGCGAGCGGCTTGTGCTGCATCTGCCAGACGTGGCAGAGCTCGTGCGTGACCAGGTCGACTCCGGACCGCTCCACCGGCTCGCGGAGCAGGATCAGGTTCCACGCGGAGTAACCGTCGAACCGCCGGAAGTACGGAAGCGCGAAGAGCCACGGCCAGACCGCGATCCGGACGCGGTCGATCCGCACGGGACGCGCGTAGAGGTCGAGCCGGTCGAGCCGCGCCTTCGCGCGCTCGAGAGCGCGGGTCTGCGCCGGATGCCGCCTCAGCTAACGAGCGGCGAGAGCACGACGAACACGCTCTGATCGGCCGCCTGCTGGAACTCGTAGTGGAACGTCCGCGGCGCGGTGACGTCGTCGACGACCCGAGCCTGGCTGCTCGACAGGCGTGCAGGTGTCATCGTCGTCGTCCCCGGCGGCAGCGACGTCTTCAGCGGCAGGGAGAGCTCGCTCGACAGGGCGGCGCGTGGCAGGAAGACGAGCCGGTGGAAGTTCGGGTCGTTCGCGTCCACGCCCTGCGGCGGCGGGAGGAAGACGAGGACGTTGTCGGCCTCGGGCAGGTAACGGAAGGTGTAGAGGGCGAGCTCGAGCGCCTCGCGGCGGACGAGCTGGCCGCGGACCGCGGTCGCCGTTCCCGGGATCGCGCACTGCTGGCCCGTTCCGCACATCTGGTAGAAGACCCCGGCCTGCGGGAAGTCGACGTCGATGCGCTCGCTCGCCACGCCGGCCTTGCCCGACCTGATCAGGATCGCCGAGACGGGCAGCAGACCCCCCTCCGACGGAACGACCATCGGCCCGGCAACGACGCTGACGAGCTGCCCGCCGTTGGACAACCGGTACTGCGGCGCGATGTATCGCGCGATCTCGCGCACGCCGAGGGTTCCTGTCGCGACCGGCCGCCAGGCAGACCAGGCAGCGCCCGGCTTCTCGGAACCGTCGTCTCGCGTAGCGGCGACGACAGCGAGGCCGACCGCGGCTCCGACGCACGCCGCAAGAATCAGGTACGCGATGCCGAACCGATGCCTCGGAACGTTTTCCTGCGCGCGGCGGCGCGCCACCAGCTCCGGCTCGGTCGGGCGTGCGGGCACCGGCTGCTCGCTCACAAGGTCGGCCACGCCTCTTCCTTGCTGAGGTCGACCTTCGGGGCCTTGAGCCCCACCGAGTCGAGCAGCCTCACGAGCTCGTCGCCGTAGATCTCTTTCCGCTCGACCAGCTCGTCGGCGATCCTCTCGATCGCCTTCTGGTTCTGGGCGACGAGGTTGTACGCGTTGACGTATGCCTGCCCGAGGATCTGGGCCGCGAGCACGCGCTTGTGCGGGTCGCCCAGTACCGCTGCGATCTGGTCGTGCTGGAAGTCGCCGCTCGCACGGTTCATCAGCTGGAGGCCGAGCCGCTCGAAGCGTTTCATCATCTTCTCGACGGCCTCCTCGCGCTTCGCCGCGGACCGGGAGGTGCCGTTCAGCTCGACCCGGTCGGGGCCCATGCCCGAGACGCCGACCATCCATGCTGCCCGGCCGGTCGCGCTCTGCAGGTCGCCGCCGACGCCGGTCGCGTTCTCGCCGTAGAAGACCTGCTCCGCGGCCAGCGAGCCGAGCGTCCAGGCGAGCTTGCCCATCTCCTCGTGCTTCCAGGAGCTGAAGCGCTCCTCCTTCTCCATCGCCTGGTGGTGTCCGAGCGAGCCGGACCGCATCCGGATCGAGATACGCGTCGAGACGACGCCCTTCATGAAGACGTGCGCGGCGGCGGCATGCCCTGCCTCGTGGAGAGCGACGGCGCGCGTTTCCTCCGGCACGTACTCGACACCGATTGCCGTCCCCGACTCGACCGTCGTCATCGCTTCGACGATGTCCTCGCGCGTGAACCGCTCCCGCCCGTCGTGGTGGGCGTGTGTGAGCGCCATCGAGCACACTTGCTCGATCATTGCGGGCGAGTAGCCGTTGGTGATCCTCGCGAGCTCGTCGACTGCGACGGGTGAGTCGAGCTCCGGGTCGTGCTCGACCTTGCCGAGGTACAGCTGAAAGATGTCCTCGCGGTCCTTCTTGGTGGGCGTGCGGAACCACACGTGACGGCCCAGGCGGCCCGGCCGGCGGAGCGCCGGATCGAGCGCTTCGAGAGGGACGTTCGTGGCTCCGATGAAGTAGATCTGGTTGCCGGTCGGCTGCGGCGGCGGCAAGCGGAGGGAGACCTGGCGAATCCGCCGCGGGACGACGTATGAAGCGTCGAGCCAGGTGTTGACCCGATTCGTCCAGAAGCGGCGCCAGAAGGGCGGGTTGTCGATGCCGTCCATCGTCACGAGCAGCTGGTTCAGCGCCAGCTGGCCCATGCCACCCATCATCCCGCCCGGGAATGCCTGGGTGACGATCGAGCTTGCGCGATGGACCCAGCCGGGATACGGGGAGGGCGTGGGGGGCTCGCGCTCGGCGAAGAGGCGATCTCGCCAACCGCGCGTCTCGAGCACGAGATCACCGCTGGGATTGAGCGCCCCTGACGGTCCGTAGAAGCAATGATCCTCGAAGCGCTGCGGGGTCGCACCCGTCATCGACGGCGCACCCGCCCCCCCGAGCGACGAGCGACGCATGCCAACGGCGTCGATCTCGTCGATGAAGACGATGCACTGGCCGCCCCACTTCGCCGCCAGCTTCTTCGCCTTCCGGGCAAGCCAGCGGACGATCAGGGCGTCGATGCCGATGAAGGTCTGAGCAAATCCGGAGCCCGGAATGGTGACGAACGGAGAGTTGAATCCGGTGGCGATCGCCTTCGCGAGCATCGTCTTTCCGGTTCCCGGCGCGCCGTGGAAGATCAGGCCGCGCTCCCGTCGCCCGCCGGCCCGCTCGAACGCCTCGCCCGATTGCCAGAGGTTGACGATCCGGCGAACCTCTTCCTTCGCCTCCGCCTGGCCGCGAACATCGTCGAGCTTGACGCCCCATTTCGCGTCGCCGGGCTCGAAACCCCGGATCTGCGAGATCCCCATCAACATCATCGGGCCCATGAAGATGAGGAAGTTGAAGAGGAAGAAGATCGGCAGCTGGACGAAGAGCGTGTAGTACTGCGGATCCTTGGAGACTCGGCCGATCGCGCTGGCGGTGTTGCCTGCGATCTCCCAGGGCGACGTGTCGTGCCCGAAGATGAACTCGATGAACCAGACGACGATGAAAAAGAGCGCGATCCCCGTTGCCAGGCGGTACTTCTGGCGCCAGTACCAGGCTCGACGTCGGTTGACGACGTCGTCCTCGCGCAAGCCGATGTCGTCGGTCGCGAAGAGGCTCGGCCACGGTATGAACCTGCGGAACACGAGATCCAGCGCCCCGCGGAAGGCGAACGCCGCGATCGCCGTGGCGAAGATCGCCCAACCGAGGCTGAGACCGGTGTGCTGCCAGGCCCAGAGAAACGCGGCCGGTGCGGAGAGGACCGCGACGAAGGTGGAGAAGCGCCGGAGCTGGCGCCACTGGTCGCTCAGTGCTCGGTTTTCTTCGCGCGCCGTCAGGAGCGGGGGCGCCGGGGCGGCTTCGTCAGCCGTCGTCATCGTGCCAGTGTAGACGCGCTTTCAGGCGCCCCGGTTAGCCTGAGAGCGGTGCATTCCCACGACCACAGCCACCGCGCGGAGGGGGATCGCCGGCTGCTCACAGCGGCGCTGGTCCTGATCGCCGCGCTGATGGCCGCCGAGGTCGTCGTCGGGCTGATCGCCGGCTCGCTCGCCCTGCTCGCGGACGCGGGGCACCTCATCTCGGACGCCGCTGCGCTGGGGTTCGCGCTCTTCGCGGCGGCAATGGCCGCCCGGCCGGCACAAGGACGATGGACATACGGCTTCCATCGGCTGGAGATCCTCTCGGCACAAGCGAACGGTCTCGCGTTGGGGCTCGTCGGCATCTGGATCGTGTACGGCGCGATCCGGCGCCTGGTTTCGCCCGACGACGTCCGGGGCGGGTTGGTGCTTGCGGTCGCGCTCGCAGGCATCGCGGTCAACGTGGTCGCGACCGCTCTGCTCGCGCGCGCCAGCCGGGAGAGCCTGAACGTCCGCGGCGCGTTCGTCCACGTCGCGACGGACCTGGCCGCGTTCGCCGGCACCGCCGTCGCCGGGGGCCTCATCCTCGCGACCGGCTGGGACCGGTTCGACCCGATCGCGGGCCTGGTCATCGCTGCGCTCATGTTCTGGGGAGCATTCGGGCTGCTCCGCGAATCGACTCGAATCTTCCTCGAGGCATCTCCCACAAACATCGAGCCGGAACGGGTCGGACGCTCGATCGCCGCCGAGCCCGACGTGGTCGAGGTGCACGACCTGCACGTCTGGACACTGACGAGCGGCTTTCCGATCGTCTCGGCGCACGTGCTCGTCGCCCCCGGCGCGGACTGCCACGCGATCCGGCAGCGGCTGGAGACGATGCTCGTCGAGCAGTACGGGCTCGATCACTCGACGCTTCAGGTCGAGCACGCACCCGGGCCGGTGCAGATCGGGCCGGCGCTCCGCCGCCGCTCGGCGCTATCCCTGCAGCGTCGCGGGCAAAGCCCGCCGACGCGCTGAAGTCTTGGCCGTGCAGCGTCGCGGGCAGGACCGCCAACGCGCTGAAGTCCTGGCGGCCGATAGATTCCGTCGCCGTGTCTCGCCTCCAAGGCAAGACGGCGATCGTCACCGGCGCATCCAGCGGCATCGGCGCCGCGACCGCCCGGGCGCTGCGCGAGGAAGGGGTGCAGGTCGCGGTCGGCGCGCGCCGCGTGGAGCTCCTCGAGGGTGATTTCGTCCACGAGCTGGACGTCACCGACCCGCACAACTGCGGCCGGTTCGTCGACGCCGCGGTCGACGCGCTCGGCGGCGTCGACATCCTCGTCAACAACGCGGGCGGGGCGCTCGGCCGGTACCCGTTCTGGGAGTCGACCGAGGAGGACGAGGAGTGGATGATCGAGGCGAACGTCCACGGGTTGATGCGGATGACGCGGCTCTGCCTCCCGCTCATCCGCAACGGCGGCCACATCGTCAACATCGACTCGATCGCCGGACGCCACGCGTACGTGAACGCGACCGCCTACTGCGCGGTGAAGGCGGCCTCGGCCATGTTCAGCCGGGCCCTGCGCGAGGACCTGCTCGGCCGGCCGATCCGCGTCACCGCAGTGGCGCCGGGCCTCACGGAGACCAACTTCTCCCTCGTTCGCTTCAAGGGCGACGAGGAGAAGGCCCGCAAGGTCTATGAAGGGGTCGAGCCGCTGACGGCCGAAGACATTGCCGAATGCATCGTCTTCGCGCTCACGCGGCCGCTGCACGTCAACGTCGACGAGCTCGTCGTCAAGATGCTCGCGCAGACGAGCGGCGGGCGCGTCCTCCGCACGGCCGGGTGAGGCCGCGGTGACCCTGACGATCCTCGAGGGGTCGACGTTCTGCATCTGCGACGAGCGCGGGGACATCCACGGCGCGACCGCAGGCCTCTTCGCCGACGACCTGCGCTACCTCTCGCACTACCGGCTGAAGATCAACGGCGAGGCGCCGCTGCTGCTCTCGTCGGGCAAGGTCGAGTACTTCTCCGCCGCCTTCTACCTGCGCAACCCGCTCGCCGGCGGGCTCGCGCAGGACTCGCTCGCGATCGTGCGCGAACGCTTCGTCTCCGACCGGATGCAGGACAAGCTGGTGGTCGAGAACCTGACGACGGAGCCGGTTTCGTTCGAGCTCGTCCTCGAGCTCGCGAACGACTTCGCCGACATCTTCGCGGTCAAGGCGTTCGACTTCGCGCTCGGGGATCCCGAGCACGCGCAGCCGCTGCCGCACGCGGTCGTCCCGACCGTGGACGCGAAGACCGGGCAGGTCGTCTTCGAGGACTCCGAGGGAGATGCTCACGCGGCGACCCTGATCTCGTTCTCGCAGCTCGGGGAGCCGGCCGGCGACAAGCTCGCATACCCGGTCAAGCTCGAGCCGCGCGGGCGGTGGGAGCTGACGGCCGAGTTCGTTCCCAGCCTGAACGGCCGCCCGGCGCACGCCGAGTACCACGGCCGGCAGCGCTTCGGCGAGGAGCTCGCACGGGTGCAGGAATCGCTGACGGCGTGGCAGCTGCGCGTGCCGCACCTCCGCGCCAGCTGGGACCCGCTCGAGCACTCCTTCGCCCAGTCGGTCTCCGACCTGGCCGCGTTGCGCATGCGTGGCGGCAACCACGGGATCGCGCGTCTGCCCGCCGCCGGGATGCCGTGGTTCATGACCGTGTTCGGCCGGGACACGATCATCACCTCGTTACAGACGCTGATTTTCGGCCCCGAGCTCGCGCGGGGGGCGCTCGAAGTCCTCGCTGAGCTCCAGGCGACCGAGGACGACCCGGCGATCGACGCCGAGCCCGGGAAGATCGTCCACGAGGTCCGTCAGGGGAAGGCGGCCAAGCACTGGTTCGCCCGCTACTACGGGACCGTCGACGCGACGCCGCTCTACCTCGTCCTCCTCTCGGAGGTCTGGCGATGGACCGACGACACGATGCTCGCCCGTGATCTGCGCGAGCCGGCCATGCGCGCCCTCGAGTGGATCGACGAGTGGGGCGACCGCGACGGCGACGGCTTCGTCGAGTACGAGAAGCGCAGCGCGCAAGGGCTCGACAACCAGTCGTGGAAGGACTCCGGCGACTCGCAGCGCTTCGCCGACGGCCGCCTGGCGGAGACGCCGATCGCGCCGTGCGAGGTGCAGGGGTACGTCTACGACGCGAAGAAGCGGATGGCGGAGATGGCGCGGGAGGTGTGGCGGGACCGCGCGCTGGCCGACCGGCTGGACTCGGAGGCGGACGCGCTGCGCAAGCGCTTCGACGAGGCGTACTGGGTCGAGGACCGGGGCGGCTACTACGCGCTCGCGCTCGATCGCGAGAAGCGGCGGGTCGACTCGATGTGCTCGAACATCGGCCACCTGCTCTGGAGCGGCATCGTGCCCGCGCATCGCGTCGACCAGATCGTGGACGCACTGATGGGGAACGCGCTCTGGTCCGGCTGGGGGGTGCGCACGATGTCGTCCGCGGACAGCGCCTACAACCCGCTCTCGTACCACAACGGCACCGTCTGGCCGCACGACAACTCGCTGATCGCCTGGGGGCTCGCGCGCTACGCGCGCTGGGCGGAGGCGCAGCGGATCGTGCAGCGGATGCTCGAGGCCTCCGCGTACTTCGGACACCAGCTCCCGGAGGTGTTCGCCGGCCTGCCCCGGACGCAGACCCCGTTCCCGATCGCCTACCCCACCGCCGCGCGCCCGCAGGCGTGGGCGGCCGGGACGCCGGCCCTTCTCCTTCAGGTTCTGCTCGGGCTCCAGCCGGACCGCCGGCGCCAGGCGCTCGAGACGGTCGCGCCGCTCGAGCTGCCGTCGTGGGCCGGGACGATGCGCCTCGCGGGGGTGCGCGTCTTCGACCGCGCGTGGGACGTCTTCCTGGAGGAGGGGCGCGTGCGCGTGGAGCAGAGCTGAGTTGAGCCCCGAGCCGCTCCGGATCGCGATCATCAGCCCGGTCTGGTTCCCCGTACCGCCGACGGGCTACGGCGGGATCGAGTGGATCGTCTGGCTGCTCGCCGACGGGTTGGCGGACGCAGGCCACGACGTGACGCTGTTCGCGTCGGGCGACTCGCACACGAAGGCGAAGCTCGTCTCCGTCTTCGACACGGCGCCGAGCGCGCGGATCGGCCAGACGCTGCCGGAGCTCCAGCACTGCCTCGCCTGCTACGAGCGGGCGGACGAGTTCGACGTGATCAACGACCACTCCGGGCTTCCCTCCGCGGTGATCGGCGGCCTGCTCGACAAGCCGGTGCTGCACACCATCCACGGGCCGCTGGACAGCGAGGGCGGGGTGATCTACGAGCAGATCGCCCGGGTGGCGCCGGCGATCGGCTTCATCTCGATCTCGATGAACCAGCGGAAGCCGAAGCCGCACTTCCCCTGGGTGGCGAACTGTCCGAACGCGCTCGACTTCTCGCTCTACCCGGTGAAGCCGCACCGCGGCGAGTACCTCCTCTTCCTCGGCCGGATGAGCCCGGACAAGGGCTGCCACCGGGCGATCGACGTCGCCGTGACCGCCGGTCTGCCGCTGAAGATCGCGGGCAAGAACCGCGAGGCGCTCGAGCAGCAGTACTTCGCGGAGTTCGTCGCGCCGCACCTCTCCGACCAGATCGAGTACCTCGGCGAGGTCACGCACGGCGAGAAGGTGGAGCTCTTGCAGGATGCGCGGGCCACGCTCTTCCCGATCGAGTGGGAGGAGCCGTTCGGGCTCGTGATGATCGAGTCGATGGCGTGCGGAACGCCCGTGATCGCGACCCGCTGGGGCGCGGTGCCCGAGGTGATCGAGCACGGGCGGAGCGGGATCATCGTCGACGACTACCGGATCATGGCGGCCGCGATCGAGGAGGCCGACCGCCTCGATCCGATGGAGCTCGTCCGGTACGCGCAGGAGCGCTTCTCGCCGGAGCGGATGGTCGCCGACTACCTGCGCGCCTTCCGGGCTGCGCTTGCGGCTCGGCTAGACTCCGCCGCCTCGATTCCGGAAAAGGGGGACGCGTGGATACGTACGTGATCATTCGGCGCCGCGGGTGGCAGACGGGTGCCGACCTCGAGGAGGCGGCCGGACGCTCGCGCGCCGTCGGCGACGAAGAGATGTCGGACGACATCCGCTGGATCCGGAGCTACGTGCTCCAGGAGGACGACGGGACGGTGGGCACCGTCTGCGTCTACCAGGCTTCGAGCGAGGAGAAGATCCGCGAGCACGCCCAGCGTGCCGACCTGCCGGTGACCGAGGTGATCCCGGTCGGCGGGACGGTCGTGGTTCGCCCTGATCCGGAGCCGGCGGCCGTCTAGCGCCGGCTCAGACCTTCCACAGCTCCGCGGTCACCAGCCAGTCGTCGATCCGCCACGAACCGTCGAGCACCGCGGCGTCGACCGCGACGTTCACGTTCCGCGCCGAGCCGGTGCCGGTGATCTGATCCGAGATACGTTCGAAGGCGAGCGATTGCCACACCTCGCCGCCGCCGCTGTCGAAGGCGAAGTCGGCACCGGCCTTCGGATTCGCCTCGACACCGTCGACCATCACCCGCACCAAGCATCGATCGCTGCAGGAGGACTCGCCCGAGAACCTCACGACGAGGCGGAACTTTCCCTTCGGCGGGATCGTGATCGTGTCCACCGTGAGGTTGGTGAACGACGTGCTCGTGACGGTGACTTCGTCGACCGAGTACTGAGCCATGAGCTTCTTCGGTAGCGCCGCGACGATCTTCGCGTCGTGGTTGGCGGGGTCGATGCGGGCAATCGAGAACGCGAGACCGGCGAACACGCCGCCTCCCGCGCAGAGGACCCCGACGAGAACGACGGTTCTCTTCAGCATTGCCTTCCCCTTCTGCCGCGCCTGCCCCGGGCACCCCCCGCGCCACCCGCAGCGCCGCCAGCGTTCGTGATGCTTCTTGCCGGACCTGGTGAAGCTCCCACAAGCCGCGCTGCGAATCAAGAGGCATCGTGGGAACCCCGCGGTAGCATGGTTCCGTGGCGACCGAGGCACTCCGGGCGAAGCTGGCCGAGGCGTTCCCGGACGCGTCGGAGCTGGACGTGCACGACCGCACGGGGACCGGCGACCACTTCCAGGTGACGGTGGCGAGCCCGCGGTTTGCCGGCCTGTCGCTCGTCGAGCAGCACCGGCTCGTCTACGACGCGCTCGCGGAGCCGCTCGCGGACGGCACAATTCACGAGTTGCGGATCCGAACGAAGGGAGAGGCGTGAGCGAGCTCAGCGAGCAGATCAAGCAGGTGATCGACGGGGAGCCGGTCGCGCTCTTCATGAAGGGAACGCCTCAGATGGTGATGTGCGGCAACTCGCGACGGGCGCTCGATGCGCTGCGGCAGGCGGGTGCGCCGGTGACGACGGTCGACATCCTTCCCGACCCGGCGATCCGGCAGGAGCTTTCGGCGCTCTCGGGGTGGCCGACGATTCCGCAGGTCTTCGTCCGCGGCGAGCTCGTCGGGGGCGCGGACATCGTCGAGCAGCTGGCGGAGACGGGCGAGCTCGAGCGGACGCTCGAAGCCCGGCTCGGCGCCGACTATCGGGACGCGCGCGCGGAGAAGACGGTCAGCGTCGTCTGAGGGTCAGGCGGCCGCTGCGCGCCGCTTGTCCCAGTAGCGCTTCATCCCCGCGTACGACTGCCAGAGCGGAGCCGCCCGCTCCCAGTGGCCGGCGTCGGCTCCGACTGCGGTCTCGAGGTCCCTGCGGGCGGCGCCGACCCACGTCTCCTCGTCGAGACCGCGCTCGGCGCGGTCGCTCCAGCTCGCGAGCTCGGCGCGAGCCATCGCGAGATGCTCGGAAGGCGACGCGGCGACGCCGAAGTGAGTCAGGGCGAGCCGCTCGGGCTGCCTGCGCTCGATCTCCTCGAACGTGTGGTACCAGGCCTCGACGTCGATGTCGGGCGGCGGTGAGACCGGCATGACGTGGCGCCCCGGCTGGATCCGCACGCCGGCCGCGTCGCCCGCATAGAGCGTCCCGTCTCCGTGCAGGTAGCAGACGTGGTGGGACGCGTGCCCCGGTGAAGCGAAGCAGTCGAGGTCGAGGACTCGGTCGCCGACGACGCGCACGTTCGCCTCGGGCACCGGCGCGAGCTCGCCCCAGAGCGCGTCGAAGGAGTCGCCGTAGAGCCGGCGGGCGCTCGCCTCCAGGCGGCTCGGGTCGACGAGGTGCGGCGCGCCGATCTCCGACACGTGCACCTCCAGCGCGGGGTGCTCGCGGACGAGGGAGCCCGCCGCACCGGCGTGGTCGAGATGGATGTGCGAGAGCAGGAGGTGCCGGATGTCGGCGAGCTCGAGCCCGCGCGCGGCGAGGCCGGTCTTCAGCGCAGGGATGCACGTCGCGGGCCCGCAGTCGAAGAGCGCGAGCCCGTCCCCTGTCTCGACCACGTAGACGCCGACCACGCGCTCCGTCTGGTGGTGCAGATCGATCGGCTCGTGCGAGGCGGTCACCGGGCTGAGTCGCGCGCGGATCGCCGGCTTACGCGCGGGCGGGGGTGCGGAGCAGGGCTGCCTCGAGGTCGGCGACGAGGTCGTCCGCCGACTCGATTCCGACCGAGAGCCGGACGAGGTTGGGCGGGCACGCGAAGGGGGCGTCCGCGGTCGAGGCGTGCGTCATCGCGGCCGGCACCTCGATCAGGCTCTCGACGCCGCCGAGACTCTCGGCCAGCGTCCAGATCCGCGTCTCCGCGGCGAGGGCCGAGGCGTCCTCGTCGCTCTCCGTCAGGAACGAGACCATCCCTCCGAAGTCGGACATCTGCCGCGCCGCCAGGTCATGCCCCGGATGGGCCGGCAGCCCCGGATAGAGCACGCGCTCGACCCGAGGGTGCCCGTCGAGGAACTCCGCGACCGCCCGCGCGTTCTCGCAGTGCTTGCGCATCCGCAGGGCCAGCGTCTTCAGGCCGCGCAGGACGAGCCACGAGTCGAACGGGCCCGGGACGGCGCCGAGCGAGTTCTGGAGGAACGCCAGCCGCTCCGCGATCGTCGGGTCGTTCGTGCACGCGAATCCGCCGACGAGGTCGGAGTGGCCGCCGACGTACTTCGTCGTCGAGTGGACGACGATGTCGGCGCCGTGCTCGAGCGGCCGCTGCAGGTACGGGGTCGCGAAGGTGTTGTCGACGACAACGACGGCCCCGGCGGCGCGAGCTGCGTCGGCCGCCGCCCTGATGTCGACGATGTTCAGCAGCGGGTTCGTCGGCGTCTCCAGCCAGACGAGCCGGGTGCGCTCGTCGATCGCGGCGGCGACGTCGGCCGCGGACGCGAATGCGACCTGGTACCCCTTCGGCTCGTAGACCTTCGAGAACAGCCGGTAGGTGCCGCCGTAGACGTCGTTGACGGCGACGACGCGATCCCCCGGCGAGACGAGGTGCATCAAGGTGGTGGTCGCGCCCATCCCGGACGAGAACGCGAACCCGTGCTGCGCGCCTTCGAGTGACGCGAGGCACGTCTCGAGCGCACGCCTCGTCGGATTTGCCGTGCGCGAGTAGTCGTACCCCTTGTGCTCGCCGACCGCGTCCTGCGCGAACGTGGACGTCTGATAGATCGGCACCGTCACCGCGCCGGTCGCCGGATCGGGCTCCTGCCCCTCGTGAATCGCGCGGGTCTCGAAGTCCATCAGCCCTCGATCGTATCCGCGCCGAGCCAGGCAGCGAGATCGCCGAGGGCCTCGTCGAGCCGTGACGTGTCGCCCCACGCTCCGAGGAGACGCAGGGTTCGCGTCTTCGGGTCGAACACCGGCTCCGCCCGCCCGACGACCTGATCCCCGACGAGCAGCGGCAGCACGTAGTAGCCGTACTCGCGCTTCGCCTTCGGCACGTACATCTCCAGCCGGTAGCGGAAGCCCCAGAGCGCTTCGGCACGGTCGCGGTCGTAGACGAGGCGGTCGAACGGGGAGAGCAGGACGGCGCGGTCCGGGACCGGCCCGTCCTTCACATCGGGGTGCGCGAGCCAGCGACCCTTCTCCAACCGGACGCCTTGCGTGCGGGCGCGTCTCTCCGCCAGCAGCCGCTTCGCCTGCGGCCACGAGATCCGCTCGACCTCGGGGTACCAGCGCTCCGCGAGGTCCCAGACCCGCTGCCCCTGGCGCCTGCCGGCAACCGCCACCTCACCTCGGTTGGCGAGCACCATCAGCATCAGCGCCATCTTGCGGCTACCCCACCACGGGTGGTCCTCCCGCTTGAATCCCGAATGGTCCTCGATCTCGCGCGAGAGGAGCGGACCGCGCCGATCCAGCTCGCGGAGCACGTAGCGGCGAAAGGAGGCGTTCTCCTTCAGGAACGCCGCGATCCGCCGCTCGCGCGCGTTGTCCTCCCGCTTCCGCCGCATCTGTGCGACGAGGAGCGGCAGGTCCTCGATCGGGTAGATGAACGCCTCGACTTCCACCAGCTTGCGCTGCTTCCAGAGCAGCCGATCGAGCTGGGCCTGGTCGTAGCCCGGACCGAGCCGGGCGTACAGCACGAGGTGCTGCGGCGGCGCCACCGTCGAGATCGGGTCGATCTGGAGGAAGCCGAGCCGCCGGATCGTGTCGAGGACGCCGCGAGCGGAACCGTCGAGCAGCTGTGCCCGGACCGCGATGCGGCGTGCTTCCTCGGGCGCGACTTCCATCACCGTTCGACCCGGTCGAGCCCGACCGCCTTCGCCAGCCGCGCCAGCGCCTTCTCGAGCGCCGTCTCCAGTGCGCCGGAGGCCCGCACGCCCGGCTCGAGGTGGAACGCGCGGACCCGCAGAACGCCCTCCGACCGGTCGGCCTTCAGATCCGCGCGTCCGACGAGCCGGTCCCCGTAGAGAAACGGCAGCACGTAGTAGCCGAACACGCGCTCGTGTGGCCGCTTGTAGACCTCGATCACATGGCGGAAGCCGAACACGCGCTCGAGGAACGTCCGGTCCCAGAGCAGGTTGTCGAACGGGCAGACGAGCACGCCGCCGGTCGCGCGGCCGTCGAGCTCCGCGTTGGCCGGCACGACCACCGGAGCGCCGCCGTCGGCAACCGCGACGCGGCGCACGAGTCCTTCCGCGACCAGCGAGTCGACCACCGGCCGCATCGCCTTCGCGCCGCCGCGGAAGCGGCAGTGCTCGGCGATCGCCGACTCCGTCAGGGCACCGCGGCCGCGCACGGCACGCAGCGCGTAGCCGCGGAGGAACTCCTCCTCGGAAGGCGCCGGCGCCTGCAGGTACTCCGGCGGGATCACCTGCTCGGGGAGCCCGTAGAGCCGCTGGAAGCCGTCGCGCCCGGCGACGACGACCTCGCCGGCGGCGAAAAGGTCCTCCAGGATGCGCTTCTCCGGCTTCCAGTTCCACATGCCGCCTCCGCCGCCGCCCTCGAAGAACCGCGTCGGGAGGGGCCCCTGCTCGCGCAGCGCCGCCAGCACGCGCGCCTTCACCTTGGGGTCGTGCTGGTGGCGGCGGCCCCACCAGTGCCGGTCGCGCAGGTGTTCCATCCGCCGCTTGAAGAGCGGGTAGTCCTCGATCGGGACGAGGCACGCCTCGTGCGCCCAGTACTCGAACACGCGGCCGGTCGTCAGCAGCCGCGAGATCGCGCCGCGCGGGTACGCGCCGACCCGGGACGTGAGCGTGAGCCGGTGCGCGCGGTCGACCGTCGAGATCGAGTCGAGCTGGACGCAGCCCAGGCGGCGGATCGTGGCCGCGACTTCGACCGAGCGCCCGCGGCGGAGGCGCGTGGCATAGCGCTGGTGGGCGACGACGTACCGGCGCAGCTGCGCGAGCGAGACCGTCTCCACTGCCGACCTCAACGCGGCAGGGCGCCTGCTTATGCCGCGATCGGAAGGTGTCCAGGGACGGCGGCGACCCGGTCGAGCCAACCGCGCAGGGCGCCGTAAGGCTCGAGGTCGAAGTCCCCTTCGTCCGCCACGTGCGTGTACGCGTAGAGCGAGATGTCGGCGATCGAGTACTCGTCGCCGACGAGCCAGTCGCACCCGCTCAGATGCTCGTCGAGCGCGGCGAGCACACGGTTGCCCGCCCGCCACTTGCTCTCGAGCTCTGCGGCGTAGCGGTCCCGCTGGCCGAGGATCGAGATCCAGAACCGCGCGACGGCGATGCTCGGCTCGAGCTCGTACTGCTCGAAGAACATCCACTGCAGGACGCGCGCGCGGGCGAGCGCGTCCGTGGGGACGTACTCGGTCCCGTCCGCGAGGTACCACAGGATCGCGTTCGACTCGGCGAGGTGCTGGCCGTCGTCGAGCTCGAGGGTGGGCACGCGGAGCGCCGGGTTCTTGCCGCCGAGGACGTCGCGCCGATTCGAGCGGTCGATCACGTCGACCTCGACGCGCTCGTACTCGATCCCCCGGTGGGCGAGGATCTGACGCACCTTCCAGCAGTTCCCGGAGAGCTGGGAGTTGTAGAGCCGCACCGGCCTAAGCATGCCTGCGCCGCCAGAGGCTGAGCGAATGCTCGGCGAAGGGGAAGTCGCCGGCCGAAATCGCGGCGACGAGCTCGCCGACGTCGAACGGCACCCGGTGGAACTCGACCGACCGCGATTCGACGATCGCGTACGACGCCCACGGATCGAGGTGGAAGTCGTCCTCCGGCCACTGAAGGTGGTCGTAGCCCGCGCCGACGCTGCCCGGATTGACATACAGCGCGTCGGCGACGCGGCGCAGCTGCGGGACGTGCACGTGGCCGCCGGCGAGCAGGTCGGCGCCGGTCCCGGCGAAGCCGTCAGGCGGGTCGGCGGGGAGAACGACTCCTTCGTAGGAGTCGGGCGTCCCGTGGAAGCAGAGCAGCCGCAGGCCGTCGAGCCGGAGGTCGATCGTCGGCTCGAACGAGTGCAGGTCGGCCAGGTCCGCGCCGGAGAGCCGCGCGAGTGCCCACTCGCGCTGCGCCAGATGGCGTTCGTTCGCCTCGTCCTTGGTCGACGCCGGATCGAGGAGGAAAGCGTCGGAGTTGCCGAGGACGGTGCGCGCTCCGGCGCCGCGCAGGAGCTCGAGGCACTCCGCCGGCTGCGGGCCGCCCTGGGCGACGTCGCCGAGGCAGACGATCTGGTCGACGCGGCGGTCGGCGAGATCGGCCAGCGCCGCCCGCAGCCCGACGGCGTTGCCATGGGCGTCCGAGATCAGCGCGACGCGCGTCAGCGGCGGTGCGCGAGGTACTCGAGCAGGTCGGAGCGCGTCAGGACGGCCTGGGGCTTGCCGTCGCGCGCGACGACGACGGCCTGGCTCTGCTCGCGCAGGCCGGTGACGACCTCGTCGACCGGATCGCGCAGGTCGACCGCATGCAGCGGCGGGCCCATCGCCACCGCGACCTCCTCGCCCAGCGCGTCGGGGTTGCGGAAGACCCGATCGAGCAGGCTCCGCTCGTTCAGCGATCCGATCACGTCGGCGAGCGTCTCCACCGGCGCGTGCCGGACGACCGGCAACTGCGAGATGCCGTAGCGCTGCATCAGCTCGATCGCCTCGCCGAGCTTCTGATGCGCCTCGCAGACGATCAGGTCGGGGACGCCGTTCTCCGCGTCCGCGTGCTTGTACGCCAGCACGTGCTCGACGGTGTCCGGCGGCGCGTATCGCTCGAGGAAGCCGTGCTCGATCATCCAGTTGTCGTCGAAGACCTTCGAGAGGTAGCCGCGGCCGCCGTCGGGGATCGTCGTCAGGATCGTCGCTTCCGGGCCGAGGCGCCGCCCGACCTGGAGCATCGCGTGGACGGACGTGCCGCCGGAGCCGCCGGCGAGGATTCCCTCCTCGCGCGCGAGCCGCCGCGTCATCAGGAACGAGTCGCGGTCCGAGACGCGCACGTACTCGTCCACGACCGACGGGTCGAAGCTGGCGGGGAAGGTGTCCTTGCCGATCCCCTCGACCAGGTACGGGTGCACGGGCCCGCCGGAGTAGATGGAGCCCTCGGGATCGGCACCGACGATCAGCAGGTCCGGGTTCCGTTCCTTCAGGTAGCGGGCGGTGCCGGTGACCGAGCCGCCGGTGCCGACGCTGATCACGACCGCGTCGAGCTCGCCGGCGGTCTGCTCCCAGATCTCGGGGCCGGTCGTCTGGTAGTGCGCGTCCGGGTTTCCCTGGTTCGAGTACTGGTCCGGCTTGTAGGCGCCGGGGATCTCCTCGGCCAGCCGGTCTGAGACGAGGTAGTAGCTCTCCGGCGACTCGGGCTCGACCGCCGTCGGGCAGATCACGACGTCGGCCCCGAACGCGCGGAGGAGCGCGATCTTCTCAGGCGCGACCTTGTCCGGGACGACGAAGATCATCTTGTAGCCCTTGATCGCGGCGGCGAGGGCGAGCCCCACACCCGTGTTGCCGGACGTCGGCTCGACGATCGTGCCGCCCGGCCTCAGCCGCCCTTCGCGCTCGGCGCCTTCGATCATGCTGAGCGCGATCCGATCCTTGTTCGAGCCGCCCGGGTTCAGGTACTCGAGCTTCGCGAGCAGCGTCGCCCCGAGCTCGCGGCCGATCTTCTGGAGCCGGACGACCGGCGTCCAGCCGATCAGGTCGAGGAGCGTCTGGTACTCGCGCGCCATGCGGCGCGAAGCCTAGAGGAGGGCCCGCAGCTGGTCGAGCGTGACGTTGCCGCCGCTCGCGACGAGGCCGACGCGGCGGCGGGACACGTCGAGCTTCAGCGCCGCGGCGAGCGGAGCGGCGCCGGCGGCCTCGACGAGGTTTCTCGTGCGCTCGATCATGTGTCGCATCGCGGCGCGGATCTCGTCTTCGGAGACGAGCACGAAGTCGTCCAGCAGGTCGCGCAGGATCCGCTGCGGGAGCTCGAAGCCGACGCGCGTGGCGAGACCTTCGGCGGACGTGTGCACCGTGTCCTCGACGACACGGCCCTCCTTCCACGAGCGATACGCGGCGGTCGCGGCCTCCGACTGCACGCCGATCACCCGTAGCTCCGGCCGCAGCTCGGCGGCGGCGATGCAGGCGCCGGCGGCGCCGCTGCCGCCTCCGATCGGGACGATCAGGACGTCGAGCTCCGGCTGACGCTCGAGCGCCTCGAGCGTGTGGGTGGCGACGCTCGCGATCAGGTGCGGCTCGTTGCCGGAGTGGACGTAGCGATAGCCGTGCTCGACGGCGAGGCTCTCGCAGTGCTCACGGGCGTCGTCGAAGTCCCGGCTGTGGTACACGACCTCGGCGCCGAGCCCGCGGATGGACGCGATCTTCACCGGGTTCGCCTGCTCGGGGACGCAGACGATCGCGCGGACGCCGAACAGGCGCGCGGCGAAGGCGATCGACTGACCGTGGTTGCCGGTGGACGCGGTGACGAGCCCGCGCCGCCCCTCGTCGTCGGAGAGCTGGGCGACGAGGTTGACGCCGCCGCGCACCTTGAACGCGCCGACGGGCTGATGGTTCTCGTGCTTGACCCAGACCTCGGTCCCGACGAGCTCGTCGAGGGCGGGGTAGCGGTTCAGCGCGGTCGGCGGCAGGTGCGGCGCGATCCGCTCGCGCGCCGCGAGGACGTCGTCGAAGGTCGGCGGTTCGAGCCGCACGGACACGACGCTACTGGACATGGCAGGGGTCAGACCCCTTAACAATCCGAGCCACGCCGCGGCCGCTCGTTGCGGGATTTTCGCGCCGGCGGGTGCGCCAAGGGGTCAGACCCCTTAACAATCGGCGCGTCAGCCGGTCGGCGCCGGCTTGGCCTCGGCGGCGAAGGCGCAGCGCGGATCGTTGTGGCACGCGAGCTTCAGGAGCAGCTCGTGCAGCGCCGCGCGGCTCTCCGCGTCGAGCGGTGCCAGGAACTCGTCCTCGATCCGCTTGATCATCTCGCGCAGCCGGCGCAGCTCGCGCGTGCCCGCAGCGGTGATGCTGACGACGTGCCGCCGCCGGTCCTGCGGATCGCGCTGGCGGACGATCAGCTCACGCTGCTCCAGCGAGTCGAGCAGGGCGACGAGCCGGCTCGGGTCGACCGTGAGCGCGTCGGCGATCGTCGCCTGGGTCTCACGCGCGCCCTCGGCGAGGATCGCGAGCACGCTGTAGTCGTAGAGCTCCAAGCCCTCCTGCTGGAGGCGGGCGATCGCGCGGCCCTTGAAGCCGAAGCCCAGCCGGGCGAGCAGGAAGCCGGTGCTGGCGACCAGCTCCTTGGCGACTCGGTGCACCGGGCGGGGCGGGATCTCGAGCTCAGACGTTGACATCGGAAATAAGTGTAGCGCGCAAACGTTGGTGTCTGTTATCGTGGCACACGTCAACGATTTAGGGAGTTAACGGATGAGCGCACAAATTGTCGCAGAGCAGGCAGTCGAAAGCCAGGATCGGCGCCGCTGGTGGGCGCTTGCGCTGATCGTCGCCGCGCAGTTCATGGTCGTTCTCGACGTCGCGATCGTGAACGTCGCGCTTCCGTCGATCCGGACCGACCTGCACTTCTCGCAGGAGAGCCTGCAGTGGGTGATCACCGCCTACTCGATCCTCTTCGGCGGAGTCCTCCTGCTCGGCGGGCGCCTCGCAGATCTCCTCGGGCGCCGACGCCTCTTCGTCGCCGGGCTTGCCCTCTTCACCATCAGCTCGCTCCTCGACGGTCTCGCCTGGTCCGAGGGCTCGCTGATCGGCTTCCGCGCCCTCCAGGGCCTCGGCGCGGCGCTCCTGTCGCCGGCCGCGCTCTCGATCCTCACGACCACCTTCCGGGAAGGCCGCGAGCGCAACGTCGCGCTGGGGATCTGGGGTGCTGCCTCCGGGAGCGGCGGCGCCGCGGGCGTGCTCCTCGGCGGGGCGCTGACGAGCGCGCTGAGCTGGTCTTGGATCTTCTTCATCAACGTCCCGGTCGGCGCCCTCGTGATCGCGCTGACTCCCGTCCTGCTCCGCGAGAGCAAGGCAGACCTCGGCCATCGCCGCTTCGACTTCGCCGGCGCGGCCTCGATCACCGGCGGGCTGATGGTGCTCGTCTATGCGATGACGCGGGCCACCACGCACGGTTGGGGAACGGGGACGACGATCGGGCTGCTCGCGGCCGCCGTTGCGCTGATCGCCGGGTTCTTCGTCATCGAGTCGCGGTCGCAGGCGCCGCTCCTCCCGCTGCGGATCTTCCGGCTGCGGACGCTGACCGCGTCCAACGTCAGCGGGCTGCTGATGGGCGGGGCGATCTTCGCGCAGTTCTTCCTGCTGACGCTCTACATGCAGCAGGTGCTGCACTATTCGGCCCTCAAGACCGGCGTCGCGTACATCGGCCTGACGCTGACGATCATCGTCTTCTCGGCCGTTGCCCAGGCTCTGGTCACCCGCATCGGGGTCCGCCGCGTGCTCCCGTTGGGACTCGCGCTCTCGACGGTCGCGCTGGTGCTCTTCGCCCGGCTGCCGGTCGACGGTCACTACTGGACCGACCTGTTCCCGGCGTTCATGATCAGCGGCCTCGGCCTCGCGCTGGCGTTCGTGCCGATGTCCATCGGAGCCCTGACCGGCGTCAGGGAGGCAGATGCGGGCGTCGCCTCCGGCCTGATCAACACGACGCAGCAGGTCGGCGGCGCGATCGGGGTGGCCGTGGCGACGACGATCGCGACCACGTTCACCGCGCACTACGTCGACTCACACGCTGGGACGACCGCCTTCAGCGGTCCCGCCCTCACGCACGGGTTCGAGGTCGCCTTCTACGTCCTCGCCGCGGTCGCGGCCGTGGGCGCGGTGGTCTCGGCGTTCATGCTCGAGCCGAAGCAGCCAGCTCCGGTCGAGGTGCCCGTCGAAGGCGAGGTCGCGCTGGAGGCGGCGGCATGAGGGCGTTCGGTGCAGAACGCAAGCTCGACGATCTGGAGCTGCAGCTGAAAGGACTCGTCCACGTACGGGCGCTGCTCGAGGTGAAGGGCGTCTCGGCCGCAGAGCTGGACGCCCATACCGCCGCGATCGCCCGCGTGCGCGATGAGCTGGCGCGGCTGGGGGGCAGCCGGGCGCCGGCGTGGGGAGGCGCGCTTTGAGGGCGCGCCTCTTCACCGCCGACAACCGCAAGTGGTGGACGCTCGTCGCCGTCTCGTTCGGCCTGTTCATGATCATGCTCGACAACACGGTCGTGAACGTCGCGCTGCCGTCGATCCGCGACGACCTCGGCATTTCGATCTCCGAGCTGGAGTGGGTGGTGAACGCCTACGCGCTGACGTTCGGCGTCCTCCTCCTCAGCGGCGGCAAGCTCGCCGACCTCCTGGGGCGCCGCCGGATGTTCATCGCCGGGCTCGTCGTCTTCACCGGCGCCTCGCTCTGGTGCGGGCTGGCCGGCGGCGCCGGGTCGCTGATCGCGGCACGCACCGTCCAGGGCGTCGGCGCCGCCCTGATGAACCCCGCGACGCTCTCGATCATCACCGCGACCTTCCCGCCGCGCCAGCGCGGGACTGCGATCGGCATCTGGGCCGGTGTCTCGGCGCTGTCGCTCGCGATCGGCCCGGTCGTCGGCGGGGTCCTCACGGAACGGATCAGCTGGAGCTGGATCTTCTTCGTCAACATTCCCGTCGGCGTCCTCGCGATCGTCGCCGCGCGGGTGTTCATCGACGAGACGAAGGACACCTCGCGGGAACGGCGGCTCGACCTGCCGGGCCTACTCACGTCCGCGGGCGGACTGTTCGCGCTGACGTACGGGTTGATCGAGACCAACACGCACCCGTGGGGCTCGGCGCGCGTGCTCTCGCTGCTCGCCTTCGGGGTCGTGGCGCTCGCCGTCTTCGTCGTCCTCGAGTCGCGGCAACGGCTGCCGATGCTCGACCTCTCGTTGTTCCGCAACCCGACCTTCGCCGGCGCGAACGCGACGATGGCGCTCGTCGGCGTCGCGATGTTCGGCGTCTTCTTCTACAACTCCCTCTTCATCCAGAACGTGCTCGGCTACAGCGCGATCGAGACCGGGGCGACGTTCCTGCCGATGACTCTCCTGATCATGCTCGTCGCGCCGTTGGCCGGCAGGTCCGTCGACCGGGTCGGCCCGCGCTGGCTGATGACGGCCGGGATGACCCTGCTCACCGGGTCGCTCCTCCTCTTCGCGACGCTCGACGCGAGCTCGACGTTCTGGGGCATCCTCCCCGGCCTGCTCGTCGGCGGCGTCGGAATGGCGATCACGATGGCGCCGACGACCGCGGCTGCGATGGGCTCGGTTCCCGTCGACAAGGCGGGAGTCGGCTCGGCCGTCATCAACGCGATGCGCCAGGTCGGCGGCTCGCTCGGCATCGCGGTGATGGGGACGGTCGTCGCGACGAGCGTGACCGTGGGTCAGCGCAACCCGGCCTACGTGACGGAGTTCGTCGACGGCTACCACCGGGCGCTCTTCGTCGGCGCGGCGGTGCTGCTCGCCGGCGCGGTCGTCGCGGTGCTCACGATCCGCCCGGTCCGGCGGCCCAAACCTGAGGTCGTTGCGTTCGAGGGTCTGGCGGCCCTCGACGAGGCGGCGTAACCGCGACCGATAGCGTTGCCCGCGTGAAGCTGCTCAAGCAGAGCGAGCTGCCGTGGAGCCGGATCGCGAACGAGCTGATCGGCGACGACCACGGCGTCGGGCTTTCGATCGTCTTCGTCGACGCGCCGCCGGGCCGCGGGCCGTCGCTGCATACCCACCCCTACGACGAGATCCTCATCGTCCAGGAGGGTCGCGGGACCGCCGTCGTCGCCGGAGAAGAGGTCGAGCTCGAGGCCGGCGACGTCGTGATGGTCCACGCGAACGAGCCGCACTCGTTCAGGAACACCGGCGAGACCAACTTGAAGCAGGTCGACATCCACCTCAGCCCGCGGTTCGAGACGGAGTGGCTCGAGGAGGACGCCGCGGACGACTAGTGGCGGAAGTGGCGGCGGCCGGTGAAGACCATCGTCGCCCCCGCAGCCGCGACCGCTGCGACGACCTCGGCGTCGCGCTTCGAGCCGCCGGGCTGGATGATCCCGTGGACGCCCGCCTCGAGGGCGAGCGCCGGGCCGTCCGCGAAGGGGAAGAACGCGTCCGAAGCGAGGACGGCGCCGTCCAGGTCGTGGACGTGCTGCTGCGCCTTCTCGAGGGCGAGGCGGACAGCGTCGACGCGGCTCATCTGGCCGGCGCCGATCCCGATCGTCCGCAGGTCCTTCGCGATCACGATCGCGTTGGACGTGACGTGCTTGCACACGCGCCACGCGAAGAGGAGGTCGCCCCAGTCCGCTTCGGTTGGCTCGCCGTAGACGACGACCATCCCCTCGCGATCCTCGACGTCGGCGTCGCGGTCCTGCGCGAGCAGGCCGCCGACCACCCGGCGGTAGTCGCGCTCGCCGGCCGTCGTCGCGCGGCGTTCGGCCGAGTCGAGGATCCGCAGCGCCTCCTTTTGCCGCAGGGCGGCCAGCGCCTCGTCGTCGTAGCCCGGCGCGAACAGCACCTCCACGAACTGCTCCGCGATCCGCGCGCCGAGCGCGGCCGGAACCGGCCGGTTGAGGACGACGATCCCGCCGTACGCGGATACGGGGTCGGTGCCGAGCGCCCGCTCGTACGCGTCCTCGACCGCCCCGGCAACCGCGACGCCGCACGGGTTCGCGTGCTTGACGATCACGCAGGCCGGCAGCGTGAACTCCTCGGCCAGCCGCCGCGCCGCGGAGAGGTCGTTCAGGTTGTTGTACGAGAGCTCTCGCCCGCTCAGCTGCTCGACCCGCGAGAGGAGATGCCGGCGGGCGCCGGCCTCGGCGTAGTACGCGGCGCGCTGGTGCGGGTTCTCGCCGTACGCGAGGTTCCGGTCCTTCCAGAACGTGGGGATCAGGCCCTCGGGGAAGGTCTCGCGGTCGCTGAACCACTGCGCAATCGCCGACTCGTAGGCGGCGGTGACGACGAAGGTCTCGGCGGCGAGCGACCGGCGCGTCTCGAGCGAGAGCCCGCCGTGCTCGCGCAGCTCGGCGAGCACGGCGTCGTAGCGCTCCGGCCGCGCGACGGCGCCGACGTGGACGAAGTTCTTCGCCGCCGCACGCAGCAGCGCGGGGCCGCCGATGTCGATCATCTCCACCGCGTCCTCCTCGCGGACACCGTGGCGGGCGGCGACGTCGATGAACGGATACAGGTTGACGACGACGAGGTCGAACGGCTCGATCTCGTGGGCGGCCAGGTCGGCGAGGTCGTCCGGAACGTCGCGGCGGGCGAGGATGCCGCCGTGCACCGCCGGATGGAGCGTGACGACCCGGTGGCCGAGCATCTCGGCGAACCCGGTCAGGCTCTCGACCCGCGTGACCGGGAGGCCGTGCTCCTCGAGGAACGCGGCTGTGCCGCCGCTCGCGACCAGCTCGCAGCCGAGCCCGTCGAGTCCGCGCGCGAACTCGGCCAGTCCGCCCTTGTCGTAGACGCTCAGTAACGCGCGCATTACGCGACCGGCCGACGATGGGCTCGAGACTCAGCTTCAGTGGCGGCCGGAGCCGGGCTTTGCCCGGCGCGAGGCCTCGAAAGGCCCGACACCCGATGCGCGGAAGGAGGGGGCCCGTGGGGGAACCCTGGGTTCCCCCACGCTAAGAGCGCTCGGACGACCTCCGGCAGCAGCCGGTGCTCGATGGCGTGGATGCGCTCGACCAGCGTCTCGCGCGGCTCGACCGACACCGGCTCCTGGCGCAGCACCGGGCCGGAGTCGACCCCCTCGTCGACGAGATGCACCGTGACGCCGGTCGTCTCAACGCCGGCGGCAAGAGCCTCGTCGATCGCGCGCGTGCCCGGGAACGCGGGGAGCAGCGAGGGATGCACGTTGACGATCCTCCCCGGGAAGCGATCGAGGAACGGGCCGCTGAGCAGGTGCATGAAGCCCGCGAGCACGACTAGCTCGACGTCGTGCTCCTCCAGCCAGGTCGCCATCACGAGGTCGCGCTCCTCGCGCGTCGCGTGGCAGTCAAGCGAGAAGACCGCGGTTGGGATGCGCGCGCGCCGGGCGCGCTCGAGTGCGTTCGCCTCCTTCCGGTTCGACGCCACTGCGCGGATCGGCAGCCCGGCGTCGATCAGCGCCTGGAGGTTCGTCCCCTCGCCCGAGACGAGCACGCCGATCACTCGATCCGCCCGATCACGAGGCCGGCGGGCTCGGGCACCACGGCGCAGTAGCCGATGCCGAGGTTGAAGACGCGGCGCAGCTCCTCCTCGGCCACGTGCCGCGCCAGCCACTCGAAGACCGGCGGCCGCTCCCACGACGCCCAGTCGATCTGCGCGGTCAGGCCGTCGGGGAGCACGCGCGAGAGGTTGCCTTCGATCCCGCCGCCGGTCACGTGGGCGAGCGCGCGAACCTCCGTCCGGCGCCGCAGCTCGCGCACGTCCTTCAGGTAGAGCCGCGTGGGTGCGAGCAGGTCGTCGCCGTCGTAGTCCTCCAGCTCGAGCACGCGGCGGACGAGCGAGAAGCCGTTCGCGTGCACCCCGGCCGACGGGAGTCCGACGACGAAGTCGCCGCGCTCGACCCGCGCGCCGTCGATCAGCTCCGTCCGTGGGACCAGGCCGACGCAGGTCGCGGCGAAGTCGAGCTCGCCGTCGCGGTAGACGCCCGGCATCTCCGCCGTCTCGCCGCCGACGAGCGCGCAGCCGGCGGCGCGGCAGACCTCCGCCGCGCCTTCGACGAGCTCGGCGACCTGGTCGAGGTCGAGCCGGTTCCCGGCGACGTAGTCGAGGAGGAACAGCGGCTCTGCTCCGGTCGTGAGCACGTCGTTGATGCAGTGCGCGGCCATGTCGGCGCCGCAGTTCCGCAGCGCGCCGCGCTCGAGCGCCACGATCGGCTTCGTCCCGATCGAGTCCATCGACGCCGCGAGGAACCGGTCGCCGTCGAGCGGGTACAGCCCCGCGAAGGCGCCGAAGCCCTCCGTACCGGTCGACTCGACCGCCGCCCGCAGCCGGTCGACGACCA
>DATENZ010000168.1:0-67109 GCA_035274625.1 Gaiellaceae bacterium
CGCCGCAACGCCCGCGCGAGCCGCGCGGGCTGGACAGTTGCCGCGTCCGGGAACCAGACCCCGCGGCGGAACGCCGGGGAGCGGCAGCGCGCGGCGAGCTCCTCGCGCGTGAGGGGGACGGCCCGCTCGGGGACGCCGAGCGCCTCCGCCGTCCTGACGGGCCCGTCGACAGCCGCGTCCTGGGCGGGCGTCGTCGAGACCTCGAGCATGCCGGCCTTGCGGAGCCAGACGTCCTCCCCCAGCTCCTCGACGGCCGGGATCGCCCCGTCGGACGCGCGCGCCAGCTCGAGCGCGGCAGCGTCGCCAAGCCGGGAGCGCGTCCGCTCGAGCCCGCACCAGTACGTCTCGAGGAACCCGCCGTTCCGCCCGCTCGGCCCGTAGCCGACGTGCTCCGCCTCCAGCACCGTCACGCGGACCCCCGGCTCGCGCCGCTTCAGCGTCAGCGCGGTCCAGAGACCTGTGTAGCCCCCGCCGACGATCGCGACGTCGGCCTCCGCGTCGCCGGCGAGCGGCTCGCGCTCGGGATCGGGCGGCGCCTCGTCCAGCCACCATGGGCGCTGGTCGGCCGAGCGGGGAGCCTTGGCGGTTTCGGACATGGCAGGGGTCAGACCCCTTAACAATCCCAACGCCGCGACGGCCGCTCGTTGCGGCCTTTCGGCGCGAGCGCGTTCATGAAGGGGTCAGACCCCTTAATAATCCGCGCCTACCGCGTCAGCTCGCGGGCCAGCTCCTCGAAGACCTCCACGTACCGGTCGACCGCGTCGTCCGTGTGCTGGACGGAGATCGTCCACTCCTCCTCGCGGCCGGGGGTGGCGAAGATGCCGCGGTTCATGTTCCAGAGCCAGCCCAGCTCCGTCAGCTCCACGTCCTGGTGCGCCTTGAACGTCTCGTAGTCGACCACCTTGACGGGCGAGAACGTCACGCAGCCCTTCGCCCCGATCCCGATCGCGTACCCCGGCAGCCGGTACTGCTCGACGATGCCGCCGCAGCCCTCGATCAGCCGGTCGTTCAGCCGGTGCAGGTGGGCGTACCCCTCCGGCGTCAGCACCTCGAAGAGGCTCGCGCGCGCGGCCGCCATCGCGAGCGGATTGCCGTTGTAGGTCCCGACCTGGAAGACGCGGCCGTCCTCGACACAGGCCATCACCTCCTCGCTGCCGCCGATCGCGCCCGTCGGCAACCCGGCGCCGAGCGTCTTTGCGAGCGTGACCATGTCTGGGGCGACGCCGAAGTGCTCGACCGCCCCGCCCGCGTCGATCGTCAGCCCGGTCTTGACCTCGTCGAAGATCAGCACGATCCCGTGGCGCGACGTCAGCTCGCGGACGGCCTCGAGGTAGCCCGGCTCGGGGAGGACGACCCCGAGGTTCATCATCACCGCCTCCATGATCAGGCAGGCCGGGAGGCGCCCCTCCGCGGCCAGGCGCTCGAGGCGGCGCTCCAACGCCTCGGCGTCGTTGAACGGCACCGCCAGGGTCAGCCCGACGACCGCGTCCGGAATCCCCGCACCGTACGGCAGCGAGGCGAGGTTCTCGCGGTCACCGATCCGGTCGTACTCGACCCCGATCGAGACCATCACGGTGTCGTGGTGGCCGTGGTAGGAGCCGAAGATCTTCAGGACGACGTCGCGGCCGGTGTGCGCCCGGGCGATCCGGATCGCGTCCATCGTCGCCTCCGAGCCGGAGTTCGTGTACCGCCAGTTCGGCAGACGGAACCGCCGCGCGAGCTCCTCGGCGACGACGATCCCGTCCTCGGTGGGAGACCCGAAGTGCGTCCCGAGCGGAGCGCGCGCCTGCACCGCCGCCGTGACCGCAGGATGGGCATGGCCCTGCGTCATCGAGCCGAAGCCGTTGTGGAAGTCGTAGTACTGCGTCCCGTCGACGTCCCACACGTACTGCCCCTCGCCGCGCACGAGGTAGATCGGCCAGGGCTCCCGCGCCTGGTACGACGAGGCCACGCCTCCGGAGAGCGTCCCGCGGGCGCGCTCGAACATCGCCCGTGACGCCGCTGTCCGCTCGTCGAGCGTCGCGCTCTCGCGGTCGATCAGCTCGCGGACACGGCTGCGTTCGATCTGGACGGGAGTGCTGACGGCCATTCGGGCCTCCTCAGGTGGGTTGGGCGGCAGCCCGGCGCTGCCAGAGCACGTTCGCGAGCATGAGCGCGATCGCGGCGAAAAAGATCGCCGACCCGATCACGTTCACCTGCGGCGGCGCCCCGACACGCGCGGCGCCCCAGACGAAGAGCGGGAAGGTCACGGTCGTTCCGGCATTGAAGTTCGTGATGACGAAGTCATCGACCGAGAGAGCGAAGGCCAGTAGGCCGCCGGCGAGCACTCCCGGCGCGATCAGCGGCAGGGTCACCTTCCGGAACGTAACCCACTCGTTCGCGCCGAGGTCCATCGCCGCCTCCTCGAGGTGGCGGTCGAAGCCGATCAGGCGCGCTTTCACGGTGACGACGACGTAGCTGATGTTGAACATGATGTGCGCGATCAGGATCGTTCCGAACCCGAGCGGCGTGCTCATCGTCAGGAAGAGCGTGAGGAGCGACGCCCCGAGCACGATCTCCGGCGTCGACATCGGCAGGAACACGAGCAGGTTCGTCGCCCCGCGCCCGCGGAACCCGTAGCGCACGAGGGCCAGCGCGATCAGCGTCCCGAGCGCGGTCGCGGCCAGCGCCGAGAGCGCGGCGATCTCGAGCGAGACGACGATCGAGTCGCGCAGGCCGGGGATCGCGTCCCAGTTGCGCCAGTTGTCGAGCGTGAAGCCCTGCCAGGTGTAGTTGAAGCGGCCCTTCGGATGGTTGAACGAGAAGAGCACGACGACCGCGATCGGGACGAGCAGGTAACCGAAGGCGAGCACGGAGTACGCCGTCAGCAGGTGGTGCCGGGCGAAGCGCAGGGTGGCGGTCATCCGGTGAGCTTCTCCGTCCCGAGCACGCGCACGTAGACCGCGATCAGCGCGAGGATCGCCGCCATCAGGAGCAGCGACAAAGCACCCGCCGCCGGGTAGTCCGTCAGCTCCAGGAACTTCGACTGGATGACGTTCCCGATCATGTACTGGCGCGGCGTGCCCAACAGCTGGGCGTTGATGAAGTCACCAGCGGCCGGGATGAACGTGAGCAGCGTCCCGGCGACGACGCCCGGGAGCGAGAGCGGCAGCGTCACGCGCAGGAAGGCGTGCACCTTGCTCGCGTAGAGGTCCTGGGCCGCCTCGATCAGGCGCGGGTCGACCTGCTCCAGCGCCACGTACAGCGGCAGCGCCATGAAGGGCAGGAAGTTGTAGGTGATTCCGGCGACGACGGCGGTCGAGGTCGCGAGCAGGCGCCCGTCGGCCGAGACGAGGTGGATCGCGCGGAGAACATCCAGCACCGGCCCGTCGTCCGCGAGGATCGTCTGCCACGCGAGCGTACGGATCAGGTAGGTGACGAAGAACGGCGCGATGATCATCAGCAACAGAAGGTTCTTCCAGCGTCCGCCGCGGAAGGCGATCCAGTAGGCGAGCGGGTAGCTGACGGCGAGCGCGATGCCCGTCGCGATCGCCGCGTATTCGAAGGAACGGATCAGCTGCGCGTCGTAGCCCCGGATCGCGTCCCGGTAGTTGTGCCACGCCCAGTCGAACGTGTTCGTGAAGGCGATCGGGTCCTGCGTCTCGAGCGACTGGTAGACCAGGAACCCGAGCGGGACGAGGAAGAAGAGCGCGAGCCAGGCGAGGCCCGGAGCGAGCAGCGTGTACGGCGTCAGCCAGGGATGGCGGTGGAAGAACCCGCCGACCCCGCGCCCGCTCGTCGGTGACGTCAGGCCCCGAGCAGCTTCTGCCACTTCTGCCGGTAGTCCGGGTTGAAGAGCGCCTTCGAGTCGAACTGGTGGACCCGTGCCAGCGTTGCCTGCGGCGGGAAGATCAGCGGGTTCTTCGCGACGGGCGGGTCGATCTTCAGCAGGGCTTCTCCCGTCCCCTTCACCGGGCAGACGTAGTTGACGTAATCCTCGATCTGCGCCTGGATCTTCGGGTCGTAGACGAAGTTCATGAAGGCGGAGGCCGTCTTCGCGTCGCCCTTCTTCGGGATCAGCATGTTGTCCGTCCAGATCATCCCGTCCGACTTCGGCAGGTTGAAGCGCAGGTTCTTGTTGTCGGCGCTCAGCTGGACCATGTCGCCCGACCACACGAATGCGGCCCAGACGTCGCCCTTCGCCATCAGGCCGGAGTAGTCGTTGCCGGTGAACTGGCGGACCTGCCCGGACTTGACCGCCCGCTCGATCTTCTTCAGCGCCCGGTCGAAGCTCGCGTCGCTGATCTTTGCCGGATCGTCGCCGTTCGCCAGCATCACGAGACCGACGCTGTCCGCCATCTCGGTCAGCAGCGTCACCTTGCCGTGCAGCTTCTTGTCGGTGAAGAGCTGATCGACGGTCGTGACCGGCTTCGTGCGCTTCGCGTTGTACCCGATGCCCGTCAGCCCCGACTGCCACGGCAGGCTGTACGTGCGGTTCGGATCCCAGCCCGGGTGCTTGAGCGCGTCCTGGAGGTTCTTGATGTTCGGGAGGACGCTCTTGTCGAGCTTCTCGACCCAGCCCTTCTGGATCAGGAGCGCCGGGTACGGCGAGTTGTCGGTCATGACGATGATGTCGCGGCCGATCGACTGACCCCGCGCAAGCTGCGCCTGGACCTTCCCGAAGAAGGTGGCGTTGTCGTTTATGTCCTCGACGTACTTGACCTTGACGCCGTACCGCTTCTGGAACTGGTCGATCGTCGGCCGCTTCTTCGTCTTCTCGTCGACGTCGATGTAGAGCGGCCAGTTCGAGATCGTGAGGGTCTTGCCGAGCTTCGGTGTGGCGGCGCGGGCGAAGGCGGTGAAGACGGCCGGCATCGTCAGCGCCGTTCCTCCGACGGCCGCCCTCCGGAGCAGCTCGGCGCGTGTCAGCTCGTTGGTCATCGCTCCTCCTCTCCTGATGGTGTGACGACGAAAGCGCATCCCGCACTGAACGACAGCGTGACCGCGTCGCCCGCGGCCACCATCCGCATAGCCGGCTCGACGTTCTGGACCCAGACGAACAGCGAGCCGGCGGGCGTGTCGACCACGTATTGCGTTGCGACTCCGACGTAGGCGACCTCCGCCACCTGCCCGGAGAGCCGGTTTGCCTCGTCGCCGCCGAGGCGGATCTTCTCGGGCCGGATCCCGACCGCGACGCGGCCCGAGCGTCCGTCGAGCGCCTCCGGCGGGACCCGCACCTCACCCGCGGCGCGATCCAGCCGGACCAAGCCGTCGCCGGCGACGGTGCCGTGCAGCAGGTTGGAGACCCCGAGGAAGCCGGCGACGAATGCGGTCTGCGGGCGCTCGTAGAGCTCGGTCGGCGCGCCGAGCTGCTCGATCCGGCCGCCGTTCATGACGGCGATCCGGTCGGCCATCGTCATCGCCTCTTCCTGGTCGTGGGTGACGTGGACGAACGTGATCCCGAAGTCGTTCTGGATCGCCTTCAGCTCGAGCTGCATCTGCTTGCGGAGCTTCAGGTCGAGCGCACCGAGGGGCTCGTCGAGGAGCAGGACGCGCGGGCTGTTCACAAGCGCGCGAGCGAGGGCGACCCGCTGCTGCTGGCCGCCCGACAGCTGCTTCGGCTTCCGCTTCTCGAAGCCCGAGAGGCCGACCTTCTCGAGCACCGAGGCGACCTGCCCCGCGAGCTCGCGCCCCTTCACGCCCTTGCGGCGGAGCCCGAAGCCGACGTTGTCGGCGATGCTCAGGTGCGGGAACAGGGCGTAGCTCTGGAACACCGTGTTGACGTCGCGTTTGTAGGGCGGCAGCCCGACGACGTCGCGGTCCCCGAGGTAGATGCTCCCGCTCGTCGGCTCCTCGAAGCCGCCGATCATCCGCAGCGTCGTCGTCTTCCCGCAGCCCGACGGGCCGAGTAGCGCGAAGAACGAGCCGCGCTCGATCTCGAGCGAGAGGTCGTCGACCGCGACCACGTCGCCGAAGCGCTTCGTGACGTGGTCGAGCCGGACGTCGGCGGTCGCGACCTGCGCCTCGGCGACGGCCATCTAGTCGAGCTTGGCCATGACGTGCTTGATCTGCGTGTAGTCCTCCAGCGAGTAGACCGAGAGGTCCTTGCCGTAGCCGGACTCCTTGAAGCCGCCGTGTGGCAGCTCGGAGACGAGCGGGATGTGGTCGTTGATCCAGACGGTGCCGAACTGGAGCTTCCGCGCCGCGCTCAGGGCGCGGCCGACGTCGCGCGTCCACACCGACGCCGCGAGCCCGTAGCGCACGTCGTTGGCCCACGCGATCGCCTCGTCGTCGCTCGAGAAGCGCTGCACGGTCACCACCGGGCCGAACACCTCGCGCTGGACGATCTCGTCCGTCTGGCCGACGTCGACGACGACGGTCGGCTTGACGAAGAAGCCCCGGTCGCCGTTGGAGTCGCCGCCGGTGAGGACGTTCGCGCCCTTCGCTCTCTCGAGGAACCCGAAGACGCGCTCCTGCTGGGACTTCGAGATCACCGGCCCCATCTCGATCTCCTCGCTCTCGGCGGGATCGCCGACCTTGAGCGACTCGACCGCGGGGACGAGCTCCTCGAGCACCTTGTCGTAGACCTTCGGCCCGGCGACGACCCGCGAGGCAGCCGTGCAGTCCTGACCGGAGTTCCAGTAGCCGGCGATCTTGATCGCCTCGGCGACGGCGGCGGGATCCGCGTCGTCGAACACGACCACCGGCGCCTTTCCGCCGAGCTCGAGGTGCACGCGCTTCAGGTTGTCGGCGGCCGTGCGCGCGATCGTCTTGCCGGTCTCGACGTCGCCGGTCAGCGAGACGAGGCGGACGTCCGGGTGCGTGACGATGCGCTCGCCGACGGGCACCCCGTCGCCGGTGACGACGTTGAGCACGCCGGCCGGGATCGCCTCCTGCGCCAGCTCGACGAACCGGAGCAGCGAGAGCGGCGTCTGCTCCGAGGGCTTGAGCACCTGGACGTTGCCGGCGGCGAGCGCAGGCGCGAGCTTCCAGACCGCCATCATCAGCGGGTAGTTCCACGGCGCGATCCCGCCGACGACCCCGATCGGTTCGCGGCGGAGCATCGACGTGTACCCGCGCATGTACTCGCCCGCAGAGCGGCCTTCGAGGACGCGGGCGGCGCCGGCGAAGAAGCGCAGGTTGTCCGAGCAGACGGGCATCTCGTCGCGCGCGTACCGGAGCGGCTTGCCGACGTTGCGAGACTCGATCTCGGCCAGCTCCTCCGCGTTCGCGTCGAGAACGTCCGCCAGCTTGAGCAGCAGCTCGGCGCGCTCGGCCGGCGTCGAGTCGAGCCACTCGGGCAGCGCCTGCTTGGCCGCTTCGACTGCACGGTCGACGTCTGCGGCCGTGCCTGCGGGCACCTCCGCGATCGTCTCCCCGGTCGACGGGTTCAGGACCTCCATCGTGCCGCCCTCGGCCGCCTCCACCCACTTTCCGCCGACGAAGTTCTTCTGGGTCGTCACCGTTGCCATCTGTGCACCTCCTCGTTATTCCGTCCGAAGGATCCCAGACTCACGCGTAAGCCGCTGCGCGATCGTCACCGGGACGATCGTCAGCAGCAGGATCAGGAAGACGACGACGTTGACCTCCGGCAGCTCCTGGCCGAGCCGGATGTTCCCGAAGATCCAGATCGGGAGCGTGTTGTCGGCGCCGGCCGTGAACGTCGTCACGATCACCTCGTCGAACGAGAGCGCGAACGCAAGCAGCCCGCCTGAGACGAGCGCGGTCGAGATCGCGGGCAGCGTCACGTACCGGAACGTCTGCAAGCCGTCCGCGCCGAGGTCCATCGACGCTTCAGTCAGCGAGGTCGGCGTGCGACGCAGGCGGGCGACGACATTGTTGAAGACGATCACGATGCAGAACGTCGCGTGGCCGACGACGATCGTCCAGAGCCCGAAGCTCTGGTGCCAGAACGTGAAGAACGAGTTCAGCGCCATCCCGGTGATGATTCCGGGCAGCGCGATCGGGAGCACGAAGAGAAACGAGATCGCGTTCCGGCCGAAGAACCGGGCGCGGGCGAGCCCAAACGCCGCAGCGCTGCCGAGCACGAGCGCGAACAGGGTCGCCAGCCCGCCCGCCTTCAGGGAGAGGATGAGTGCGTCCTGCATCTCGCCGTCGTGGATCGCGGGCCCGAACCACCTCGTCGTCCAGTCCGTGATCGGCCAGCCCTGGATGTTGGAGGCGTTGAAGGCGTAGAGGACGATGATCACGATCGGGATGTGCAGGAACAGGACGACCAGCACCGTCCAGATCCACAGCCCGACCCGCGTCGCGCGCCGTTCCATTCCTCTACAGCGCCTCGAAGGCGCCGCTCCGCTTCGCCAGCACCAGGTAGATCCCCATCACGACCAGCGGGATCGAGGCGAACGCAGCCGCGAACGGCAGGTTGCCGGCCGAGCCGAGGCCGGTCGAGTACACGACGTTGCCGATGAACGTCGAGCCCGCGCCGCCGACCAGCGTCGGCGTGATGTAGTCGCCGAGCGTGAGCGAGAACGTGAAGATCGAGCCGGCGACGACGCCCGGGAGCGCCAGCGGCAGGATCACGCGGCGCAGCGTGGTCAGGCCGCGGCCCCCGAGGTCGCGCGAGGCCTCGATGTAGGAGTGCGGGATCCGCTCGAGCGCCGCGTAGACCGGCAGGATCATGAACGGCAGCCAGATGTAGGTGAACACGAGCCACATCGCCGTGTTCGAGTAGCCGATGTTCGCGGCCGGCAGCCCGATCTTCTCGAGCGACCAGTTGAGGACGCCGTCCTGCGCGAGGATCACCTTCCACGCGTACACGCGGACGAGGTAGCTCGACCACAGGGGAAGCAGCACGAGGATGAAGAGCACCATCCGCACCCGCGGCGTCGCCACCCGGGCCATGAAGTAGGCGAACGGGAACGCGATCACCGCGCAGGTCGCGGTGACGGCGGCGGCGATCCAGATCGTCCGCCAGATCACGCCGCGAAACGCGCCGCTCTCGAAGATCTCCCGGAAGTTGTCCAGGTTCCAGGTGTGCACGACCTTCGTCGTGAACACGTCGATCCCCCAGAAGGCGTAGACGAACAGCGCCGCCAGGGCGGCGACGTAGAGCAGGAGCATCCAGCCGACCGGCGGGACGAGCAGCGCGGCCGTACGCAGCCACGGCCGCCGCCAGACAATCGCCGCCAGCCGGCGGCGATTGTCTAGCAGAGCCGAGGTGCTAGCCATCCACGCAGCGACTGGCTACGAGATGACCTGGGTCCAGGCCGTCACCCACTTCGAGTAGTCCATGCAGTCCTTGCGCCCGTTGCCGCAATCGGCAACGGGTGTCTTCCAGAACTTGATCGACCGGTAGTACGACTCGGGCGCGTTCGCGTGGTACTGGGCACACGAGCCCTTCGCCAGCTTGTCCATCGTCTTGCAGGCGAGCCTGTTCACCGGCGTCTCACCGAAGTACAACGCCTGCTGCGCCTGCACGGTCGGCGTGGACACCCACTTGATCCACTCGACGGCGCAGTTCGGGTGCTTCGCCTTCTTGGAGACCATCCACGTGTCGAGCCAGCCGGTCGCGCCCTCTTTCGGGATCAGGTCCTTGACCGGGACCTTCGCCGCCTGGAGCGTGTTCGTCTGATACGGCCACGAGGCACCGATCGTCGCATCGCCGTTCTTGAACAGCGCGATCTCGTCGGAGGCGAGGCCCCAGTACTTCTTCACGAGCGGCCGCTGCTTCTTCAGCAGAGCGATCGCGGCGTCGAACTGCGGCTTCGTCAGCTCGTACGGGTCCGTGATACCGAGCTTCTTGTTCGTCTTCGACAGGTACAGCGCCGCGTCGGCGATCTGGATCGGGTTGTTCGGAACCGTCACCTTGCCCTTGTACTTCGGGTCGTAGATCGCGCCCCAGCTGGTCGGCGCCGGCGAGACCTTCTTCGTGTTGTAGAGCAGGGTGTTCGGCCCCCACTGGAGCGAGATCCCGTAGTGCTGGCCGTCGATCGTGTTGTTCGGCGGCGACTGGAACGTCTTGAAGAAGTTCTTGTAGTCGGGAACGAGCTTGGGATCGACGGTCGCCACGTCACCGCCGTAGATCAGGCGGAGGCTTGCGTCGCCCGACGCGGAGACGAGGTCGTACTGGCCGCCGCCGCCCGACCGCATGAGCGTGACCATCTCGTCCGACGACCCGGCGTACTTGCGGTTCACCTTGCAGCCGGTCTTCTGCACGAACGGCTTCACCCACTGATCCTGGGCGTACCCCTCCCAGCCGATCATCGACAGGGCGCCCTCGGTCTGGCCCACCTTCGTGATCGACGAGATGCCATCTGCCTTCCCCACGCCTGCCGTGGGGACGCACAGCGCAACGGCAACCGCAGCCACGAAGGCGTGCCGCACTCGGACCTTTCTCATCCGTCCTCCTTTCGAGGTTCCTCGATTTCCACCGCGTTCTCTGGACGCCAGGCGAGCCGCACCCGGCGGCCGTTCTCGGCCGACGTCTCTTCCGACGGACCTTCGACGTTCTGCTTGAGCACGGTCAGCGCGCCGCCGCCGTCCAGCTCGACCACGTAGCGGGTGACCGCCCCGGCGTAGACGACGTCGCGGATCGTGCCCGCCTCGCCGTCCGCGGTCTCGGCCCTGAGCTCGATCTTCTCCGGCCGGATCGCGAGCCGCCGGCCGTCGCGCTCGAGGATGTTCGAGACGCCGACGAAGCCCGCCACGAACTCGTTCGCCGGCCGCTCGTAGACCTCCGCCGGCGTCCCGATCTGCTCGATCCGGCCGTGGTTGAAGACGGCGATGCGGTCGCTCATCGTCAGCGCCTCTTCCTGGTCGTGCGTCACGTAGACGAACGTGATCCCGAGCTCCTGCTGGATCGCCTTCAGCTCGGTCTGCATCTGCTGGCGAAGCTTGAGGTCGAGGGCACCGAGCGGCTCGTCCAGAAGGAGCACCTGCGGGCGGTTGACGACGGCGCGCGCGAGCGCGACGCGCTGCCGCTGTCCCCCGGAGAGCTGCACCGGCTTGCGCGAGCCGTAACCCTCCAGCCGGACGAGCCTCAGGACCTCCTCCGCCTGCCGCCTGCGTTGGCCGCGCTTCACGCCCTTCACCCTCAATCCGTACTCGACGTTCTCGAACACGGTCATGTGCGGGAAGAGCGCGTAGTCCTGGAAGACGGTGTTGACGTCGCGCGCGTACGGCGGCCTCCCCGTGACGTCCTGGCCGCGCAGGAGGACGCGGCCGGAGTCCGGTCGCTCGAACCCCGCGACGATCCGGAGCGTCGTCGTCTTCCCGGACCCGGACGGCCCGAGCATCGTGAAGAACTCGCCTCGTCCGATGTCGAGGTCGACGGAGTCGACGGCGACGACGTCGCCGTACGCCTTGCGAATCCGGTCGAGCGAGACGTCCGAGGCGACGGCGGCCGGCGTCGGGCGCGCGCCGAGAAGTGCCTGCTCCTGAGTTTGTTCGACCGCCACGCTTCGGAGGCCGATTATCCCCTGATCTCCGCCCAGGCGTCCGACCACTGAAACCAGTCGACGCACACCGATCCGCGGCCGTCGTGGCAGTCCTGCTGCGGCGTCCGCCAGAAGCGCAGCCGCGACCACCAGCGCTCGTCGCCCGCGTGCACCGCCGCGCAGTCGACGTACGCGCAGGCCGCCGGAGTCGCGGGCGCCTCGTGCAGGTAGCGCGCCGAGGCGCCGTTCGCCTTCGGCGAGAGGATGTAGTCGAGCCAGCGGTACATGCAGCCCGGATGCCGCCCGCGGGCGAGCAGCATCCACGAGGCGGAGCGCGCCGTCCCACCGGCGGGTACGGCGGTCGCGACCGGGACCTCGTCCGCCCGGAGGAGCGCGGCGAGCCTCGGCGTCGCCTCTCCGACCAGCGCGCCGCCGCCGGTGTAGTGGGCGAGCGCGTTCGTCAGGTCCTGCCAGTAGAGGCCGGCGTACGCGCGCTGCTCGCCGGCGAGTCGGACGACCCGCCGAAACTGGGCCGCATCGAGCTCGAACGGATCGCGGTAGCCGAGCCGCATCGCCGCGTAGACGAGCGTGATCGCCGCGTCGTAGATGCCGATCCGCCCGGCATAGCGCGGCGAGAACAGAGCGCTCCAGCCGGCCGGCGCCGGCCGGATCCGGTCCGTCCGCCAGAGGAGGAGGTCGGCGCCGCGGCCGTGCGGGACGCCGACGACCCGGCCCGCGTCCGTGTTCTGGGGCAGGCGCCTCAGCGCCGGGTAGACGGCGCGGTAGTTCGGGATCAAGCGCGTGTCGAGCGGCTCGACCTGACCGCCGCCGGTGAGCACGTGAGCGACGTCGCCGAAGGCGGCGACCCCGTCGTAGCGGCCGTGGGTGACGGCGTCGAGCAGCTCGGTCGCGCTGCGCACCGTCCGCACGTGCACCTTGCACCCCGTCCGCTGCACGAACGGTGTCACCCAGTTGATCCGAGGATCCTCTCCGCCGGCCTCGGCGTAGCCTGGAAAGGCAACCAGATCGAGCCGCCCCTCTGCCGCAGGCAGCTCGGAGCGCGACGCGGCGGCACCGGTGGAGACGGCAAGGAGCACGACGGCAGCCAGCCAGAGTCGCCGGGGCACGGCGATACCGTAGAGCGCCGGCCGGGGCGAGAGCCGACTAGGCGGCGTCTGCGCGCGGCGCGCGCGTTTGCGCCACGTCGACGTCCTCGTACGCGGCGACGACCGCCGGGTCGAACTGCGATCCCGCGCACCTCCTCAGCTCCGCCAGCGCCTCGTCCGGGCCGACCGCGGCGCGGTACGGGCGATCGGAGGTCATCGCGTCAAAGGCATCGCAGACCGCGATGATGCGCGCCGCCAGCGGGATCTCCGTCCCGGCGCGGCGGTCGGGGTAACCCTCGCCGTCCCAGCGCTCGTGCGTGGCGCGGACGACCGCGGCGACGCCCTGCCACGCCGGAGCGACGCTCAGGATGCGTTCGCCGATCAGCGGATGCTTCTTCATGAACGACCACTCGGTCTCGTCGAGCGGGGCCGGCTTGAGCAGCACCGCGTCCGGGATCGCGAGCTTGCCGACGTCGTGCAGGCGCGCCGCCAGCTTCAGCTCCTCGATCGCCTCGCCGTCGAGGCCCATTCTCCGGCCGACGCCGGCCGCGCATTCGACGACGCCCTCGATGTGGTCGCGCAGCGCCGGCTCGCGCTCGTAGAGCGCTTGCAGCAGGACCTCGTGCGGCGAGCCGCGGCCGGGCCGCCCGCGCTTCTGCGAGTACAGCCGCTGGTCGGCGAGCCGCAGGGCATCGCTCGGCGCCGTCGCCTCGGCCGGCACGAACACAGCCCCGAACGAGCTGGAGACGGCGAACCCGTCACCGCGCTCCGCGAGCGCGGCGGCGGTCGCCGAGAGGAACTCGTCCGCCTCGTCGGAGGTGATGCCGGCGAGGACGCAGAACTCGTCGCCCCCGAGGCGGTAGCAGGTACCGCGCGGGCCGACGACCGCGGCGAAGCTCGCCGCGAGTCGCGCGAGCAGCGCGTCTCCCGCCGGATGGCCGAAGGAGTCGTTGTAGAGCTTGAAGCCGTCCAGGTCGTAGATCGCGAGCAGACGCGGCTCCGCGCGGACGCCGTCGGCGAGCGTCCGGTCGAGGTCGGCGACCAGCCTGCGCCGGTTGCCGAGTCCGGTGAGCGCATCGGTGATCGAGTGCGCGCGCAGGACGTCGAGGATCCGCGTGTTCTCGCGGAACGTCATGCCCGTGCGCAACATCACCGCGAGGATCGCCCCGCCCGCGAGGCCGATCGCGAGCGGGTTGAGCGTGTGGAAGTGGTCGTAGACGAGGATCCCCAGGGCTGCGAGACCGCAGGCGAGCGGCGTCGCCAGGAGCGGCCGGCCCTCCAGCGCCACCCTCGTCCGCTTGGCGGGCTGCCAGGCGGAGGCGGTGAGGAGCAGCATCGAAGCCGGCCACATCGCGTCCAGGATCGTTCCTTCCGCGTAGCTGCCCGTGGCAGTCTGGAACAGGTAGATCCCGTCGGCGACAGCCGTCGCCGCGAGGCCGGCTCCGATCAGCGCCCAGGTGCGGTCGGGCTTCCAGGCGGTCAACACCAAGATGCCGATCACGGCCCCGAGCAGCAGGATGTCCCCGATCGGATACGCGAGGTTGGTGACGATCACGGACGTGCTCCCCGCGGTGCTGTCGAGCACGACCTCGAACAGGACCGCTGCGCCGAGCGCGGCCGCAGCGATCGCCGCCGCCGCGCCGTCGACCCACAGCCCCTTCCCGAACGCGGAGATGCGCGAGCGCACGAGCAAGAGCAGCGCGACGTAGCACCCGGGATAGAACCCGAGGTAGAAGGCGTCCGCGGCCGACGGGAACGGCGGCGACCCCGAGTAGACGAAGTCGTAGAAGATCTCGCCGAGCGCCCACAGCCCGACGCCGATGCTGAGGGCGATCCACGCGCCGCGCTCCCTCCGGACCGCGACAGCGCGGACGACGCAGGCGAAGAGCCCGAGCAGGATCAGCGCGTTGTAGAGCCAGCGGTTGAAGACGTCGTCGAGGCCCAGTCGTGCGTCGAAGATCGTGTGCGCCGTGTAGGCGGCGAGCCCGAGGGCCGCCGCCCATCTCCAGGCGCGGCCCAAGCGCTTCAGCCGTGCGTCTGCACGGGGGGACGCGACGTCCATGACTCCTGTATCGGCTCAGCGGGGGACCCGGCTTGAGCCGGCGCTACGGTGGCGCGGTGAGCCGGCGAATCGCTGTGATGGGCCCGAGCTGCTCGGGCAAGACCACGCTGGCCGAGGCGCTCGCAGGGCGGCTCGACGTTCCGCACGTCGAGCTCGACGCGCTCCACCACGGCCCCGACTGGCGAGAGGCGAGCGCCGACGAGCTGCTCGCGAAGATCGCGGCGCTCGCGGGCCTGGACGGCTGGGTCGTCGACGGGAACTACATGGGCAAGATCGGCACGTACGTCGTCGAGCGCGCGGACACGATCGTCTGGCTCGACCTCCCGCTCCGGGTCTGTCTCCGGCGGATGTGGCGCCGGTCGAGCGGCAGGATCAGAGACCGCACCGAGCTCTGGGGCACGGGGAACCGCGAGACCTGGCCGAACTTCCTCTTCAAGCCGCGGGGGCTCCTGATCTACAGCCTGCGCACCCACCGCCGGCGGCGGCGCGAGTGGCCGCACCTGCTCGGCGGCCCGAAGCTCGTCCGGCTGCAGTCGGAGGAGGAGGTCAGCCGCTGGGCGGCGGAACTGCCTCGGCCGCGAGCGCCGGAATGATCTCCCTGCCGTAGACCTCGAGCGTCTCCTCCTGCCCGTGGGTCATCAGGTAGATGTTCCACTGGTCGACGCCCGCGGCCTCGAGCCGGCGCAGCTTCTCGACGTGAGCCCCGGGCGGCCCGAGGATGCAGAACCGCTCGCACGTCTCGTCCGTGACCTGCTCCCCGTGCTGCGCGCCGACGCGGCTGTGCTCGTGGTAGTCGTACTGCTCCCGCTGCATCCGCGACACGTACTCGGTCAGCGCCACCGGCAGGCCCGCTGGATCGTGCTTCGAGAGCAGGTCGAACACGTGGTTCGAGACCATCGCCGGGAACCAGCGCACCTGCTCGGCGGCGTCGGCCAGGTCGTCCGAGACGTGCGCCGGAGCGCACGCCATCACCTTGATCGCCGCCGGGTCGCGGCCCGCCTCCTCGGCTGAGACCCGCACCTGGCCGACGATCCATTCGACGATCTCCGGGTCGGCGAGCTGGATGATGATCCCGTCGGCGACGCGGCCGGCGATCGAGAGGACCTTCGGCCCGTAGCCGGCGATGTACAGCGGGATCGGCGGGTCGCCCTTCGCCCACTCGAGCTTGATGTCGGTGTCGTTCCAGTGGACCGGGCACCCGTTCATCAGGTCCCGGATCACCGTGCAGGCGCGCTCGAACTCCGACACCTTGACCGGCTGCTGCCCGATCACGCGGCGGGCGGAGTCGCCGCGGCCGATGCCCATCACCATCCGACCGCCGGTGACGTCGTGCAGCGTCGCGAACGCGCTCGCCGTCACGGTGGGCTCGCGGGTCCCGGGGTTCGTGACGTTCAGCCCCAGCTTCAGCCGCTCGGTGTTCATCGCCGCGAGCGTGAGCAGCGGGTAGGGCTCCTGCCAGAGGACGTGGGAGTCGTACGTCCACCCGTAGTCGAAGCCCTGCCGCTCCGCGAGCTGCATCAGCTCGACGAGCCGCTGCCAGGGCGGGTCGGGAAGGATCGTGACGCCGAAGCTCAGCACGGGAGGAAGAGCATATCCCGCTGCGCCAGACCTTCTCCCTGCATCTAGCGTGAATCGGCTCAAGCTGACGGAAGTGAATGCCGATCCGGTGGTCGTGCGGCAGGCGCTACAGATGCTCAAAGCGCGCGCACGCGAGCGCGCGCCGCGGCGCATGCGCCGGCGCCACTTCCGCGGCCTCGTCGACGGCGTCGACGCGATCGTGTGGGAGGCCGACCCGGCGACCTTCCGGATCACGTTCGTCAGCCGCTCGGTCGAGATCCTCCTCGGCCACCCGCGCGCGCACTGGTACGCGCAGCCCCTGTTCTGGCAGGAGCACATCGCCCCGGAGCACCGCGAGCGCGTCCTCGAGACGGCGCGGGCTCATCTCGCCGCCGGGGAGGGCTACGAGCTGGAGTATCCGATGGTCGCGGCCGACGGGCACGTCGTCTGGCTGCGCGACCTCGTCCGGGTCTTCTGCAACGCGCACGGCGCGCCGGTTCGCGTGCTGGGCGTCTCGATCGACATCTCGGAGCGGAAGGAGGTCGAGCGGTCGCTGCTCGAGAGCCGATCCCGAACGCAGGCGATCCTCGACGCCGCGCTCGACTGCGTGATCACGATCGACCACGAAGGCCGGATCGTCGAGTTCAACCGCGCCGCGGAGCGGACCTTCGGCTACACGCGAGCGGACGTCCTCGGGGAGGAGATGGCCGAGCTGATCGTCCCGCCGGGACTGAGAGACGCGCACCGGCGCGGGTTCGACCGCTACCTCGCGACCGGCGAAGGGGACATCCTCGGCACCCGTCTCGAGCTGACGGCGATGCGCGCTGACGGTTCCGAGTTTCCGGTCGAGATCGCGATCGTCAGGGCGGAGCTGCCGGGGCCGCCGGTGTTCACGGCCTACCTCCGCGACATCACCGACCGCCGGCACGCGGAGGAGCTCCAGCGGCGGAGCGAGGAGGAGCTGAAGCGGCAAGCGCTCCACGACTCGCTGACGGGGCTGCCGAACCGCGCGCTCTTCCGCGACCGCGTGGAGCACGGCATCCACGCAGCCCGGCGGGAGGGCAGGCACCTCGCGGTGGCGATTCTCGACCTGGACCGGTTCAAGGAGATCAACGACGCGCTCGGGCACCAGAGCGGCGACCGCGTCCTGCAGAAGCTGGGGAGACGGCTACTGGCTGCTCTCCGCGCCAGCGACACGGTGGCTCGCCTGGGCGGCGACGAGTTCGGCGTCGTCCTGACCGTCGGCTCGCTCCGGGAGGCGACGGAGGCGATCGGCCGTGTCCAGGAGGTCTTCGCGAAGCCGTTCACGCTCGGCGGCGTACCGCTGCACGTCGAGGCGAGCGTCGGCCTCGCCCTTTACCCCACGCACGGGACCGACGGCGACCAGCTGCTGCAGCGAGCCGACGTCGCGATGTACGTCGCCAAGGCGTCCGACCGCGACCTCGCCGTCTACGACCCGTCCGAGGACCGCTCCGATCCGAGCCGCCTCGCGCTCGGGGCCGAGCTGCGCCAGGCGCTGGACGGCCGCGAGCTCCTCGTCCACTACCAGCCCCAGGTCGACATGCGCACGGGCGCGGCGAGCGGCGTGGAGGCGCTGATCCGCTGGCGGCACCCGGCCCGCGGGCTCCTGCATCCGGAGGCGTTCATCCCGTTCGCGGAGCACACCGGCCTGATCAGGCCGTTGACGCTCTACGTCCTCGACGAGGCCCTGCGCCAGTGCCGTGTCTGGCTGCGGGACGACCCCGCGCTGAAGATCGCCGTGAACGTCGCGATGCCGAACCTGCTCGACATCGATTTCCCCGCTGCGGTCGAGGCGCTGCTCGAGCGGCAGCGGTTCCCCGCTCCCCAGCTCGTCCTGGAGATCACGGAGAGCGCGATCGCGGCCGACCCCTTCCGCGCGCGGCGCGTGATCGACGGGTTGAGCGCGCTCGGCGTCCGCCTGTCGATCGACGACTACGGCACCGGATATTCGTCGCTCGGCCACCTTCGCAGGCTGCCCGTGCACGAGCTCAAGATCGATCGCTCGTTCGTGATGTCGATGGCGACGAACGCCGACGACGCGACGATCGTCCGCACGACGATCGACCTGGGGCAGAACCTGGGGCTCCGCGTCGTCGCGGAGGGCATCGAGACGACCGAGACGTACGAGCGGCTGCGGGCCCTCGGCTGCGATACCGGCCAGGGATTCCTCCTCAGCCGGCCCGTGCCCGCCGAGGAGCTGACGACGTGGCTCGCGCGGGCGCGTAAAACTCGACCGGCCGCCACGGGAAGCGCTTTCGACGGGAGAAGGCGATCCGCGGCGGCCGGTATCTCGGGAGGATGGGAGGGTTCGATTCCCAAGCTTGCAGACGGAACCTGAGAGCCGCCTGAGAAAGCGGTTCGCGTTGGGTTAACGCCCGGAGAGGTGCGCCAGCGCCTTCGACGCGAGGCGATCGAGCGCCTGCACCGAGAGTTCCAGGTGCTCCGGCCTCGTGTCCTCGAGCTTGGTGTGCGACAGGCCGCGGAGGCTCTGGACGAAGACCATCACGGTCGGGATCCCGGCGCGGGCGACCTCGGCCGCGTCGTGCAGCGGCCCGCTCGGCAGGCGGTGCGACGCACCGGCGACCTCCTGGATCGCCTCGTCCGCGAGCCCGATCAGCGTCTCGTCGAAGAGGATCGGCTCGATTCCCCAGATCCGCTGCCACGCGACCTCGAGGTCCTCCTCGGCCGCGAACCGCTCGCTGGCGCGCTTCGCCTCGTCGAGCATCCCCGCCAGCTTCCCGGCGTCGAGGTGGCGCTGGTCGAGGAGCTGCTCGGCCGTCTCGACCACGGAGGTGACGATCCCCGGGCGGCAGACGACGTTGCCGCTCGTGCAGACGGCGCCGGCGCCGGTCTCGGCCGCGATCCGGCGAATGTCGAGCGCCAGCTTCGCCGAGCCGGCGAGTGCGTCGCGCCGGCGGTCCATCGGCGTCGACCCGGCGTGAGCCGCCTGGCCCGTCCACGTGATCTGGTGGCGCTCGACGCCGAACGTTCCCAGCACGACGCCCAGCGGCAGGTCGAGCGACTCCAGCACCGGCCCCTGCTCGATGTGCAGCTCGAGATAGGCGATCGCGTTCTCGAGCTGCCTCCGGGCGTCGGTCGCGCGGTCGAGATCGATCCCGTGCGCGGCGAGCGCCTCCGGGAGCGCGACGCCGTCGCGGTCGGTCCGGTGGCGCAGCTCCTCCTGGTCCTGCATCGACCCCGCCGCGGCGCTGGAGCCGAAGAGCGAGCGGCTGAAGCGCGCTCCCTCCTCGTCGGCCCAGTCGACGAGCCGGACCGTCAGCGGCGGCTCGCCCTCCTCGGCGATCCGCCGCAGCACCTCCACGCCCGCGACCACGTTCAAACAGCCGTCGAGCCAGCCACCGTTCGGGACCGAGTCGATGTGCCCGCCGATCAGCAGCGTCCGTTCCGACGCGCCGCGGAGCGTGAACCACTGGTTCCCCGCCTCGTCGATCTCATGCTCGGTGAAGTCGAGCTTCCCGCGCAGCCATTCGCGCGCGCGCGCCCACGTCTCCGTCCAGGCGACGCGCTGCGCGCCGTCCTCGTCGCCGGTCAGCTGCCGCAGCTCGCGCAGCTCGTCGACCGTGCGGGAGGGCGTCAGAGGCACGGTCCGACTCTAACCCGTCGTCCCGGCGACCGCCTGCTGCCGCCGGGACGACCGGACGAGGTTCCTCAGGCGAGGACCTCGTAGCTGGCGAACATCCCTGCGTCGACGCAGTCCCGGCGGTGAGCCTGGAAGAGCCAGACGCCTGCGTGCTCCGGGACCATGTCTGCGACCGCGGTCCGCGCGGCCACGGCTTTGCCGAGATCCATGCGGATGCGATCGAGCGTCACGGCGTTGCCGTACCAGCACGGCGGGTGGGGATGGACCTCCGCGCCGATGCTCATCACGTACCAGCGAACGCGCTCGCCTTTCCGCACCCGGATGGTCGGCTGGTTCCCGAACACGTAGCCGTTGATCGCGTGCATCAGATTCGAGGCGACGAACTCCTCGTCGGCGAGGCTCTTCGGGTACGGCCTCTCCGCGAACCGGTGCACGTTCTCGTCGAGGAAGGGGCTCGCGTTCTCGTTCATCAGCGAGAAGAGCGCGAACACCTCCTGGTCGACGTCGCTGGGGCTTCCGTCCGGACGAGCCGTCCCGCGCCGGGTGATCTCGACCGGCCCGACCAGGCCCGCGAACGTGTCCGAGACGTCGTTCGTGTGCGAGTGGTAGAGCCACACGACGGAGCTGCCGTCGTTCGGGGCCGGCCCCGCCTGCTCCGGTACTCGCCACACGTACGTGTGGGTGCCACCGGGTGGAACGCCGTCCGCAACATCGAGGTCCGTGTCGCACCAGCGGCCTTGCGGATGGATGCTGGTCGTGAACGGGCACGCGTTGCGGAAGACGACCACGATCGTGTCCCCGACCTCCGCGCGGATGACGGGGCCGAGCAGGCCGAGGTAGCCCTCGCCGTTGTCCCGGCCGACGGGATGGCGGAACGTGTCGTCGGTGTAGGCGCGGTACACGCACTTCGCGTACCGCGAGCCGACGCGCCCCGGACCCGGGACCACGTACTTCTCCGCCGTCTGCTCGACCGCGGACCCCGTGACGCCGTTCCGGCCCGAGGGTGCGTAGTCCCAGACGACCTTCTCGGCGCTGATGTAGTACATCCGCGTCTTCCCGCCGGTCCGGGACGGCTCGGACACCCCCGAGAAGTCCCAGTAGACGGTGTCCTGCATGGGCATCGCGTCGACGCCCAGGTCGAGCGGGTGCATCGACCCGTTCGTCGTGCCGTTCGCGTCCGGCGCGCGAGCAGGCTGGCGCCTCCTCGCACGCCCTATGTATGTGCGCTTCATCGCCAATTCCTCTCTCGTTTTCGAGTGGTCAGCGGGTCTCGCCCCGCGACGACACTCGAACGATCGAGGCGTCAGCGCGAGGCGGCGAGAAGCGCGGGCGGCGCGCGCCCGAGGCGAGGAGAGCCGCGCCGCGTGCCCCGAAGAGCCCGATCGGCGGAGCGCGGCAGAGGCAGCGCCGGGAGAGGAAGGAGACGCGTCCGGTCGCTGCGCGCAAAGAAGCGGCGGACGCGGTCGCTCGCCCGCAGGAGCAGGCGTGCGAGGGCGTACCCGACGAGCGCAAGGGGGAACTGCAGGGCGAGCCCGAACAGGAAGGTCGGCTGGACGGCCTCGCCCCACGGGATCGTCCCGCGATGGAGGGCCGCCTCGGAGAGCTCCAGGAGCGCGAACGCGATCGGCGGGAGGAGCACGAACGGGAGCGCGACAGCGCGCGCCTGGCGCGGGAACCACCACCTGGGAGCGAATCGGCACGCAAGGCCGATTACGACCAGGCCGACAGCGAAGAGCCCGAGTAGCGGCGCGAGACCGGAGCCCGTGCTCGGGCTCGCGAAGAGCTCTTTCGCGCCTTCGGGCGAGCCGAACGTCGCGTTCGCGATCGCGTGGCCGAGCTCGATGCCGGCCAGCGCGATGGGCAACGTCACGAGCCAGAGGGCGCACCTCCGCATAGGAGCACCCTAGCCGTGCGTGTATGAGGGGGCTTTGGACGGCTGACTGGGCAGATAACGCCTTTGGGATAGGAACGCGGTGGTAGCGTCATCCGTCCGGTGACCGTTGCGGTGGAGAAGATTCGCGCTCGGTGAGCACTGCGACGCAGGACTACTCGTTCGTCGTCGGCGGCACCTGGGCGGAGTCGGAGTCGGGCGCGCGGATGGAGGCGACGAGCCCGGCGACCGGCGAGTCACTCGGCACGGTTCCGGAGGGGACGCGCGGAGACGCGCAGCGGGCGATCGCCGGCGCGAACGCGGCGTGGCGGGGCTGGGCAGCGCGGTCCGCGTTCGAGCGTGCGGCCGCGATGGAGCGCGTCGCCGACCTGATCGAGGAGCGGCGCGACTCGCTCGCCCGCGCGCTGACGCTCGATCAGGGCAAGCCGCTCCACAGCGAGGCGTACGGCGAGGTCGAGGAGCTCGTCGAGTACTGGCGGATGGCGGGTGAGGACGCGAAGCGGCTGGAGGGATCGATGCCGCCGTCGGTCGACGCGTCGAAGCGGGTCCTGGCGTATCGGGTGCCGCGCGGCGTCGTCGGCGTGATCACGCCCTGGAACTGGCCGTACACGATGCCGTCGGAGCTGATCGCCCCGGCGCTGGCCTCGGGGAACACGGTCGTCTGGACGCCGGCGTCGTCGACCGCCGTCTGCAGCGTGAAGCTCGCGGAGTGCATCGTCGACGCGGGCCTGCCCGCCGGCGTCTTCTCGATGGTCACCGGGCACGGGTCCGTCGTCGGGGACGAGATCGCCTCGAGCCCGGGCACGCACGCGATCGGCTTCATCGGCTCGATCGAGACCGGATTGAAGGTGGCGGCGCGGGCGGCCGGGAAGGCGCTCCTGCTCGAGCTCGGCGGCAACGGGCCGATGGTCGTGCTCGACGACGCGGACCTGGAGCGGGCGGCGGAGGCGAGCATCGCCGCGTCGTTCCTGTGCGCCGGCCAGTCCTGCACAGCCGGCGAGCGGTTCCTGGTGCACGAGGCGGTGCGGGACGAGTTCCGCGACCGGCTGGTCGAGGCGATCGCACGTGAGGTTCGCCTGGGCGATCCGCTGGCGCCGGAGACGACGATGGGTCCGCTGAACAACGAGCCGACCGCGGCGAAGATGGACGAGCACGTCGAGGACGCCGTCTCGCGCGGAGCCGAGGTGGTCGCGGGCGGCTCGCGTGCCTCGGGGTTCCCGACGGCGTTGTACTGGCAGGCAACGGTGCTGGACCGCGTCACGGACGAGATGGAGGTGGCGCGCGAGGAGACGTTCGGGCCGGTCGTCCCGATCTCGACGATCACGAGCGACGAGGAGGCCCTGCAGGTCGTGAACTCGTCGCAGTACGGGCTGCTGACCGCGGTGTGGACGCGCGACCTCGCGCGGGGGCTGCGCTTCGCGGAGGCGGCCGACGCCGGCTGGGTGAACGTCAACGAGTCGACGAACTACTGGGAGAGCCAGCTGCCGTTCGGCGGGCGATCGGGTAAAGCGTCGGGCGTCGGCCGGGTCGGCGGCGCGCACTCGATGCGCGACAGCTTCACCGAGCTGAAGACCGTCGTCGTCTCCCTCTAGGGATCCGCCCACTCGGACGGAGGCGGGAACGCTTCGGCGGCGCTGTGGAGCTCGGGCTTCAGGTGTCGCTCGGGTTCTTCGACGCGGATCGCCTTGAGCCGCTCGTCGGCGTCGAAGAAGAGGTCGATTCGGGTCGGGATGCCGTCGTTCGTCGAAGGGAGCAGCATCACGCTGTATCCGTCCGGATTCGGTGCCCACGTGTCCGCCAGCGAGATGTAGACCGCGTCGCGGCCCTGGGGATCCCGGAAGGCCCGCACGCCGCTAGTCGCCGAGCTCGGCCCGCCGGCGCGTGACGTACTCGGCGAGCTCGTCGCGGATCGCGTCGTCGAGCGGGGGCTGCTCGAACTCCTCCAGCGTCTTGCGCCAGATCTCGCCCGCGCGCTCGGCTGCGTCCCGGCCGCCGTTGCGCTTCCAGCGCTCGAAGTTCTCCGTCGAGGAGAGCAGCGGGCGGTAGAAGCACTCGCGGAAGCGTTCGAGCGTGTGCACTGCGCCGAGGAAGTGGCCGCCGTGCCCGACCTCCTCGTGGGCGGAGTACGCCAGCGTCTCTTCGCTCACCTCCAGCGGCGCGAACTCCCACTGCAGCATGCGCAGGATCTCCACGTCGACGATGAACTTCTCGTAGCAGGAGACGAGCCCCGACTCGAGCCAGCCGGCTGCGTGCATGACGAAGTTGGCGCCCGCCAGAAACGTCGGCAGCATCGTCATCATCGCCTCGTATGCGGCCTGGGCGTCGACGGTCTGGCTGGCGGTGAGACCGCCTCCGCTCCGCCACGGCAGCCCGAACCGCCGCGCGATCTGGCCGGTGCAGAGCAGGCCGATCGCGGACTCGGGGGTGCCGAAGCTCGGCGAGCCGGACTGCATGTCCGTGTTCGAGAGGAACGAGCCGAAGACGACGGGGCAGCCGGGCCGCACGAGCTGGGCGAGCGCGATCCCGGCGAGCGCCTCCGCCATCTGCTGTGCGAGCGTCGCCGGGACGGACACCGGCGACATTGCGCCCATCAGCAGGAACGGCGTGATCACGACCGCCTGGTTCGCGCGGTTGTACTCGAGCATCGCACTCAGCATCCGGTCGTCGTAGCGGAGCGGCGAGTTGACGTTGATCAGCGAGATCGTCGCCGGCGCGCGCTCGATCGCCTCGCGGCCGCCGAAGAGGATCTCGCTCATGCGGATCGTGTCCGCCGCGTTCGGGCCGGACGTGACCGAGCCCATGTACGGCTTGTCCGAGAGGGTCTGGAGCGCGAAGACCATGTCGAGGTGCCGGGAGTCGAGCGGGCGGTCGTTCGGCTCGCAGATCGTCCCGCCGGGCGAGTCGAGCTGGTCGAACGCCTGCGAGAGGCGGACGAGATTCTCGAAGTCCTCGATCGTCGCGTCGCGCCGCTCGTCGCCCGCTCGGATGAACGGGCAGCCGTAGACGGACGAGAAGACCATGCGGTCGCCCCCGATGTGCACCGTGCGGTCCGGGTTGCGGGCCTGGAGCTCGAACTCGCGCGGCGCTTTCGCGACCTGCTCGAGCACGAACTCGGGATCGAGCTTGACGACGGAGTCCTCCACCTTCTGGCCTGCCGCGCGGAAGGTCTCGACCGCCTCGGGAAGGATGAAGTCGACGCCGAGCTCGGAGATGATCCGCCGCCAGCCGCGGTCGAGCGTCTCCATCGCCTCCTCGGACAGGATCTCGTAGCGCGGCATCGGGTTCACGATCATGCGGCCTCCAGTCGGTTCGAGAGCTGCGCGGCCTCGGCGACGACCAGCGCGGCGAGCTCGTCGAGGCGCTCGGGGGGCATCCGGATCGTCGGAACGGAGATGCTCAGCGCGGCGATCACGTCGCGCGGGCCTCGCACCGGTGCGGCGACGGCGGAGAGACCGGGTTCGAGCTCGTCGACCGCGGTCGCGTAGCCGCGCTCGCGGGTGAGCTCGAGCTCGGCTTCGAGGGCGGTGCGGTCGACGATCGTCTGGGGCGTGAGCCGGTCGAGCCGGCCGTCGGGCGGCCGCGCGGCGCCGAAGGCGAGCAGGATCTTTCCGTTCGCGGTGCAGTGGTAGGGCACCCAGCGACCGATCCAGTTCGTCGCTCCGAGGAAGTGCCGGCTGTCGCGCTGCGCCACATGCTCGACGCCGAGGAAGCCGGCGACCGCGAGGTTGATCGTCTCGCCCGTCGCCTCGGCGAGGCGGTGCAGCGTCTCGGCGGCAAGCGTTGCGAGGTCGAGCTCGCCCTCGCCGCGGCGCGCGAATCGCAGGAGGACCGGGCCGGGCGTGAGCCCGCCGCGCGCGCCGTCACGCTGCAGGAGCCCCTGCCGCTCGAGCGCCCGAACCAGGCGCGAGGTCGTGCTCTTCGGCAGACCGGTCGTCTCGGCCAGGAGGCCGACCGTCGTGGGGTCGGGGTTCTCGACGACGTGGACGAGCAACTGCGCCGCGCGGTCGATCGACTGCGAACCACGATGTGGAATGCCCCGTTCCACACCGTGATTCTACGCCACTGCTCAGCGAGCGTCGCGCTTCGAGGCGACCTCGATCCGGAAGCCGTCCGGGTCGAGGAAGAACGTCGCGTGGTAGCCGCCGCCGTACTCGGGCCACAGGCGCGGCGCGTGCAGGATTTCCGCGCCTGCGGCGACCGCCGCGGTGTGGGCGGCATCGACGTCCGCGTCGGTCTCGACGGCGAGCGCGAGGTGGTGGAGACCCGGCGCGTACAGCGCGAACTCCTGCGCCGCCCCCGGCCCGGACGCCTGCCGCAGGCCGACCGACCCCGACCCCTGCGCCGGGAAGCGCAGGTAGTGGATCTCCTCGCCGCGCTCGCCGGGAAACGTCACCGGCGCCTGCAAGCCGAGCGGGCCGAAGACCCGGGCGTAGAACGCGAGCGAGCCCTCGAGGTCCCTGCAGACGAGATCGACATGCCCGAGTCCGACGAGCACCGGCGGCCTAGAGGACGGCTCGGATCGCCTGCTCGAATCCCTGGACGTGGCGCCGCATCGCCTGCTCGGCCCGGTCCGCGTCCCGGTCGCGGATCGCCTCGAGCAGCTCCTGGTGCTCGCGCACCGCCTCGTCGAGGCGCGCCACGCGCTCGAGCGCCAGGAACCAGATCCGCAGCGCGAGCACGTAGTACTCGTCCAGCGTCGCCTCGAGAAACCCGTTGTGCGTGCAGCGGTAGACATGCCGGTGGATCCGCTGGTCGAGGTCGATCAGGCCGGGCCGGTCGAGCGCGTCCTTGCGGCCGCACTCGTCGATCAGCGCGGCGAGCTCGCGCTGATCCTCCTCCGTCGCGCGCTCGGCCGCCAGGCGCGCGGCGTGCCCCTCCAGCACCTCGCGCACCTCCGAGAGGCTCGCCAGGTCGCGGATGTTCACGGTCGTGACGAACACGCCGCGGCGCGGGAAGACCTCGACGAGCTTCGCCTGGGCGAGCATGCGGACCGCCTCCCGGACCGGCGTCCGGCCGACGCCGAGCTGCTCCATCAGCTTCGCCTCGTGCAGGATCGCCCCTGGCGGCAGCTCGAGCGAGACGATCATGTCCCGGATCGAGTAGTACGCCTTCTCGGCGAGCGACCCGGACGGCGCCTCCGGCGGCGGCAGGACCTGCGTCACCGGCGCAGCTCGGCGACGAGCGCCGGAACGATCTCCTGCACGTCGCCGATCACCGCGTAGTCCGCCCGGGCAACCATCGGCGCGTGGCGGTCGGTGTTGATCGCGAGGATCCGCTTCGCGCCCCGGCACCCGACCATGTGCTGGATCGCCCCGCTGATGCCGCACGCGATGTAGAGCCGCGGCGCGATGCGGGCGCCGGTCTGGCCGATCTGATCCGCATGCGACCGCCAGCCCAGATTGGTCACGACACGCGAGCCGCCGACCGCGCCGCCGAGGAGGTTCGCGAGCTCCTCCAACGAGCCGAAGCCCTCCGCGCTGCCGACGCCTCGCCCGCCGCCGACGACCACCTTCGCGTCCGTGAGCAGCACCTTGCCCGGCTCCGGCTCTTCGTGTCGCGCGACGCGCACGCGCAAGTGCTCGTCGCGAAGCTCCGGCCGCAGCTCCTCGACAACCAGGTCCACGCCCTCCGCAGCGGGCTCGGCCGCGAGCACCCGCGGCACGAGCGTCAGCAGCTTCACCGGACCCGACAGTCGCGCCTCCTCGAGCAGGCTGCCGCCCCAGCGCTGCCGGACGAGCTCGAGCGGATCGCCCGCCCGGACCTCCACGCAGTTCGCGGCGAACGGCGCGTCCAGCTGCGCCGCCGCGTGGGCGAGCAGCTCCTGCCCGCGGTCGCTTCCGGAGGCGACCACGATGCTCGCGCCCCGCCGGCGCACCACCTCGACGACACCTTCCGCCCACGCCTCCGGCGCGTAGTCGCCGAGCCGCTCGTCCCGCACGACGTGGACACGCGAGACGCCGTGCGCACCCAGGCCTTCCGCAGCGCCCGCGTCGTAGGCGACCGCCTCCAGCGGCAGCCCGAGCCCGCCCGCCAGCCGGCGCGCGAGCGTGACCGCCTCCAGCGACACCTCCGCCGGCGCCGCCTCACCCTCGACCAGGACCAGGATCACGACGCGACCAGTCCGAGCTCGCGCAGGACATCGACGACGCGGGCCGCCGCGGTCGGTCCCTCGCCGAGGATCTCGACCGGCCGCCCGTCCTCGGCCGGGACGACCAGCCGCACCTTCTCGAGCCCGTCGGACCGGCGCGACGGCGTGACCCGCTCGATCTCCGCCTTCTTCGCCCGCAGCCGGCCCGGCAGCGACGGGTAGCGCGGCAGGTTGATCCCCTCCCGGACGCTGACGACCGCCGGCAGCGGCAGCTCGAAGATCTCCCAGCCGCCGCCCGCCTCGCGGCGCGCGACGAGCCCGCCCTCGACGACCTCGATCCCCTTGATCCCGGTCACGCACGGCAGCCCGAGGGCCGCCGCCACCCGCACCGCGACCTGGTAGTTGCCGTTGTCCGCCGACTCGTTGCCGAACAGGAGCAGGTCGAAGGGCTCCGCCCGCGCACGCGCCGCCTCGGCGATCGCCGCCGCCGTGGCCTGCGGCCCCCAGTCGCCGCCGTCCGTCTCGAGCAGCGTCGCCTCCTCGATCCCCATTGCCAGGGCGTTCTGGAGCTGCTCGACCGCCCCGGCCGGCCCGAGCGTGAGCACCCTCGTCGTCCCGCCGTGCGCGGCGGCGAGCCGGATCGCCTCCTCGACGGCGCACTCCTCGTGCGGGCTGATCGTGAAGCCGAGGTGCGTGGTGTCGATCGCCTGCTCGTCGGCGGTCAGCGTGATCCGCGCGCCGGTCTCGGGCACGCGCTTCACGCAGACGAGGATGTTCAGCACCGGACCCTCGCGTTCTCGGGATCGAAGAGCGACCGCGAGCCGGCGACCGCGACCGTCACCGGATAGCGCTCGCCCATGTACTGGACGAGCAGCTTGTTGCCCTCCTGCGCCTGATCGCGCGGCAGGTACGCCATCAGCAGATGCGTCCCGAGCGACGGCGCCGAGCCCGCGCTCGTCACGTACGCGCGCCGGCCCTTCGAGTCGACGAGCGGCGCACCGTCGCCGCTCAGGATCGGCTCCCGGCCGAGCATGTACCGCTTCACGCCCGACGACGAGGTCGGATCGTCGACGGTCAGCGTGCAGAGCAGCGCCGCCGGCTCCTCCTGGCGGTGGCGCAGATGCGCCTCCTTGCCGACGAAGTCCGCCTCCTTCACGGTCGGGCGCTCCATCCCGGCCTCGACGACGTCGAACTCGCTCTCCAGCTCGGCGCCGTAGAGCCGGTAGCCCTTCTCGATCCGCCCGGTCGTGCCGTAGACCCCGATCCCGGCCGGGACGAGACCGAGCGGCTGACCGGCCTCCCAGAGCACGTCCCACAGCGCGCGGCCCTGCTCCATCGGCGCGTAGAGCTCCCACCCGAGCTCGCCGACATACGAGATCCGCGAGGCGAGCGCGCGCACCGGCCCGAGCTCGATCCACTTGCACCGCGCGAACGGGAAGCCCTCGTGCGAGACGTCGTCCGAGGTGATCGACGAGACGAGGTCGCGCGCGCGCGGCCCCCAGACGCCGACCGTGCACCACGCCGAGGTCGTGTCGAGGAGCGTCGCCGACCCGTCCTCCGGCAGGAGGTCGCCGAACCACTTCATGTCCCGCGGGCCGTCCATCCCGCCCGTCACCACGCGGAAGTGCGTCTCGCCGAGCCGCATGATCGTCAGGTCCGCCTTGAAACAGCCCGCGACGTTCAGGATCGGCGTGTAGACGACGCGGCCGACCGGCACGTCCATCTCGGCCAGCGCGACCCGCTGGAGGTACTCGAGCGAGCCGGGGCCGACGACGTCGAAGAGCGCGAACGCCGACAGGTCGACCATCGCGACGCGGTCGCGCATCGCCAGGTGCTCGGCGTTGATGATCGGCGACCACCAGCGCGACTCCCACTCCGCCTCGCGCGGCAGCACGCGGTCGCCGTACTCCTCGAGCAGGCCCTTGTTCGACTCGTACCACCACGGCCGCTCCCAGCCGGCGGTCTCGTAGAAGACCGCGCCCAGCTCCTCCTCCCGGCCGTAGAACGGGCTGAGCCGGACCTGCCGGTTCGACAGCCACTGCTCCATCGGGTGGACGATCCCGTAGGTGCGGTTGTAGCCCTCGTCCGAGCGCGCGTCCACGTGCCGCTTCGTGCGCTGGTGGTCGTAGAAGCGGGCGACGTCCGCACCGTGGAGATCGACCTCGGAGTGGCCCTCGGTCACCCACTCCGCGACCGCGCGGCCGATCCCGGCCGCCTCCTTGATCCAGAGCGCCGAGACCGACCAGACGCCCTTGACCTCGGTCTCGCCCAGCAGAGGCATCCCGTCCGGCGTCAGCGAGAGCAGGCCGTTGATCGCGTGGCGGATGCCCGCCCCCTCCGTCGTCAGGATCTCCGGCATCAGCTCGAGCGCGTCCTCCATCTGCGGGTCGAAGTCGTCGGAGGTGAACGGCAGCTCCGTCGGCGAGAGGGCCGACTGCTCGATCGAGGGGATGTCGTCGGCACTCATCAGGATCGCGCGGTGCGCGTACGAGCCGACCTCCATGTCGCTCCCGTTCTGGCGCTCGTACATGTTCGTGTCCACGTCGCGGACGATCGGGAAGGCGATCTCTCCCTGGGTCTCGGCGAACATGGGGATCGGGCCGACGCTGATCATCTGATGCACCGCGGGCGTCAGCGGGATCGTCGCGCCCGCCATCTCGGCGATGCGCGGGCTCCACACGCCGCACGCGACGAACAGGTACTCGGTGTCGACGTCTCCCTTGTCGGTGCGGATGCGGCGGACGCGGCCGTTCTCGACGTCCACGCCGGTCACCTCGGTGCTCGCCGAGATGGTCAGGGCGCCCTGCTCCTGCGCGTACTCGCGCATCAGCGTCCCGGCGCGAAGCGAATCGACGACGCTGACGCCGGGCGTGTAGAAGCCGCCGAGGATCGCGTCCTTGTTCACGAACGGGACGAGCTCGACGACGCGGTCGGGGTCGACCAGCTCGCAGTCTGGCTCGCCCCAGGAGCCCGCGGACGACATCCGCCGCCGGAGCTCCTCCAGCCGCTCCTTCGTCCTCGCGACCTCGACCCCGCCGCTGATCGTCAGGACTCCGAGCTCCTCGTACTGGCGCGCGCTGTCCCGCGTGAGCGCGGTCATCTCCTTCGAGTGGTCGACCGGGAAGATGAAGTTCGATGCGTGCCCGGTCGAGCCGCCGGGGTTCGGCAGCGGTCCCTTGTCGATCTGGAGGATGTCCTTCCAACCGAGCTTCGCCAGGTGGTAGACGAGGCAGTTGCCGCCGATGCCGGCTCCGACCACCACGGCCCGCACCGACTGCGGCAGCCCGTTCGTACCGGTTCCGCTCGCCACTCCACCACCGTCCTTTCGTCCGTCGTCGCCTGGCGTTTGAGTATGCATACTGATATATCTGTTCGCAACATTGGCCGCGCAGCCTGCCGAGCGAGGCGTCCTTGTCATCCCCGGGCGGCCGGGTTACCCTCGTTCCCTGGACGCTTGCCGCTATCGGGCGGAGATCGGCTGGTGACCGCGGCGGCCACGAACGGCAACGCGCCGGAGCCCGGCTGGAAAGGGGACCGCATCGACCGGAGCGGCGCGCCGCTCATCCGTGCCGAGGGCGTCTGGAAGATCTTCGGCCCGCATGCCGAGCGGATCGTCGGCACACCCGACGCCGACCTCCCGCGCGGCGAGCTGCGCGCCAAGACCGGCTGTGTCGCAGCGGTGCGGGACGTGTCTGCCGATGTCTGGCCGGGCGAGGTGTTCGTCGTCATGGGCCTGTCCGGCTCGGGCAAGTCGACGCTCGTCCGGACACTGATCCGGCTGATCGAGCCGACCGCCGGCCGGATCGAGATCGCGGGGCGCGACGTGACCGCCGCCGGGCGGACCGAGCTCCTCCAGCTGCGCCGGCACGTGTCGTCGATGGTCTTCCAGCACTTCGGGCTGCTCGCCCACCGCCGGGTGATCGACAACGTCGCCTTCGGGCTCGAGGTGCAGGGCGTCTCGAAGTCGGAACGCCTGGCGCGCGCCGCCGACGTCCTCCGCCTCGTCGGGCTCGAGGATGCGGCGAACCAGTTCCCGGACCAGCTCTCCGGCGGCATGCAGCAGCGGGTCGGCCTCGCCAGAGCATTCGCCGTCGACCCGACGGTGATGCTCTACGACGAGCCCTTCAGCGCGCTCGACCCGCTGATCCGCCGCGACATGCAGGACGAGGTCTGCCGGCTCCAGGAGGAGACCGGCAAGACGATGGTCTTCATCACCCACGATCTGCCCGAGGCGCTGCGCCTCGGCGACCGGATCGCGATCATGCGCGACGGCCGCTTCGTGCAGGTCGGCACCCCCGAGGAGCTCGTCGGCTCGCCGGCGGACGAGTACGTCGCGAACTTCGTCCGCGACGTGCCGCGCAGCCACGTCCTGACGCTGCGCTGGATCATGCGCCCGCTCGCAGCGGACGAGGCGGTCGACGGGCCGCGGCTCGACGTGCGGACGACGGTGAAGAGGGCGGTGCCCGTGATCTCCGCGAGCGAGAAGCCGGTGTTCGCCGTCGCCGACGGCGAAGTCGTCGGCGTCGTCGACCGGGACAGCGTCCTCCAGGCGATCGCGGGCGAGGGCGGGTAGTGGCTGCCGCCACCCCATATGTCCCACCCGTCACGGTCGTCGAGCACCGGCCGTGGTGGCGCAGCCGCCTCGTGTGGACGGCGGCGATCGTCGGCGGGATGCTCGTCGCGTACTTCGCGGCGCGTGCGGAGCTCGCCTGGCCGACGTCGCTCGTCTGGAACGGCCTCGGCGGCCACCTGGACAGCTTCCAGACCTGGCTCTCGGACAACCGCAACGCCGAGAACCAGAGCGCGTTCTTCTCGATCTTCGACGGCTTCGCGACCTTCCTCGACAACCTCGTCGGCTGGCTCTACGACGCGCTGGTGAACCTGACGTGGGTCGGAACGGCGACCGCCGCGTCGCTGATCGTGCTCCGGTTCGGCGGGCTCCGCGCGGCGCTGATCATGCTCGCGTCGCTGGTCTCGTTCGCGGCGCTCGGGCTCTGGGACGAGAGCATGCACACGCTCGCGCTGATGCTCGCCGCGGTCACGCTCTCGCTCGCGGTCGGCATGCCGCTGGGCGTGCTCGCGGGACGCTCCGACCGCTTCGACCGCGCGATCACGCCCGTGCTCGACGCGATGCAGATCGTCCCCGCATTCGCGTACCTGATGCCGGTTGTGATCCTCTTCTCGGTCGGCCCCGGGGCGGCGGTCGTGACGACGATGATCTACGCGGTCCCGCCCGCGGTGCGGATCACGGCGCTCGGCATCCGCGGCGTCCCGGCGAACACGGTGGAGGCCGCTGAGGCGCTCGGCTCGACCCGCGCCCAGGTCCTCGGCAAGGTGCAGCTACCGCTGGCGCGGCGCATGCTCCTGCTCTCGGTCAACCAGACGATCCTCTTCGCGCTCTCGATGGTCGTGATCGCCGGCCTGATCGGCGGCAGCGGGCTGGGCGACACCGTCACCACCGGCCTGTACTCGAACCCGGCGCTGGCGGTGCTCGCCGGCGCGGCGATCGTGATCATGGCGATCGCCCTCGACCGCGTGACGGAGGCGATCGCGAACCGCACGGACCCGACCCGCCGGCATCTCGACGAGACAGCGCGACGGCGGTTGCGGGTGGCGACGGGTGCGGCGGCTGGCGGGATCGGACTCGCCGTCGGCCTCGGCTACGTCTTCGACGCGGGCGACATCTACACCCGCTGGACCGCGCAGGAGTGGCTCCAGGCGCGCGTGCAGTCGGCGCTCGACTACGTGCAGGATCCGTCGACCTTCATCTTCCACATCACGAACCCGATCGGGAACTTCCTCGTCCAGCACCTGCTGCAGCCGCTCGACCAGTTCCTCGTCGAGACGCCCTGGTTCATCACGGCGGGCGGGCTCGTGGCGATCGCGTACGTGGTCAGCGGCCTCCGGCCGGCGGTGATCACGCTCTCGATGCTCGCCGTGATCGGCGGGATCGGCGAGTGGCAGGCGGCGATGGACACAGCGTCGCAGGTGCTCGTCGCGACCGCGATCGCCGTCGTGATCGGGATCGTCCTCGGCGTCTGGGCGGCCGAGAGCAGGACGGTGAGCCGGATCCTGCGGCCGGTCAACGACGTGATGCAGACGCTGCCGCAGCTCGTCTACATCATCCCGATCATCTACCTGATGCCGATCTCGTACGTTCCGGGGCTCGTCGCCTCGGTGCTGTACGCCTTCCCCGTCGTCGTGCGCCTGGTCGAGCGCGGGGTGCGGGACGTCGCGCCGCATGCGGTGGAGGCCGCGGGCGCGTTCGGTGCGACGAGGGCGCAGATCCTGCTCAAGGTGAAGATCCCGCTCGCGCGCGACGCGATCATGCTCGGGATCAACCAGGGGATCATCATGGTGCTCGCCGTCGTCGTCATCGGCGGTCTCGTCGGCTCGGGCGCGCTCGGCTACGAGGTCGCGCAGGGGCTGCAGCGGAACCAGTTCGGACAGGGAGTCGTGGCGTCGATCGCGATTCTCGCGCTCGGGATCGCGCTCGACCGCGTCACAGCGGGCAACAGGCGCGCGCGCCGGGTCGCGGGCCAGTGAAGGGTCAATCATCCATGGGCAAAGAAAGGGAGGGTCGTATGTCGAAGCGCTTCAGAGGGCGTTCGGTCTCGGTGGTGGTGCTCGCCGGGCTCGCCGCGGCGGCGATGCTGGCGCTGGGCGGGAGCGCGCTGGCGGGCAGGCAGGCCAGCTGCGGCACGGTCACGCTGAACGAGCAGGCGTGGGCGGGCTCGACCGCCAACACCTACGTCGCCAAGTACGTGCTCGAGAAGAACCTCGGCTGCAAGGTCAAGGTGACGAAGATCACGGAGATCCCGGTCTTCCAGGCGATGGCGGACGGGAAGGTCGACGCCGTCCTCGAGGACTGGCAGCACGTCGACCAGTACAAGCAGTACGTCACGAAGCAGAAGACGGTGGTGCTGGTCGGCTCGAACGGGCTGGTCGGCCACATCGGCTGGTTCATCCCGAGGTTCCTCCTCCAGCAGCACCCGGAGTTCAAGTCGTGGCAGGGGCTGAAGGGCAAGGAGAGCGTCTTCAAGAGCCCCGAGTCCGGGTCGCAGGGAATGTTCCTCGGCGGCGACCCGTCCTACGTCCAGAAGGACAAGGAGCTGATCAAGCTCCTCGGCCTGGACTTCAAGCACGTGACCGTCGGCGCCGAGCCCGCGGAGGTCGCCCGGTTCACGCAGCTGATCAAGCAGAAGAAGCCGGTGATCTTCTACTGGTGGACGCCGCAGTACCTGAACGCGCAGCTCGACCTGGTCGAGGTGAAGCTGCCGACACGCGGCGCGAGCTGCAAGGACGACGCGAGCGGCGGCGGGAACACCGGCCAGTACAAGTGCGCGTACGCGGCGGACCCGCTGAACAAGCTGTTCAGCAAGAAGTTCGCGACGAGCGGCTCGCCGGCCGTCAAGTTCCTCCGCAAGTGGAAGTGGTCGAACCAGGACCAGAACACGGTCGCGAAGTGGATCGCGGGCGACCACGTCTCGCCCGACAAGGCAGCGGAGCGGTGGGTGAAGGAAAACCAGGCGAAGGTCAAGGCCTGGCTCTCGTAGGGCTCCAGCGTTCGTAGCACTTCACGCGTCGGGGTGCGAGGTCTCGGCCTCGCACCCCGGCCGTGTCGCCGCGCCCGCGGAGCCGGTGTCGGACACCGCTACAAGAGCGTCCGCCGGAGGGCCTGTTGCCAGCCGGCGTAGAGGTGGTCGGCGTGCTCGCGGGAGAACGTCGGCTCGTAGCGCGCGCCCGGGGCTGCGGCGGGTGGCGCGTCGCGCAGACCGAGGGCGAGGGCGGCGAGGGCGCCGGCTCCGAGGGCGGTCGTCTCGCGCTCCGCGGCGACCTCGACCGGGATCCCGAGCACGTCCGCCTGGAACTGCATGAGAAACGGATTCGCGCTGCCGCCGCCGTCGACGCGCAGCGCCTCGAGGCGCAGACCCATCGCCTCGACCACCTCCCGCGTCCGGTAGGCGATCGCCTCGAGCACGGCCCGGACGAGGTGCTCCCGCCGCGTCGACTGGCTCAGGCCCGCGAACAGCCCGCGCGCGTCCGGCACCCAGTGCGGCGACCCGAGCCCTGCGAGCGCGGGGACGAAGTAGACGCCGCCCGTGTCCTCGACCGACGCCGCCAGCTCGGCGCTCGCCGCGACGTCGTCGAGAAGCCCCAGCCCGTCGCGGAGCCACTGGAGCGCCGCGCCGGTGACGAGAATCGAGCCCTCGAGCGCGTACTGCCGCTGGGCCACCCACGCGGCAGCGGTCCGGAGAACCCCCGCCGGAGGCGGCCCGAACTCCCCGCCCGCGTGCGCGAGCACGAAGCCGCCGGTCCCGTACGTCGACTTCGCCTGCTCCGCCCTCACGCACCCGTGGCCGAAGAGCGAGGCCTGCTGGTCGCCCGCGAGCGCCGCGACCGGCACCGCGGCGCCGAGCAGCGAGCCCTCGCCGACCACGCCCGCCGACGGGCGGATCTCCGGCAGGAGCTCCCGCTCGACCGCGAACAGCCGGAGCAGCTCGTCGTCCCAGTCGAGCGTCGCGAGGGAGACGAGCAGCGTCCGCGAGGCATTCGTCGCGTCGGTCGCGTGGACACGGCCGCCGGTGAGCTTCCAGACGAGCCACGCGTCGACGGTGCCGAACGCAAGCCCGTCCCGACGCCCCGCCTCGCGGAGCAGCCATTCCAGCTTCGTCGCAGAGAAGTAGGGATCGGGCACCAGGCCCGTGCGCTCCCTGATCAAGTCGAACGGAAGCTCCCCGCACCGAGCCGCAGTCCGCCGGTCCTGCCAGACGATCGCCCGCGCCACGGGCCGCCCCGTCGCCCGCTCCCACAGAAGCGTCGTCTCGCGCTGGTTCGTGATCCCGATCCCCGCGAGCTCCCGCGGCCGCAGCCGCGCCGCGCCGAGCGCTGCCTCCGCCGAGCCGACGACGCTCTGCCAGATCTCCTCCGGATCGTGCTCGACCCATCCCGGCTGCGGAAAGTGCTGAGCCAGCTGCGCGTACCCTCGCCCGAGCACGCGGAGCTCGGCGTCGAGCACGAGGCACGTCGTCCCGGTCGTCCCCTGGTCGATCGCCAGGATCACGGGCGCAAGCCTAGGCCAGGCTGAGCAGGGCGACCCCGCCCGCGACGAGCCCGGCGCCCGCGACCCGAAGCGGCCCGACGCGCTCGCGCAGGACCAACCCCGCCAGCGCAGCGGTCAGCAGGATGCTCGTCTCGCGGACGGCGGCGACCGACGCCGCCGAGGCACGCTGAAGCGCGGCGAGCACCAGGACGTACCCGCCGAACGTGGCGATCCCCGCGACGACCGTCGCCGGACCGAGCTCGGCGCGCAGCGCCGCGGCGCCCTTCAGCCGAGCGATCGCTCCGCTGTACAGGACCGACGGCGCGAGCATCGTCAGCTCCAGGTACGGGATCGGATCCGCGTGCCGCACCCCACTCTTGTCGACGAGCGTGTAGGCGGCGATACAGCACGCGATCACGAGCCCGAAGCCGACGCCGCGGGGATCTGCGGACGCGCCGAATCCACGCACCAGCAGCACACCGACGCCGATCAGGCACACCCCGATCGCCTGGCTCGCCGACGTCGATCGCCCCAGCACGGCGACCCCGACGACGAGCACGAGCACCGGCGCCGTTCCGCGCGCGAGCGGGTAGACCACCGACAGCGGCGCGCGCCGGTACGCCGCCGCGAGCAGCGTGAAGTACGTGAGCTGCAGAGCGCTGCTCGCGACGATGAAGGGCCACACGTCTCCGCGGACATGCCAGACGGCAGCGGCCACCGGCGCGAAGACGACGACCGAGACGACGAGCGCGACCGCCGTCGCCGCCTCGGGATCGCGCGCCCGCGCGAGCAGCAGGTTCCAGAGCGCGTGGACGCACGCCGCGGCGAGCGCCAGCCCGAGCGCGGTTGCCGGCATCGGCGGACTGTACGCTTCGCCGCCGGATGGCTCCAGGCGCCGTCATCTTCGACTTCAACGGCACCCTGTCGCACGACGAACCCCTCCTCGCCGACATCTTCTGCGAGCTCTTCGCGGAGCACGGCCGACCGCTCTCCGCGCAGGAGTACTTCGACGAGCTGGCTGGGCTGTCCGACCCCGAGATCGTGCGCACGTGGCTCGGCCCCTACCACCCCGACGTCGAGGCGGTGATCGAGGAGCGGATCGAGCGGTACCGCGCCGCCGTCTCGGACGGAAGCACGATCGCGGACGAGGTCCGGGCGGCCGTCCGCTACGCCGCCGAGCGCGTCCCGGTCGCGATCGTCTCCGGAGCCGCCCGCTCCGAGATCGAGCCCGTGATCCGGGCGGCCGGACTCGCCGACCTCTTCGCCGCCATCGTCCCCGCGGAGGACGTCGCCCTCGGGAAGCCGCACCCGGACGGCTACCTCCGCGCGCTCGGGCTGCTCGACGGCGGCCTCGAACCGAGCGACGTCGTCGTCTTCGAGGACACGGAAGCCGGGGTAGCCTCCGCCAAGGCGGCCGGCATGCGCTGCCTCGCCGTCCTCGGCACGCTCGCGCCGGAGCGGCTTGCCGCCGCAGACGAGGTCGTCGCCGCGATCGACGTCGCCCTGATGCGCCGCCTCCTGGGTTGACGCCGCTCGTCATCGCGCACCGCGGCTCGTCCTGGGACGTGCCGGAGAACACCCTGCCCGCCTTCGAGCGCGCGATCGCCGACGGCGCGGACTTCGTCGAGCTTGACGTGCACGCGCGGCCGACCGGCGAGCTCGTCGTCACGCACGACCCTCCCCGCCCCGAGGACGACCTCCCCTCGCTCGAAGAAGCCCTCGACCTGATACACGGCCGCATCGGCGTGATGGTCGAGCTGAAGACGCCGCATCGCTACCGGCGGCATCGCGTCGTGGAGCGGACGCTCGACCTGCTCACAGAGGACGACGTCTTCGTCTGCTTCGAGCCGGGCGCGGTCGCGCTCGTCCGCCGGCTCCGGCCCGAGCTGCGAACGGTCCAGCACACCCAGTACGTGCCGATCCGACTCGCTGCGAGGCGCGGTTGCTGGGCGGCCGGCTTCTGGGACCGCCACGCGTCGCCGCGCGCGCTCGCCCGTGCGCAGCGGCTCGGGCTCGAGACGATGGTCTACACGGTGAACGACCCGGCGCGGATGCGCGGGCTCGCCGCGCTCGCCGTCTCCGGGATCTTCACTGACCGGCCGGCTCTGGCGCGGCAGGTTCTGCGGGCGGAAGGCTGAGCAGCCGGACGCCCTCGTCGGGCACCCGCGCCATCACGCGCAGCCCGATCGGCAACGACTCGACGCGCGAGGTGGGGATGTCCGCGATCAGGTCGAGCTCCGGTCCGAGGACCTTCAGCCGCGTGACCGGGCCGAGGAAGGTGTGCGTGAGCACGTCGCCGACGAGGCCCACCGCGCCGTCTCCCTCCGGCGCCGGAGACAGCTCCAGCGTCTCGGGCCGGACGAGCACGAGCACTCGCTCGCCATAGGGCAGCCCCTTCGCCGCCGCGACCGTCAGGCGTGCGCCCTTGTGGTCGACCTCGCCCCGCTCGCTGTCCACGACCGTCGCTTCCAGCCGGTTCATCGTCCCGATGAACTCCGCGACGAACGGCGTGGCAGGCTGGCGGTACATCTCCGAGGGCGTCCCGACCTGCTCGATCCTCCCGCCGTACAGGACGGCGACCCGGTCGGACACAGACAGCGCCTCCTCCTGGTCGTGCGTGACGTAGATCGTCGTGATCCCGAGCTCGAGCTGGATCCGGCGGATCTCCTCGCGCAGCTGCACCCGCACCTTCGCGTCGAGCGCCGACAGCGGCTCGTCGAGCAGCAGCACGCGCGGCTCGATCGCGAGCGCCCTCGCGAGCGCGACCCGCTGCTGCATCCCGCCCGAGAGCTGATGCGGGTAGCGCTTGCCGGCGTGGCTGAGGCCGACGAGCTCGAGCAGCTCCTGCACCTTTTTCTGCCGGTCGCCGCGCCCCTGCTTGCGGATGCGCAGCCCGTACTCGACGTTGCGCTCCGCGGTCATGTTCGGGAAGAGGCTGTACGCCTGGAAGACCATCCCCATGTTGCGGCGGTTGGGCGGCACTCCCGAGATGTCCTTCCCGTCCACGACGACCTCGCCCGAGGTCGGCCGGTCGAACCCGGCGACGAGCCGCAGGGCCGTCGTCTTGCCGCAGCCCGACGGGCCGAGCAGGGAGAGGAACTCGCCCTGCTCGAGCGAGATCGAGATCCCCTTCAGCGCCTCGAAGTCGCCGAACGACCTGCGCAGCTCCCGGAGCTCGACGTGCGGCATCAGCGCGTCCCCGCGATCTGCACCTGGCGGGCACCGGGGCGCCGGCCGACGAGGAGGATCGCGAGCATCGCCGCCCAGGTGATCCCGAAGCTCATCAGCGACACCGCGGCCGCGGGGTACGCCTGCGTCTCGTTGATGTACTGGATGTAGGTCGGGAACGTGTGGAACGCGGAGAGCGTCGCGATCGTGAACTCCCCCATCACGATCGCGAGGGTTAGGAACGCGGCCGAGATCGCGGCGACGCGGATGTTCGGCAGGATCACGGTCAGGAGCGTGCGCGGCCAGCCGGCGCCGAGGTTCAGCGACGCCTCCGTCAGCGTGTGCACGTCGATCGCGCGGAAGCCGCTGTCGAGCGAGAAGTAGACGTACGGGAACGCGAGGATCACGTACGCGGCGACGAGAAAGCCCCACGGCTGCGCGTAGAACCAGTCCGGCGAGTCGCGGTAGAAGTCGAGCAGGCCGACGACGAGGATGATCGGCGGGACGACGAACGGGATCAGGGCGAGAAACCCGACCACCGGCCGCAGCTTCGGCAGCTTCAGGTGCACCCAGTAGACGGTCGGGACGAACAGGAGCAGGCTGATCCCGATCGTCTCCAGCGAGAGCAGGAACGAGAGCTTGATCGTCGTCCAGAACTGGCCGTCGTGGAGGATCACGCCGTAGGCGGAGAGGCTGCAGCAGACGCCGGTGTTCTTGTTCTTGATGCTGAACAGGAACGTCGCGATCAGCGGGAGCAGGAAGTAGACCGCGCCGAGCAGCAGCCAGATCCACGCCGAGATGGAGCCGGGCCGCCGCAGGCGGAGGCGGAACCTCCGCGGCTGCTCGACCGCTACGGCGCTCATTTCGCCCACCTCGAGGCCCGGCGCTGGAGCGGCACGTAGATCAGCATCATCGCGGCGAGGACGACGAACATCCCGAACGCGAGCGCGTGGCCCTCGTGCGGGTTCGAGAACACGTTGCCGCGGAGGTCGTTGCCGATCTGGATCGGGACGATGTTCACCTGACCCGAGGTGAGCGCGTAGGCGGTCGCGTACGCCGCGAACGAGTTCCCGAAGAGCAGGATGATCGCGCCGAGGATCGACGGGAAGAGGATCGGGATGCCGATATGGCGCCAGTACTGGAGCCGGCTCGCGCCGAGGTTCGCGGACGCCTCGCTCCACTCGCGGCGGAGCCCGTCGATCGCCGGCGCGATCACGAGCAGCATCAGCGGGATCTGGAAGTAGAGGTACGTGATCTCCACGCCCGTCTTCGAGAAGAGCGTGAAGCCGTGCTGGTAGAGGTTGTAGCCGAGCTGGTTGGCCAGGAACTGCGTGACGATCCCGATCGTCCCGAGGGTGGCGATGAAGGCGAACGCCAGCGGGATGCCGCCGAAGTTCGCGGCCACGCCGGAGAACGTTGTGAACGCGGAGCGGATCCAGCGCGGCGTGCCCTCGCGGATCGCGGCGTAGGCGATCAGGAGCCCGAAGAGGGCGCCGAGCAGCGCCGTGACGAGGCTGATCTCGATGCTCGTCCAGTACGCGTCGCGGAACTGGTGGATCCGCACGATGTCGTGGACGTTCGAGAGCGTCGCGCCGCCGTCCGCAGCCTTGAACGCGCCCACGAGCACCTGTCCCGCGGGCAGGAAGAGGAACAGGATCGTGTAGGCGAAGAACGGCAGAACGCCGAGCCAGGCGAGCCGCAGGCGTCCCCGGCCGAGCCTGTTGCGCAGGCTCGGCCGGGGAACGGTGCTCGTCTGCGCGGCGGTGGTCAGAGCCCTAGGACCCGACCTTTTCGCCCCATTCGGCCTTGATCTTGTTCTTCGCGTCCGCGATCTGCTTCAGGCTCGCGAACTTCACCTTCGCGTAGAGCGCGGGCGCCGGCAGAGCGGCGAGCAGGTTCGCCGGGATCTTCTTCCGGTTGGCGAGGTCGTTGAACCGGGCCGGATGCGTGAACCCCTTCAGGTAGATGAGCTGGCCCTGGTCGGACATGATGAACTCCTGCCAGAGCCGTGCCGCGAACGGATGCGGTGCGGTTGCGTTGATCGCCTGGGCGTAGTACCCCGCGTACACGCCGTCGGCCGGGATCGTCACCTTCCACTTCGCCGCCGGGAACTCCGGCCCGTACGCGATGTTCAGGTAGTCCCAGTCGATCACGATCGGGGTCTGCCCCGACGCCACGGTCTGCGGCGTGCCGCCCACCGGGATGAAGTTGCCGATCTTCTTCAGGTTGGCGAAGTAGTCGATCCCGGGGCCGACGTCACTGAGCGACCCACCGTTCGCGAGCGCCGCTGCGAACACGCCCGCAACCGCCGAGTTCGACGTCAGAGGGCTTCCGTTCAGCGCCACCTTGTTCTTGTAGTCCGGCTTCTTCAGGTCCGCGAACGACTTGGGCGGCGTGGTGATGATGTTCTGGTTGTAGCCGATCGAGACCGCCCCGTAGTAGTCGCCCCACCAATAGCCGCGCGTGTCCTTCATCGCCCGCGGCACGGTCGAGAAGGTGGTCGGGAAGTACCGGGCAAAGAGGCCTTCACGCGTGCCGTCGACGGCGAACGACGGGCCGACGTCGACGACGTCCGGAGCGCGCTTGTCGCCCTTGAGCGAGCGGACCGCCTGGTTCTCCTCCGCCGAGCTTCCGTTCGGGTTGTCGTTCGTGATCGGAATCCCGTACTGCTTCGTGAAGGTCTTCAGCATCTCGCCGTAGTTCGCCCAGTCGGGCGGCAGCGCGATCGTGTTCAGGCGGCCTTCCTTCTTTGCCGCCGCGACGAGCTCCTTGAGGGTGATGTCCTTGCCCTTCAGCGGCGGGGTCGCCACGCCACGCCGCCGTGCGGCCGACGCGACCGCGGGCGCCGAAAGGATGGTCAGGCCGGCCGCCGCCGCCGCGCTGCGGCGCAGCATCTGTGCGCGGCTCATCCCCTCCTCTTCGAGCTTGCGCCAGAACTCTTGCTCGTGCGCCTCGTAGTCCTCCATACGTCCCTCCCAGTGCCGGGGTCTTGGAAGAGGCGATCGTATTCCGCTCCGGAGGCCATTTCAATGGCCCTGGACGTAGGGTCTCCAGGGTGTCACCACTTCGCAACCCGTTCGCGGACGACGGTCTGTGGCTGCGCTGCGCGCTTCACGCGCACACGACGAACTCCGACGGCGAGCTGCCGCCGGCGATGCTCGCCGAGCACTACGCACGGGCCGGCTACGACGTGCTCGCGATCACCGACCACTGGCGCCGCACCGACGCCCCCTCGAGCGATCGGCTGCTCGTCGTCCCGAGCGCCGAGCTGAACTGCCTGCTGCCGGAGGAGCGCGACGGCCACGTGCTCGCGTTCGGGATCGCGGACGAGCCGATGGAGCTGGCGCGGTCCCGGCCGGACCTTGCCGACGCGGCCGCGTGGATCCGGGAGCAGGGCGGGGTGGCGTACCTCGCTCATCCGTACTGGACGGGCGCAGCGGCCGGCGCGCTCGATCTGCCGGACGGCGTGGACGGACTGGAGGTCTACAACGCCGGCTGCGAGCTCGAGGTCGGGCGGGGGCTGTCGTCCGTGCACTGGGACGAGGTGCTCGAGAGCGGCCGCGTCTGCTTCGGCATCGCCGCCGACGACTCGCACCATCCGGGGTTCGACAGCGATCTTGCGTGGGTGTGGCTGCGGGTCGCCGAGCGGTCGCAGGAGGCGGTGCTCGGCGCGCTCTCCGCCGGATCGTTCTACAGCTCGACCGGGCCGGTGATCCACGAGGCGCACGCTGCCGACGGCGCGGTCGACGTCCGCTGCAGCCCGTGCCGCTCGGTGACGTTGTGCACCGGGCGCGAGCGGGGCTCGGCCGTGAACGCAGGCCGGCTCGGCTACCGGTTCCGGGCGGAGGCCGTCTCGGCGACCGACGACGGGATGATCACCGAGGCGAGGCTCGAGCGTCCCCGCGGATCGCGCTACGGGCGGGTCGAGGTCGTCGATCCGCACGGGCGGAAGGCGTGGACGAATCCGCTGTGGATCTAGGCCGGCGGGAGCGGGCGCTCGCGGAGCTCGGCGAGCGCCGGTTCGATCTCCTCGTCGTCGGCGGCGGAATCGTCGGCGCCGGAGTCGCGGCTGCGGGCGCGGCGCACGGGCTCGCGGTCGCGCTGGTCGATCGCGGCGACTTCGGCAGCGGGACGTCGAGCGCGTCGTCGAAGCTGATCCACGGCGGGCTCCGCTACCTGAGGCTCGGCGACGTGCGTCTCGTGCGCGAGGCGCACCATGAGCGGCGCGCGCTGATGCGGGTCGTCGCGCCGCACCTCGTCCAGCGGCTGCCGTTCCTGTTCCCGCTCTACGAGAACGGGCCGTACCGCCCATGGCTCGTCCAGAGCGGGATCCTCCTCTACTCCACGCTCGCGCGCGCGCGTCTGAACGGGCTCGTCCAGGTCGAACGGGCGAAGCGGATGGTGCCGGAGCTGCGCACGGCGGAACTGCGCTCGTGCGCGCTCTACGCCGACGCGTGGACGAACGACGGCCGGCTGACGCTCGCAAACGTGCGCGCTGCGGCGGAGGCGGGCGCGACGGTGCTGAACTACGCGGAGGTCGCGGCTCTCCGCGGCCGCGAGGGCGCGGAGGTCGCGGTCGACGGTGGCACCGTCGTGGTGCGGGCCCGCGCCGTCGTCAACGCGACGGGCGCGTGGGTCGACCGGCTCCGTCAGCTCGAAGACCCGAGCGCGGCTCCGTCGATCCGGCTGAGCAAGGGCGTGCATGCGGTGGTCGACGCGGGCGAGGGGTGGTCGGCGGCCGTGACGATCCCCCACGACAAGGTGCGTGTCAGCTTCGCCGTGCCGTGGCACGGGATGCTCCTGCTCGGGACGACGGACACGCTGCACCCCGGTGGGCCGGACGATGCCGCCGTCTCGGAGGCCGACGTCGTGCAGGTGCTCGAGGAGGCGAGGGTCGCGCTGACGGACGACCTCGTCGCGCGCGAACGCGTGCGGGCGGTCTTTGCGGGGCTGAGGGTGCTGCCGGGAGGTGCCGGCGCGACCGTCAACGCACGCAGAGAGACGGTGTTCTCGCGCGGGCCGTCCGGGATGCTGAGCGTCGCCGGCGGGAAGCTGACGACGTACCGCCGGATCGCGCTGGACGCGCTCGCGCATCTGCGCTCCGACCTCGGCCTGCGCCGGCTCGACCGCCGGCCACGGCCGCTGCCGGGAGCCGCCGGGCTCGAGCGCGTGGCCTTTCCAGACGAGCTGCCGCCCGCCGTTCGGGGCCACCTGCTGACCCTGTACGGCTCCCTCGCCGCCGAGGTGCTGGCGCCTGCGGCCGAGGACGTGACGCTGCTCGAGCCGCTCCGCGCCGACGGCCCGGACATCGCCGCCCAGGCGCTCTACGCGCGCACGCACGAGTGGGCGGTCTCCGCCGACGACGTCCTGCGGCGCCGGACGACCGCGTGGCTGCGCGGCGAGAGCGCGGAGGCGCGGGCACGCGTCGCCGAGCTCCTGCGGGACGCCGCTTATTCCTCGGGGGTGACGTAGGCGGCGCTGAGGCCGCCGTCGACGACGAACGTCGCGCCGTTCACGTAGGACGACTCGTCGCTCGCGAGGAAGAGCGCCGCCTGGACAATCTCGGCCGGCTGTGCGAGGCGCCCGGTCGGCCAGTGAGTCCTCCGGCGCTCGAGCGCCGCCGGGTCGTCGCCGAAGATCGAGAGGAGGAGCGGCGTCTCGACTGGGCCGGGACAGAGGGCGTTCACGCGGATGCCCTGCCGGGCGAACTGGACGGCGAGCTCACGGCTCATCGAGAGGACGGCGCCCTTGGACGCCGTGTACGAGATCTGCGAGGTCGCGGCACCGACGAGCGCGACGAACGACGCGACGTTGATCACCGAGCCGCCCCCGCGCTCGAGCAGGTACGGGAGGCCGTGCTTGCAGCAGAGGAAGACGCCCTTCGTGTTCACGTCCTGCACCCGCTGCCACGCCTCGACGGTCGTGTCGAGCACGGAGCCGTCGTCGCCGGGGGAGATGCCGGCGTTGTTGTAGAGGACGTCGACGCCGCCGAAGCGGTCGGCGGTCGCCCGGTACATCGCCGCGACCTCGTCCTCATTCGCGACGTCGCAGCGCACCGCGAGCGCCTCTCCTTCGCACGCGCCTGCGGTGGCGTCCGCGAGGGCTCCGTCGACGTCGGCGGCGCAGACGCGGGCGCCTTCGCGGGAGAAGAGGAACGCCGCCTCACGGCCCATCCCGCCGCCGGCGCCGGTGATCACGCAGACCTTCGAGTCGAGGCGTCCCATCAGCCCTCCGTCGAGATGAACACGTTCTTGACCTCCGAGTAGCCGGCGAGGCCGTGCATGCCGAGCTCGCGGCCGAACCCTGACTGTTTCATACCGCCGAAGGGGGTGTGCGGCCGGACCGAGCTGTTCGAGTTGACCGAGAGGACGCCGGATTCGATCGCTCTCGCCATGCGCAGGGCGCGCGCGCCGTCTCGCGTCCAGATCGAGCCCGACAGGCCGAACGGGGAGGCGTTCGCGATCCGGACCGCCTCTTCCTCGTCGTCGAACCGGATGATCGCCGCGACCGGGCCGAAGACCTCCTCGCGCGCCACGCGGTCGTCCGGTCCGGCCTCGACGAGCGTGCACGGGTACCAGAAGCCGTTGCCGTCCGGGGTGTCTCCCCGGAACAGCGGCTCACCTTGGACGAAGCTCGCCACCTGCTCACGGTGGGCGGCCGAGATCAGCGGGCCCATCTCCGTGCTCTCGTCCGCCGGGTCGCCGACCTTGACTCCTCGGGTGGCGTCGGTGAGGTGGCTCAGGAAGGTGTCGTACGCGTCGCGCTGGACGAGGATCCGCGACCGGGCGCAGCAGTCCTGGCCGGCGTTGTCGAAGACGGCGTACGGCGCAGCGGCGGCCGCGCGCTCCAGGTCGGCGTCGGCGAAGACGACGTTCGCGGACTTGCCGCCGAGCTCCAGGGTGACGCGCTTGATCGTGCCGGCCGCGCCCTGCATGACCAGGCGACCGACCTCGGTCGAGCCGGTGAAGCCGATCTTCGCGACGTCCGGATGCTCGACGAGCCGCTGCCCGACGACGGAGCCCTTGCCGACGACGACGTTCACAACGCCTTCCGGGATTCCGGCGTCGAGAACGAGCTCGGCGAGCCGGAGCGCGGACAGCGGCGTCAGCTCGGCCGGCTTCAGCACGGTCGTGTTCCCGCAGGCGAGCGCGGGGCCGAGCTTCCAGCTGGCGATGTTCAGCGGGAAATTCCAGGGGACGATCAGCCCGACGACGCCGAGCGGCTCGCGGAAGGTGACGTCGACACCGCCCGCGACCGGGATCGTCTCGCCGAAGTGCTTGTCGACGGCGCCGGCGTAGAAGTGGAACACCTCCCCGACCATCCCGACCTCCGCGCGCGCTCCCGAGATCGGCTTGCCCACATTCTCCGACTCGATCCGCGCGAGCTCCTCGCCGTGCTCCTCGACCAGTGTTGCCAACCTGCGCAACAGACGAGCCCGATCCTGCGGCGAGACCGCGCGCCAGCCCGGGAAGGCCTCCTTCGCGCGCGCGACGGCGGCGTCGGTCTCCTCCACTCCCGCCTGCTCGAGCTCCGCGATCGGCTGCGCTGTCGCCGGGTTGACGACCGTGATCGTCACGCCGCAGGAACGGTGTCAGACACCGGTTTCGCGCAACAACGACAAGCGATCATCGGCGGCGCTCGGCGCGGTAGGCGCGCGCCTCCTCGACGAGGCCCTCGAAGAGGCGGGCGTCTTCGCCTTCCTCGGGGTGCCAGAGGACGCCGAGGGTGAAGCGCTGCGATGGGTCCTCGAGCGCCTCGATCGTCCCGTCGTCCGCCCAGGCGGCCGCGACCAGCTTCTCGCCGATCCGGCCGAAGCCCTGGTGATGGCTCGACTTGACCGAGCCGCGACCGCCGACGAGCCCGCCCAGCCGGCTCCCCGCCGGCACCTCCACCTCGTGCTCGGAGAAGAACCCGAGCCGCTCCTTGTGCTTCTCGTCGCCGACCACCTCCGGCAGGTGCTGCACGAGGTCGCCGCCCCGCGCGACGTTCAGCACCTGGCTCCCGCGGCAGACTGCGAGCACCGGCAGGTCGCGCGCGAGCGCCGCCTTCAGCAGCGCCAGCTCGGCCCGGTCGCGCTCGGGACGCACGCCGCCCGTCGCCGCATGCGCCTCCGCCCCATACGTCGCCGGGTCCACGTCTCCGCCGCCCGAGAAGAGAATCCCGTCGACCGCGTCCAGCGTCTCCTCGACGCCGTCCTCCGACGGCGGAACGAGCAGCGGCCGCCCACCGGCGGCCTCCACTGCCCGCACGTACGCCAGAGGGATCAGCGCGGCAGGCAGGTCCCACTGGCCCCACTGCGCCTGCTCGGCATAGGTCGTGATCCCGATCACCGGCCTCACCGTCACCCGATCACGCGACTCAGCCACGCTCGAACAACCGCTCCCGCTCGTAGCACGTCACCACCTGGTCGAACAGACGCTGCTCCGTCCTCGCGTAGTTCAGGTAGTGGTCGACGACCTCGTCGCCGAACGCCGCCCGCGCGACCGACCCCGCCTCGAGCTCGGCGATCGCCTCACGCAGGGACGACGGGAACCGCTCGACGTCCGACTCGTAGGCGTTCCCCTCGAACACCGGCGGCGGCTCCAGCCCCGCCTCGATCCCCCACAACCCCGAAGCCAGCAGCGCCGCGAACGCGAGGTACGGGTTCACATCGGCCCCCGGAATCCGCGTCTCCACCCGCGCCCCCGCCCCCTTACCGACGACGCGAAACCCGCACGTCCGGTTGTCGTAGCCCCACGCGAGCGTGGTCGGCGCCCAGCTCCCGGCCGCATACCGCTTGTACGAGTTGATCGTCGGCGCGAGAAACACCGCGAGCTCCCGCGCCCCGGCGACCCACCCCGCCAAGAACGCCCGAAACACCTCGCTCTCCCCCGCAAACGCGTTCTCGCCACCGCGCCAGAGACTCCCGTGCACGTGGCAGGACGAGCCGACCCACGTGTGATCCGGCTTCGCCATGAACGTGATCGAGCAGCCGGCGAGGTGGGCGATCTCCTTGGCGCCGTTCTTGTAGACGGCGTGGTTGTCCGCCATCGTCAGCGCGTCCGCGTAGCGGAAGTTGATCTCGTGCTGGCCCGCCCACGCCTCGCCCTTGGACGACTCCACTGTGATCCCGGCACCGACCATCCCGTTCCGGATCCGCCGGATCAGCGGCTCGTCGTAGGACGTCGCGAGCACGTGGTAGTCGAGGACGTACGGAACGGACGGCGTCAGCCCCCGGTAGTGCTTCTCGTGCGCCTCGGCGTAGCTCTCGCGCAACAGGAAGAACTCGAGCTCGGACCCGAACATCGGCTCGAACCCCAGCCCGCGCGCGCGCTCGACCTGCGCCGCCAGCACCTGCCGGGGCGACGGCCCGACCGGCGACCCGTCGTGCCACAGCACGTCGGCGAGCACCAGCGCCGTCCCCTCGAGCCACGGGATCCGGCGCAGTGTCGCCAGATCGGGCGACAGGCGAAAGTCCCCGTACCCGCGCTCCCAGCTCGCGATCGCGTACCCGGGCGTCGGCTCCATCTCCATGTCCAGCCCGAGCAGGTAGTTGCAGCCCTCGATCCCGTGCTCGAGCGCATCGTCGAGGAAGAACGCCGCGTGCAGCCGCTTCCCGAGCAGCCGGCCCTGCATGTCGGTGAACGCGACCACGACCGTGTCGATCGCCCCGCGCTCGACCTCGCTGCGCAGCTCGTCAACGCTCAGCACGCAGGAATCCTCTACCAAACCCGGAACCCTTGACAGGGCGACGCACGGGGAGGGTAAATAGCCCGTCCCCGACGCACGGGAGGATGAAATGAGCGCAGGCCCGGCTGGTCGGAGCGAGTATCTCGACGACCGGCAGCTCCTCCATCGACTGGGGTACGCCCAGGAGCTCTTCCGCTCGATGGGCGGCTTCCAGAACTTCGCGATCTCGTTCACGATCATCTCGATCCTCGCCGGCTGCCTGACGTCGTACGCGATCGCGTACAACCAGGGCGGCCCGGTCGCGATCACCTGGGGCTGGCTGATCGTCGGCCTCTTCTGCACGATCGTCTCGCTCGCGATGGGCGAGATCGCCTCGACGTACCCGACGGCGGGCGGGCTGTACTACTGGTCGTCGCGCCTCGGCAGCCCCGCCTGGGGCTGGTTCACCGGCTGGTTCAACCTGATCGGCCAGATCGCCGTCACCGCCGCAATCGGGTTCGGTTGCGCGATCTTCATGACCTCGCTGCTGAACCTGCTCTGGGACTACCCGAACTCGTACGGCTGGATCTACTTCCTCTACGGGATGATCCTGCTCGGCGCCGGCCTGATCAACATGTTCAAGGTCTCGATCACGGCCTTTCTGAACTCGATCTCGGCCTGGTGGCACATGATCGGCGTGATCGTCGTCGTGTTCATCCTCGCGATCGTCCCCGACCACCACAGGTCGGTGGGCTACGTCTTCGGCGAGACGGTCAACAACACCGGCTTCCACGGGTCGAGCTGGACACACGGCTGGTTCATCTACGTGTTCCTCACCGGCTTGCTGATGGCGCAGTACACGATCACTGGCTACGACGCCTCCGCGCACATGAGCGAGGAGACGCGCAAGGCCTCGCTCGGCGCCGCGTGGGGCATGGTCATGTCCGTCGTCGCCTCGGTCGTCTTCGGATTCATCCTCCTCGTCGCCGTGACGTTCGCGATCCCGGCGAAGGGCCCGTCGGATGCGGGCACGTTCATCGTCCAGCACATCTGGCAGGACTCGATGGGCAGGAAATGGGCCGAGTTCCTGCTGTTCATCGCCGTCGTCGCGCAGTGCTTCTGCACGATCGCCTCGACGACGTCGGCGTCACGGATGATGTTCGCCTTCTCGCGTGACCGCGCGGTGCCCGGGCACCAGCTCTGGAAGCGCGTCTCGAGGCGCGACCGGATCCCGGTCTTCACCGTCTGGGCGATCTGCGCGCTCGCGTTCCTGACTCCGCTGCCCGCGCTGTGGTGGGGCTACGTCGGCTACGCGGCGTCGACCGCGGTCGCCGTGATCGGCCTGTACATCGCCTTCGTGCTGCCGATCATCCTGCGCCTGCGCGCCGGCGAGAGCTTCGAGCGCGGTGCCTGGCATCTCGGCCGCCACTACAAGTGGATCGACTGGCTCGCGATCCTCTGGATCTTCTTCATCTGCATCATCTTCCTGCTCCCGGCGTACCAGGGCGGGATCCCGTTCAAGGACAACTTCGACTGGCTCCTCTTCAACTACACGCCGCTGCCGGTGTTCGGCACGTTCCTGCTCTTCGGCGGGTGGTACGTGCTCGCGGCCCGCAAGTGGTTCAAGGGCCCGATCAGGCAGGGCGACGAGGACGAACTCGAGCGCATCGAGCGGCAGTACGGCGAGGGCGCCGCGCCCGCGCACGCCGCTCCGTAGCGATGCTCAGCCCCTGAGCCGCTCTCCGGCAGGATCGAAGAGCGGCTCGGGGGCGACCTCGCCTTCGACCCAGTCGCCGAAGATCTCCACCTCGACGGGCTGCCCCGGCTCGGCCCGCGCCGCCGGCATGTAGGCGTACGCGATCGACCGCTCGACGGTGTAGCCGTAGCCGCCGCTCGTCACGCGGCCGACGAGCTCGCCGTCGATCCGGACCGGCTCCGAGCCGAGCGCGACCGCCCGCGGCTCCGCGAGCACCAGGCACGCCAGGCGCCGCTCCGGCTCCTCGGCCCCGAGCAGCGCGTCGCGGCCGATGAAGTCGCCCTTGTCGAGCTTCACCGCGAAGCCGAGCCCGGCCTCGTAGGGCGTCTCCCCCGGCGTGATGTCGGCGCCCCACACGCGGTAGCCCTTCTCCAGGCGGAGCGAGTCGATCGCCTTGTACCCGCCGGCGACCAGCCCGTGCGCCCGGCCCGCCTCCCAGAGCGTGTCCCACAGACGCAGCCCGAACTCCGTCGGGCAGTACAGCTCCCACCCGAGCTCGCCGACGTAGGTGACCCGCAGCGCGAGGCACGGCACCGGCCCGACGGCGAGCTCACGCGCCCGCATGTAGCCGAACGAGAGGTCATCGGTCGTCGCCGCCGCGACGATCTCGCGCGCCGCCGGGCCCCACACGCCGAGACATGCATACCGCGAGGTGACGTCGTCGACCGCGACCGAGCCGTCGTCCGGCAAGTGCGAGCGGATCCACGCCAGATCGTGCTGGCCGAACGCCGTGCCCGTGACGATCCGGAACCGGTCGCCGGCCAAGCGCGTGACGGTGAAGTCGCACTCGATCCCGCCGCGCGGGTTCAGCATCTGCGTGTACGTGATCTGGCCGACGTCTCGCGCGACGCGGTTGTCGCAGAGGCGCTCGAGGAACGCCGCCGCCCCCGCGCCGGAGACCTCGATCTTCGCGAACGACGTCTCGTCGAAGATCGCCGCGGTCTCGCGGCAGGCGCGGTGCTCGGCACCGATCGCAGGCGACCACAGCCGCCCCGCCCACCCGCGCGGCCGCAGCGACTCGTCTCCGCCCACCGCGTTCGGCTCGAACCAGTTCGCGCGCTCCCAGCCGGACTTCTCGCCGAACGCGGCGCCGAGCTCCCGCAGCCGCTCGTACGTCGGCGAGAGGCGCAGCGGCCGGCCTGCCTTCCGCTCGTGTCCCGGGTACTTGACGTCGTAGTACGTGGAGTACACCTCCACGGTGCGCGCGAGCGTGTACTCGCGGCTCGCGTAGTGGGCGCCGTAGCGGCGCGAGTCCATCTCCCACACGTCGAGCCCGGGCTGCCCGTCGACGATCCACTCGGCGACGAGCTTCCCCATCCCGCCCGCGCCCGCGAGGCCGTGCGCGCAGAAGCCCGCGGCGACCCAGAGGCCGCGCACCGCGGTCGGCCCGAGGATGAACTCGCCGTCCGGCGTGAACGCCTCGGGCCCGTTCACGAGCCGGATCACCTCGGCGTCGGCGAGCTGAGGCACGCGCACGATCGCGTTCTCCATCAGCTCCTCGAAGCGCGGCCAGTCCTCGGCGAGCAGCCGGCCGTTGAAGTCGGCGGGGATCCCGTCGAGCCCCCACGGCACCGGGCTGCGCTCATAGCCGCCCATCACGAGGCCGCCCGACTCGGGCCGGAAGTAGACGAGGAGCGAGGGGTCGCGCATGGTCGGCATCTCGAGTGGAAGCCCGCTCGGCCTCGTGACCAGGTACTCGTGCGCCATCGGCACGACCGGCACGGTGACGCCCGCGAGGCGGCCGAGCTCGGCCGCGAACATCCCGCCGGCGTTGACGACGACCTCCGCCTCGATCGAGCCACGGTCGGTCTCGAGCCGGGTCACGCGGCCGCCCTCGACACCGATCGCGGTGACGCGCGTACCTGTGTGGATCTCCGCGCCCCGTCGCCGTGCTCCCTCCGCGAGCGCAAAGGTCAGCTGCGACGGGTCGATATAGCCGTCGGTCGGCAGGAACGCGGCCCCGAGGACCCCGTCTGTCGACATCGGCGGAAAGCGCTCCTGCGCCTCGCGGGCCGAGACGAGCTCCAGTGGCAGCCCGAACGTCTTCGCCCAGCCGGCCTGGCGGCGGAGCTCCTCCATCCGTTCCTCCGACGAGGCGAGCCGCAGCGACCCGACCTCGTGCCAGCCCGTCTCGAGCCCGACCTCGTCCCCGAGCGTCCGGTACAGCTCGACCGAGCTCATCATCATCTTCGTCAGGCTGAGCGAGCCGCGCAGCTGGCCGACCAGGCCGGCGGAGTGGAAGGTCGAGCCGCTCGTCAGGTCCGCGCGCTCGACGAGAACCACGTCGTCCCACCCGAGCCGGGCGAGCCAGTACAGGATCGAGCATCCCCCGACGCCGCCGCCGATGACGACGGCCCGCGCCCGGTCCTTCACGCGAGCGCCCGCTCGAAGTGGCGGTCGGCGTACGCGGCGAAGTCGAAGTCGACGTCCGAGATCGCCTGCTGCACGACGCCCCACATCGCCTCGCGGAAATCGGACATGAACCGCATGTCGCGCAGCGCGTCGAGCGCCTCGTCCTCCGCGCTGCCGGCGTACGCCTCGAGCAGCGCCCGCTCCGCTCCCTCGTCGAGGTCGTGGTTGGCGGCGAAGTTCCCGAGGTCGAAGTACGGGTCGCCCATCCCGGCGTACTCCCAGTCGACGATCCGCAGCCGCGTGCCGTCGTCGATGAAGTTCGCGCTCAGCAGGTCGTTGTGGCACGGGCGCAGCGCCTGGCCGCGTCGGCGCGGCTCGATCGCCGCTGCTCGCCGGGCCGCTTCGCCGTAGGCCGCAGGAACCGGCGTCCCTCGCTCCTCCGCCGTCCGCCGGTAGGTCTCGACGACGCGGAAGGCGTCGAACCGGCCGGGGATCGGCCGCGCCCCGTGGACGAGGCGCAGCGTCTCGGCCACCTCCGACGGCTGCGGATTCTCTGCCGGCCGCCCGTCGATGAACCGGGTGACGAGGCAGCCGTCGAGGAACGCGACCACCTCCGGCCCGACGCCAAGAGCCGCCGCCAGCTCCGACGCGGCGCGCTCGTGCTCCCGGTCGATCCCGAGCAGCTCGGTATCCCTGCCGCCGATGCGAACGACGAAGGTCTCGCCTCCGATCCGGACCTTGAAGTTGTGATTGGTGATCCCGCCGCCGAGCGGCTCGACGCTCGCACCGGCCCCCGGCCAGAGCCGCTCGACGATCGTCTCCGCCTCCACCCGCCGATCCTAGACTTGTTCCCGTTGAGGGCCGACGTCGTCATCGTCGGCGGCGGCGCGATCGGCGTCTGCTGCGCGTTCGAGCTCGCCCGCCGGGGTGCGAGCGTGACGCTGCTCGAGCGCGAAAACGAGCTCGCCGCAGGCTGCTCCTACGGAAATGCCGGCCTGATCGCGCCCAGCCATTCGGCGCCGATCTCGAACCCGGCCGCGGTCCGGAACGGCCTCCGCTGGATGTGGAGGCGGGACAGTCCCTTCTATCTCCGCCCTCGGCCCGCGGTCGTCCCATGGCTCTTCCGCTTCACGCGGGCGGCGCGGCACTGGGAGGAAGGGATGGAGGCGATCCGCGGCCTCTCGATCGCCAGCCTGGAGCTGCACGCACAGCTCGGGACCGAGCTCGGAACCGGCTTCGACCGCGCCGGCCTGCTCGACGTCTACACCACGCCCGCAGGGCTCGAAGGCGGAGTCGCCGAAGCGGCGCGTTCGGGCTGGCGCCACACCGTTCTCGACGGACAGGAGACGCTCGAGCGCGAGCCGACGCTCGCGGGAGCGGTCGCCGGCGCCGTGCACTGGCCGGACGAGGGTCGCGTCGAGCCGAAGCGCTTCGTCGAGACCGTCGGGCAGGCGGCCGCGGAGGCCGGCGCCGAGATCCGCACCGGCGTCGAGGTGCGCTCGCTCGACGAGCTCGACGCAGAGACCGTGGTCGTCGCCGCGGGCACCTGGTCACGGCAGCTCGTGCGCCTACCGCTTGAGGGCGGCAAGGGCTACCACGTCGACTTCGAACGCTCGGACGGCGACCCGCGGATCCCGACCTGGCTGCAGGAGACGTGGACGCTCGCGACGCCGTTCGCCGACCGGCTGCGGATCTCGGGCACCCTCGAGCTCTCCGGGCTCGACCTGTCGATCTCCCAGTCGCGCGTCGACGCGATCCGGCGGGGCGGCGAGCGGTGGTTCCGCGGCCTCGCCGGCCGGCCCGTGATCGAGACCTGGGCGGGGCTCCGGCCCTGCCTGCCCGACGGGCTCCCGGCGATCGGCCGCCTCGGGCGCGCCATCGTCGCGACGGGTCACGCGATGAAAGGCGTCGCGCTCGCCCCGATCACGGGGCGGCTGGTGGCCCAGCTCGCCGCCGGCGAGGAGCCGGAGCGCGACCTGGCGCCGTTCGATCCGGAGCGGTTCAGTCGCTCTGCGTGGGCGGCGGGAGCTCGTCCTCGCCACGCAGCCCGCGCTTGAAGCCACGGCCGCTCTGACCGAGCGCGCGGACCGTCTTACCGATCCGGCGGGAGCCGAACAGGAACGCGATGATCACGAAGATGATCACGAAGTCCCACGGGCCGAGCAGTCCGAGTATCACGTCAACAGAGTACTCCTGTTTTTGCTGATTAGGGTCACGTCGTGAAGATCGCGATCGTCGGCGCCGGCGCCATGGGATCGGTGTACGCGGGGCTGCTTGCGAGCGCCGGGAACGAGGTGTGGGCGGTCGACGGCTGGCGGGAGCACGTCGACGCGATCCGGGCGCGCGGTCTCCGAGTCGAGGGAGCGAGCGGCGACCGCGTCGTGCGAATCGAGGCGACCACCGACCCGGCCGAGGCGGGAAAGGCGGACCTCGTCGTGATCGCGACGAAGGCCTACGACACGGAGGCGGCGGCGGAGTCGGCGCGCACCCTGCTCGCAGCGGACACCGTCGTCCTCCCGATCCACAACGGCCTCGGCGGGCCGGAGGCCGCGGCGGCGGTGCTCGGCGAGGATTGCGTCGCGATCGGCATCGCCGGCGGGTTCGGCGCTTCGATCGTCGAGCCGGGACACGTCCACCACCACGGGCTCGAGCTCGTCCGCCTCGGCGAGCGACACGGCCCGGCGACGCCGAGGATCGAGGCGATCGCGGAGGTCTGGCGGAACGCCGGCTTCAGGGTCGAGACGTGCGACGACGTCGACCGCCTCGTCTGGGAGAAGCTGATCTGCAACGTCGCCTTCGCCGGTCCCTGCGCGGTGCTCGGATGCACGATCGGCGAGGCGATCGAAGCGCCCTCGGCGTGGGCGGTCAGCTCCGGGTGCGTCCGCGAGGCGTCCGCCGTCGCCGGCGCCCTGGGTGTGACGCTCGGGTTCGCCGACGCCGTGTCGTTCGTCCGGGAGTACGGGCTGAAGATCCCGGGCGCGCGGCCCTCGCACCTTCTCGACCTGCTTGCCGGTCGGCGCACGGAGGTGGACTTCATCAACGGCGCGATCCCGCGGCTCGGCCGGGAGCTCGGTCTCGAGACGCCCTACAACGAGTCGGTCACTGCGCTCGTGAAGGCGCGTGAACGACTGGCGCTTCGACGCTAAGCGTCTCCAGGTACTCGACCACGGTCTCGAGCGGCTCGACGTCGCCGAACTTCGCGTCGATGTCGAACAGGTTCCACTCGACCACGCCCGCGACCCGATCGCCGACGCATTCGCGCACGACGATCGGCCGGAAGCCGTAGCCGATCGCGTCCTCGGTCGTGTGCCGGACGCAGCCGGCCATCGTCACGCCCGTGATGATCACCGTGTCGACGCCGGCCGCTCGCAGCATGCTCGCCAGGTTCGTGCCGAAGAAGGCACTCGCGTGCTTCTTGACGATCACGTGCTCCCCGGGCTCGGGCGCGATCCGCTCATCGATCGCGACAGCGTCCGTTCCAAGCTGCAGCACCTCGACCGGGATCTTGTGGTGCCACAAGCCCATGTCGGTGTTGGGCCCCTCCGTGACCGCATAGGCGGTCGTCGTGTAGAGGATCGGGATCCCGTGCGGGCGGGCGGCGGCGTTCAGCCGCTGCACGCCGGGGATGATCGTGTCCATCCCGTCGCACGTGAACGGGTTCCCTGGCTGCGTCCAGGCATTCGCGAGGTCGATGTGGATCAGCGCGGGGCGCTGGCCGAAGCCGATGCGGCGCTGGAAGCCGCGCTGCTGGTACACGGCGGAATCCGCCGAGAAGATCGTCTCGAGCGCCTGCTGGATGTCGGTCATTCGCGCCTCCTCAGGTCCTTATAGAAAACCATGTAGTGCTCGCGGAGGCCACGGTGGCGATCATGGGCGGCGCCGTCGCCGACTGCGATGCATCCGAGCAGCGCCTCAGAACTCGGCGTCCACCGGTCAGTTTCGTCCTGCACGCGCCCGGGCGACAAGCGACAGACATTCGAAGACGGCCTGCGCGGCGAACAGCGCGGTCATCTGACCTGGGCCGTCGTACGGGGGCGATACCTCGACGACGTCGAACGCCCGGAAGTCGATCCCGTCCAGCGCGCGCAGAAATTGCAGAGCTTCATGTGGCGTCGGACCACCGATCTCGGGTGTGCCGGTACCCGGGAGAAACGCAGCGTCGACAAAGTCGACGTCGAACGTGAGGAAGGTCGGTCCAGAGCCGACCCTCGCGCGTACTCGGTCGGCAAAGACGCTGGGCGCCAGATCGCAAAGCTCCAACCACGGAATGAGCTCGACGCCGAGGTTCTCCTGGAGACGAGTGTCCTCCTCGGTGTAGAGAGGACCCCGAATTCCGGCCTGGATCATCCGGGCAGGATCGAGGATGCCTTCCTCGATCGCCCGGCGGAACATCGTCCCGTGGTTGTAGCGGACGCCGAAGTTGTCGTCCCAGAGATCACCGTGCGAGTCGATGTGAACGAGACCCAGCGGACCGGTTGTCTGTGCGACGGCGCGCAGCTCGGCGAGTGTCACCGAGTGATCCCCGCCGATGCCGACCGGCACGACATCGGCCTCGACGATCGGACGAACGAAGGCCTCGATCCGACGCAATGTCTCTTCGACATAGCCCGGCACCGTCGGGGCATCGCCGTAATCGACACATGACAATGCTCCCGCCAGGCGTGTCCCGCTGCCGGCGCCGAACACCTGTGTCCGCTGCGCGGTGTTGTACGTGCGAACCATTCCGGAAGCCGACCGGACGGCCTCAGGGCCAAAGCGGGCGCCGGGCCGAAACGTCGTCGCGCCGTCCCAGGGCATGCCGAAGATCGCGCAATCCACGCCGTCGAGGCGGTCGGTGTGAGGAAGGCGCGCGTACGTACGCGGTCCTGTGAACCGCGGGGCGAGATTGGCATCGGGAGGTTCGAACATGGGCTCGTCGCCGGATGGCAGATGATCATCCCACGTGCTCGCAGATGCCCGGGTCGCGATCATCGGCGGCGGCGTCGCCGGCTGCAGCCTGCTCTACCACCTGGGCCTGCTCGGGTGGACCGACGCCGTCCTGCTCGAGGAGGACGAGCTGACGAGCGGGTCGACCTGGCACGCGGCCGGGCTCTGTACGCAGTTCAACCCGAGCTACAACATGACCGGCCTGCTCCGGTACAGCGTCGAGCTCTACAAGACGCTGGCCGCCGACTACCACGAGTGCGGGAGCGTGCGGCTCGCGACCACACAGGACCGCCTCGACGAGTTCCGGCACCGCGCGGCAACGGCCGAGCTCCTCGCTGTGCCGGTCGAGGTCGTCGGGCCGGAGCGGGTGCGCGAGCTGCACCCGCTGGTCGAGGTCGGCGACGTGCTCGCGGCCGCCTATCTACCGACGGACGGGCACGTCGACCCGAGCAGCCTGACGCAGGCCCTCGCCGCGGGCGCCGGCGAGCGCATCTTCCGCCGGGCGCCGGTGACGGCCCTGGAGCGCCGCGACGGAGCATGGACGCTCTCGACTCCGAGGGGAGAGGTCCGGGCCGGCATCGTCGTCAACGCGGCGGGCCAGTGGGCGCCGAAGGTGGCGCGGCTGGCGGGCGCAGACCTGCCGATCGTCGCGCTCGAGCACCACTACGTCGTCACGGACGCGATCGACGAGCTGAGGGGCGTGCGCTCCGAGCTGCCGGTCCTCCGCGACCCGGACGGCTCCTTCTACGTCCGCCAGGAGGGAGCAGGCCTGCTCGTCGGGCCGTTCGAGCGCGGGACGAGGCCCTGGGAGGTGGAGGAGGGCTTCCACGCGCGGCTGCTGCCGCCCGACGTCGACCGCCTCGAAGCCGCGCTCGTGGACGCCGGCGAGCGCATCCCCGCCTTCGCCACCGCCGGGATCAAGAACGTCGTCAACGGCCCCGACGGCTACACGCCCGACGGCCGCTGCCTGATGGGCCCGGTGCCCAGCCTGCGCGACTTCCACGTGCTCGCGGGCTTCAGCATCTTCGGGATCGTCTTCGCCGGCGGCGCCGGGCGCTACGCAGCCGAGTGGATCGTCGACGGGCAGCCGAGCGACAACATGTGGGAGCTCGACGTGCGCCGCTTCGGCGACTACGCGCGCCGGCAGTCGTTCCTCGTCCCACGTGCGGTCGACGTCTACGCGCGCGAGTACGCGATCCACTATCCCGAGGAGGAGCGCAACGCCGGCCGTCCCGTGAAGCAGGACGCCCTCCACGACGCGCTGCGCGGGCGAGGCGCCGTGATGGGCTTCCGGTTCGGCTGGGAACGGCCGCTCTGGTTCTCGCGCAACGGCGCCCGCGACGCGTACTCCATGCGCCGGGGGAACTGGCACGACGCGGTCGGCGACGAGTGCCGCGCGGTGCGCTCCGCCGTCGGCGTGCTCGACCAGACGAGCTTCGCCAAGTACGCCGTCTCCGGCGCGGGCGCGGAGGCGTTCCTCGACCGGCTCTGCGCGAACAGGCTGCCGGCGCTCGGGCGCATCGCGCTCACCCAGATGTGCCGGCCGGGCGGCGGGATCGAGTGCGACGTGACGATCACGCGCACCGAGCCCGAGCGCTTCTACCTCGTCTCGGCCGCGGCGACGGAGCTGCACGACTACGCCTGGCTCGAGTGGCACCTGCCGGACGACGGGTCGGTGGAGCTCGAGAACCACACCGAGCGCTACGGCGTCCTCACGCTCGCCGGACCGCGCTCGCGCGAGCTGCTGCAGCAGCTCGTCGAGGAGGACGTCTCGCGCGAAGCGTTCCCCTTCTTCCGCGCCCGGCAGCTCGAGGTCGGCGGTGTGCCGACGCTGACGCTCCGCGTCTCGTACGTGGGCGAGCTCGGCTTCGAGCTCCACCACCCGGCCGAGCACCTGCCGCGGCTGTACGGAGCGCTGCAGGAGGCGGGCGAGCCCCTCGGCGTCGTCGACTTCGGCTACCGCGCGCTCGACTCGATGCGCCTCGAGAAGGCGTACCGGCTCTGGGGGGCGGACATGTCCGCCGACTGGACGCCGCTCGAGGCCGGCCTCGAGCGCTTCGTCGCCTTCGACAAGGGCGACTTCGTCGGGCGCGAGGCGTTGCTCCGCCAGCGCGCCGAGGGCGTACGCCGCACGCTCGCGTGCCTGACGATCGAAACCGACGACGCCGACCCGCACGGGAACGAGCCGGTCCGCCTCGACGGCCGCGCGATCGGCTACGTCGCCGCGGGCGGCTACGGGCACGTCGTCGAGCAGAGCATCGCGCTCGCCTACCTGCCGGTCGAGCACGCCGCGGCGGGCACGCGCCTCACGGTCGACATCCTCGGCGAGCCGCGTCCCGCGATCGTCGTGCCGCAGCCGATCTACGATCCGGAGAACCTGCGGCTGCTCTCGTGACGACTCCATACGAACCCGTCCGCTGGGAGCTCGTCCCCGGCCACACCGCGCTCGTCGCGATCGATCACCAGCGCGACTTCCTGCACCCGGACGGCTGGTACGCCAAGAGCGGCATCGACATCTCGCACATGCGCCGCGTGATCGAGCCGACGCAGCGTCTCCTCCAGGCCTGCCGCGCCGCCGGCGTGCCGGTGGTCTGGACGCGGCACGGCACGCGCGGCCTCGACGACGGCGGGCCGTTCATGCAGCTCCGTCCGTTCCTGCGCGACGGCGGCCTGCGCCGCGACACCTGGGGTTACGACATCCACGACGACTTCGAGGTCGCGTCCGACGACTGGATCGTCGAGAAGGTCCGCCTGAGCGCGTTCTTCAACACGAACCTCGAGGTCGTCCTGCGCGGCCTCGGCGCCGAGACGCTGCTGATCACCGGCGTGCTGACGAACCAGTGCATCGCGGCGACGTCCAAGGATGCGATGTTCCGCGACTTCAAGCCGATCGTCGTCGAGGACTGCACCGGAACGACGCTGCCGCACCTGCACGAGCCGGCGCTCGAGATGATCCGCGTCGGCTGGGGCGAGGTGCGTTCCCTCGACGAGACGCTCGCCGACCTGGAGCGGCTCGCGTGAAGCTGGGCGCCCACTTCCTGCCGGAGGACTTCCCGGTGTTCGTCGAGTCGGTGCGCGCCGCCGAGCGCGCCGGCTACGAGCGCGCGTGGCTCGTCGACGGCCAGATGCTCTGGCAGGACCTCTACGTCTACATGACGCACGCGCTCGCGGCGACGGAGCGGATCGCCGTCGGGAGCGGCGTCACCAACCCGCTCACGCGGCATCCTGCGGTGACGGCGAGCGCACACGCGACGCTGGCCGACCTGCACTCCGGGCGCGTGCTGCTCGGAATCGGCCGCGGGGACAACGCGGTGCGCACGCTCGGGCAGAAACCGGTGCCGACCGCAGAGCTCGCGGAAACGGTGCCGCGCCTCCGCGCCTGGATGGCGGGCGAGGAGGCCGCCGGCACGCGCATCCGCTGGGCCGACGAGCACGTGCCGATCATGCTCTGCGCAACCGGCCCGAAGAACCTGCGGCTGGCAGGCGGGCTCGCCGACATCGTGATGATCTACGTCGGCGTTCACCCCGCGTCGGTGCGCTGGGCGATCGAACAGATCCGCGGCGGCGCGGAGGAGGCCGGACGCGACCCGGACGAGGTCGAGATCGCCGCGCTCTGCGCGCTCCACGTCTCCGACGACCAGGAGGAGGCGTGGGAGCAGTGCCGCTGGGCGCCCGCGGCGTGCGCGAACCACATCGCGTACGCGCTGAAGTGGAACCCGGCGCACGGCATGCCGGAGGAGATGACGCGTCTGGTGGCCGCGCGCGACCAGTACGACTACTACGCCGGCCACCTCGACTCGGCGGCGGAGCACACGAGCTACCTGACCGGTGAGCTCGTGGACGACTTCGCGATCGCGGGGTCGGTCGAGCGGTGCCTGGAGAGGATCAGGGAGCTCGGCGAGCTGGGCGTCGACGAGGTCTCGGTCGCATACCTGAACGGGAGGTTCGAGCAGATGGAGCTGGTGGGGCAGGCGATCGTTCCGGCGCTCGCGGAGGCAGCCGCGTGAGCGGCTGCGTGGAGGGGTCCCAGGGGAACCGGGAGGTTCCCCTTACGACTCGGCCTCTGGAAGAAGGGGGCTCGTGGGGGAAACATGGTTTCCCCCACGCGACCGAGCCGGAGACGAGGGAGGCGGCGGCGTGAAGCGCATCGGCGTCGATGTCGGCGGCACCTTCACGGATCTGATCCTCGTCGACGAGGAGGAGGGCCGGATCACCGTCGACAAGGTCCCGTCGACGCCCGACGACCCCTCGCGCGGCGTCGTCGACGGCGTGCGCGGGCTGTGCGCGAAGGCCGGCGTCGAGCTCGCCGAGGTCGACAACCTCCTGCACGGGACGACGGTCGCGACCAACATCGTGCTCACCCACAGCGGCGCGGAGGCGGGGATGATCACCACGCACGGCTTCCGCGACATCATCCACATCGCCCGGCACAAGAAGCCGTTCAACTTCTCGCTCCAGCAGGAGCTGCCGTGGCAGTCGCGGCCGCTCGTCAAGCGGCGCCACCGCCTGACCGTGAAGGAGCGCGTCACGGTGCCGGACGGCGACGTGCTGGTCGAGCTCGACGACGAGGAGGTGCGCGAGCGCGTGCGCGCGCTGAAGCAGGCGGGCGTCGAGTCCGTCGCCGTCTGCCTCCTCCACTCGTACCTCAACCCGGGGCACGAGCGGCGGATCAAGGAGATCGTGCTCGAGGAGTTCCCGGAGGCGTACCTGTCGGTCTCGCACGAGGTGCTGCCGCTCTACCGCGAGTTCGAGCGCTTCTCGACCGTTGCGCTGAACGCGTACGTCGGGCCGAAGGTCTCGCGCTACGTGTCGCGGTTCGACGAGGCCCTCCGCGAGATCGGATTCACGCGCGAGGTGCAGCTGATGCAGTCCTCGGGCGGCATGGCGACCGTCGAGGCGGCGCGGGAGCGCCCCGTCAACCTGCTGATGTCCGGGCCGGTCGCCGGTCTCGTCGGCGGCATCTGGGCCGGGCGGATGGCGGGCCACGACAACGTGGTCACGCTCGACATGGGCGGCACGTCCGCCGACATCGGAGTCGCTGCGGGCGGGCAGCTGCGCATGCGGCACCTGCTCGACACGAAGGTCGGCGACTACCAGGCGATGGTGCCGATGGTCGACATCGACACGATCGGCGCGGGCGGCGGCTCGATCGCCTACGTGGACGCCGGCGGCGTCTTCCGCGTCGGGCCGCAATCCGCGGGAGCGGACCCCGGCCCCGCGTGCTACGGCCGCGGCGGCGACCAGCCGACCTCGACCGACGCGCAGCTCCTGCTCGGGCGGCTGCGCCCGGATCGCGGCCTGCTCGGCGGCGAGATGGCGCTCGACGTCGACCTGGCGACCGCCGCGATGCAGCGCGTCGCCGACCGCCTCGGGGTCCCGGTCGAGCAGGCGGCGCTCGGCGCCCTGCAGATCCAGAAGTTCTCGATGGCGCAGGCGATCGAGGTCAACTCGGTACGCCGCGGCTACGACCCGCGCGAGTTCACGCTCGTCGCGGCGGGCGGAGCCGGGCCGCTGTTCGCCTGCGACATCGCCGTCGAGCTCGAGATCCCGCGGGTGCTCGTCCCGCCGCATCCGGGGATCACGTCGGCGACCGGCCTGCTCGCAACCGACCTCCAGCATGAGTACGTCGCCACCGAGCGCCAGTTCCTCACGTCGCTCGACCGCGAGCGCCTCGGGGCGCGGCTGGACGAGCTCGCGGCACAGGCCGCGGCGCAGCTGGAGCGCGAAGGCGTCCCGGAGGACCGGCGCCTCGTGCGGCGCCTGGCCGACTGCCGCTACGTCGGCCAGGGCTACGAGGTTCGGTTCGACATCCCCGCAGGCGAGCTCGACGACGGCTGGGCGCCGCGCCTCGCGGACGCGTTTCACGCCGCACACGAGCGCGAGTACGGCCACCGCTTCGACGCCGAGATCGAGATCGTCAACGTGCGCGCCGTCGGCATCGGCCGCATCCCGGACCTGCAATGGGCGGAGCTCGACACCGGCGACGGCGACCCCTCGCGGGCGAAGACCGTCGAGCGGGACGTCGTCTTCGATGTCGGCGGCCGGCCGGAGCGCCGGCCGACGCCGTTCTACGACCGGGAGCTCCTGCGCGCGGGCGACCGGCTCGAAGGGCCGGCGATCATCGAGCAGTACGACTCGACGACGGTGATCCCGCCCGGCTTCGCCGCCGAGATCGACCGGTCCGGGAACATCGTCGTCGACTGCTCGCAGGCCCAGCGGGCCGAGCAGGCGGCCCAGCTCGCGACGCCGATCCTGATGCGCGTGATCGGCGGCGCGTTCGCGGCGATCGCGAAGGAGATGGCCGGCGTGCTCTACCGGATGAGCTACTCGTCGATCATCCGCGAGTCGGAGGACCTCGGCGCCGGCATCTTCGACCCGGAGGGGAACGAGCTCGCCGAGTCGGACTCGACGCCCATGTTCATGGGCGCGATGCCGAAGATCGTCAAGGGCGTGATCTCGCTCCTCGGCGACGACATCCACGACGGGGACGTGATCCTCCACAACGACCCGTACCTCGGCGCGACACACTCGCCGGACGTCGCGATCGTCGTCCCGATCTTCTTCAACGGCGAGCTGGTCGGCTTTGCGGGCGCCTCGGCGCACCTGCTCGACATCGGCGGCGCCTATCCGGGCCTCGCGGTCGACCTCGTCGACAACTGGTCGGAGGGAAACATCTACCGCGCCGTCAAGCTGTCCGAGCGCGGCGTGCGGCAGGACAAGCTCTGGCAGCACATCCTCGAGAACACCCGCACGCCGACGTACAACCGCGGCGACATCGAGGCGATGATCGCCGCCTGCGAGCTGGCGAAGAAGCGCTACCTCCAGCTGCTCGAGCGCTACGGCAGCGAGCCGGTGCTCGGCGCGGCGCGCGACTGGATCGCGTACTCGGAGCGGATGCTGCGCCAGGAGATCGCGAAGGTGCCGGACGGCGAGTACGGCCCGGAGGAGGGCTGGCTCGACGACGACGGCCGGAATCGCGAGACGCAGCTACCCGTCAAGGTTAAGGTGATCGTCGAGGGCGACGAGCTGACGATCGACCTGACCGGCTCGAGCGACGAGGTGCCGACCGGCTACAACTGCCCGTACGAGGGGACGACGGTCTCGGCGATGACGTTCATCGCGCGGATGATCTTCCTCGACGAGGACGCGTATCCCGTCTTCGTCCCGCAGAACGAAGGGATGCTCCACCCGATCAGGGTGATCGCGCCGAAGGGCTCGATCTTCAACCCGAGCTACCCGCGCGCCTGCTTCGCGCGCTTCTGCCAGGTCCAGCGCGCGGTCGACCTCGTCCTGCGCGCGTTGGCACCGGTCGTGCCGGAGCAGATCACGGCCGGCAACTCTGCGCACCTGCACTTCATCTCGTACTCGGGCTTCAACACCGAGACGCAGGAGTACTGGGTGTACCTCGAGGTGGACGAGGGGTCGTACGGCGGGCGGCCGTCCCGCGACGGGCTGGACTCGGTCGACTGCCTGATCGCGAACACGCGGAACAACCCGATCGAGGAGCTCGAGTGGCGGTTCCCGATGCGCACCGAGCGCTACGAGCTGCGCGACGCGCCATGCGCCGCCGGCCGGACGCGCGGCGGGATCGGGATGGTGCGCGTGAACCGGTTCCTTGTCGACACGATCGTGACCTGCGAGGGCGAGCGGCACGATACGGATGTGCCGTGGGGCGTCTTCGGCGGCCACGACGGCGTGAACGCGTCGATGATCCGCAACGCCGGTCAGCCGGACGAGGAGCGCTGGCCGTCGAAGGTGACAGCCGCGCGGCTCTCGGCGGGCGACACGCTCCAGATCACCGTGCCGAACTCGGCCGGGTACGGCGATCCACTCGAGCGTGACCCGGAGCTGGTGCTCTCCGACGTCCTCGACGGCTATACGACGGCGGAGCTCGCCGAGCGGGACTACGGCGTCGTCATTCGGGAGGCGTCGGCGCTCGATCTCGACGCGACGAAGCGGCTTCGGGACGAGCGGAAGCCGGCGTCGGTGCGCTCGTAGCGGCGAGGTACACGGCCGAGTAGTCGAGCCCGCCGTGCCCGGCCGCCTGCGCGGAGCGGTAGCGCTCGAGCGCGGCGGCCGCGACGTCCGCGTCGACACCGTGCTCGGCCGCGAGCTCCAGCGCGAGCGTCAGATCCTTCGCGATCAGGTCGAGCGCGAAGAGCGGTGCGTACGTGTGGTTCGACGGATGCGAGTCGTCGGCTCCGGCGAGTGGGAAGCGCGTGCGGAGCACGCGCGAGTCGCCGGTCGAGGTCGTCAGCAGGTCGTAGAGCGTGCTCGGATCGAGCCCTTCCTCGGTCGCGATCGCGCACGCCTCGGCGATCGCGGCCATCGTCGCCCCGGCGATCAGGTTGTTGCAGAGCTTCGCGGCCTGCCCTGCGCCGGGGCCGCCGACGAGCACGGGGCGGCCGAGCGATCGCAGGAGCGGCTCGGCTCGCGCGAAGACCTCCGGGCGGCCGCCGGCCATGATCGTCAGCGTCGCGGACTCGGCGCCACGCGGGCCGCCGCTGACGGG
>DATENZ010000169.1:0-12240 GCA_035274625.1 Gaiellaceae bacterium
GCAGGCGGAGCGGCTGCAGGCGCTCCGCCGGCCACACCTCGACGACGCCCGGTGCGCTCTCGACGCGCGCGCCGGCGGCGCGGAGGAGGCGCTCGGTGTGGTCGCGCGTCGGCACCCGCTCGACGACGGCGGTCGACCCGCCCTGCGCGTACAGCCCCGCGAACAGGACGCACGACTTGACCTGCGCGCTCGCCACCGGGAGCTCGTACCGGATCGCCCGAAGCGTCCCGTCGGCGACCGTGAGCGGGAGACGCCCGTCCTCCGTACCGACGCTCGCGCCCATCGCCGTCAGCGGCTCGGCGATCCGGCCCATCGGTCGCCGGCGCAGCGACTCGTCTCCCGTGAGCTCGAACCGCTGCCCCGACTGACCGGCGAGGATCCCCGTCAGGAGCCGGACGAGCGTTCCGGCATTCCCGCAGTCGATCGGCTGCGCCGGCGCCTGCAGCCCGCGCAGCCCGCGCCCGTCGATGCGGACGTCGTCGCCTGCCTCCTCGACCTCGACCCCGAGCGCGCGGACGGCGGCGATCGTCGAGCCGGTGTCGCCCGAGTGCCCGAACCCGGCGATCCGCGTCTCGCCGTCCCCGATCGCGCCGATCAGGACGGCGCGGTGCGAGATCGACTTGTCGCCGGGGAGCGCGACTCCGCCCTGCACCGAGGCCGCGGGCTCGACCCTCACTCGGCGAGCACCGGCGAGACGGATACGCCGTACCCCTGTGCCTCGAGCAGCTGGGCGGCGCGCGCCGCCTCGCTCTCGCCCGTGACGAGGATCGTCAGCACACCGCCGCGCTCGGGCGAGAAGTGCCGGAGCTCGAAGTCCTCGATGTTGATCCGCTCCGCGCCGAGCGCCTGCGTGATGCCGGCCAGCACGCCGGGGCGATCCGGGACGTGCACCGTCACCCGCTGCAGCTCGCCCGGGTCCGGGTAGGCGTCCTCGAGCATGCGCCGCCGGTTCCCGGACGCCTCGGCGATCCAGCGCGCGAGGTAGCCCGCATCGCCCTCCTGGAGCGCGCGCTCGACCTGCTCGACGCGGCGGCGGTGCTCGCCGAGCGCGTCCGCGAGGGGACCGGCGTTGTCGAGGAAGATGTCCACCCAGATCCGCGGGTTGGCACCCGCGACGCGCGTCATGTCCCGGAGCGAGCCCCCGGCGGCGGCGAGCGGGTCGTGGCCCTCGATCCGTCCCGCGCCGGCCTGGTTGACGAGCAGGTTGGCGAGCGCGTGCGGCAGGTGGCTCGTCAGTGCGACGAGCCGGTCGTGCGCCTGAGGATCGATCGCGACGGGCACCGCCCCGAGCGAGGCGACGAACCCGTGCACGACGCGGTAGCGCTCCGGGTCGGTACCGGCGACCGGGGTCAGGAACCAGGTCGCGCCGTCGAAGAGATCCGCCGTGGCATGCGCTGCGCCGCGTGCCTCCCGGCCGCAGACCGGGTGGCCGCCGACAAAGCGCGCTGCGAGGCGCCCCGCCCACTCCTTCGTCGAGCCGACGTCGGTCACCGTGCAGCCGTCGGGCGCGCGGCCGAGCACCTCCTCCACGAGCGTGGGCAGGATCGTCACCGGCGCGGCGACGACGGCGAGATCCGCGCTCCCGAGCACCTCGTCCAGCTGGCCCCGCTCGTCGACGGCGCCGCGCTCCGCCGCAACCGCGGCCGCGTCCTCGTCGGCGTCGTAGCCGCCGACCCAGTCGACGCCGGCGCGCTTCGCCGCCAGGCCGACGGATGCCCCCATCAGGCCGGTTCCGACCAGCGCGAGACGCATGTGCGGAGGCTAGTCCACCGGTTGTCCGACCCGCGTCGCGTGCAGGAGGAGCTCGATCGCGCCGCGGGCTCCGCGCACGGGCGACTCTTCGACTCCGTGGGCCGCCCAGCCCGCCCGCTCAGCGCCCCGGACGGCCAGCGCCGCCGCCTCGGCGCGGTGTGCCGGCTCCGTGGGCGCCTGTGGCAGACCGAGCTCGAACTGCGGCTTGACAACGGCGAGGAGATCCGCGTCGAGCTCGAATGCGACCCGGCCCTCGAGCTGCGGCAGGGCGCGGGCGAGCGCGACGTACGAGAGGTCCGAGGTGAGCACGCCGACCGCCTCCGGAACGAGCGCGCGGCTGAGATCGGCGAGGTTCGTCCGCTCCAGGACGACCACCGCCGGGTGGCGCCGCAACGACCCGAGCAGCTGCCCGAAGCCCGCGTCGACGGCGTAGACACGGGCCGCTCCCGCGGCGAGGAGCGTCCGCGTGAACCCGCCGGCCGCCGCCCCGAGGTCGAGCGCGACGCGGCCGGCGACCGCGACGCCGAAGCCGGTCAGTGCAGCCGCGAGCTTCGCCTCGCCGCGCAGCGGCTGGTCGCGGCGGATCGTGATCGACGCATCGCGCCGGACGAGCGACTGCGGGTTCGTCGCGACACGACCGTCGACGAGGACCAGGCCCGAGGTGATCGCGGAAGCAGCGTCGAGCTGTGGGTGTGACTTCGAAACGAGCGCGAGCAAAGCGCGCAGCGGCGCGCGACCCTTGCGGGCCATGGGGTGCCTCCCTTCCGAGTGCCAGGTCGAGGACCGGCACCGGAAGGGGGCGCACGCGCGTGAGTCGCGGCCCGAGGCCGCTTCTGCTCCTACAGCTATCTGAAGGGCGCCACGGGCGGCATCCTACGCCGCCGGCGAAGCGTCGTTAGCCGATCTCCTTGCCCATCAGGGAAACGAGCTCGCGGACCTCATCGGCGAACGCCGCGAACTCGACCGTCGGGATCTGCTGCGGGCCGTCGCACAGCGCCTCCTCGGGACGCGGGTGCGACTCGACGATGATCCCGTCGGCGCCGACGGCGATCGCCGCCCGCGCGAGTGGGAGAACGAGGTCCCGGCGTCCGGCCGCATGGGAGGGGTCGACGATCACCGGCAGGTGGGTCTCGCGCTTCAGCACCGCGACCGAGCCGAGGTCGAGGGTGTACCGCGTCGTCGTCTCGAACGTCTTGATCCCGCGCTCGCAGAGGACGATGCGTTCGTTTCCTTCCTTGGCAACGTACTCGGCAGCCATCAGGAGCTCTTCCACCGACGCGGACGGGCCGCGCTTCAGCAGCACCGGCTTGTGCGAGCGGCCGACCTCGGAGAGGAGCAGGAAGTTCTGCATGTTCCGGGCGCCGATCTGGATCACGTCGGCCGTGTCGACGACCTCCTCGACGTGCCGCGGGTCCATCAGCTCGGTGACGATCGGCAGCCCGGTCTCGTCGCGGGCCTGCCGGAGGATGACGAGCGCCTCGGCGCCGAGGCCCTGGAAGCTGTACGGGGAGGTGCGCGGCTTGAACGCGCCGCCGCGCAGCCACGTCGCGCCGGCCGCCGCGACCGCGCGCGCGGTCTCGAGCGTCTGCTCCCGCGTCTCGACGGTGCACGGCCCGGCGAGCAGCCCGAACCAGGAGTCGCCGACGCGCCTGCCGTCGACCTCGATCACGGTCGGGTCGGCCGAGACCTCGCGGGCGACGAGCTTGTACGGCTTGAGAATCGGCAGCACCTGCTCGACGCCGGGGTAGCCCTCGAGCGGCAGCGTCGCGAGCAGCTCGCGGTCACCGGTCGCCGCGATCACCGTCGCCTCGCGCCCGACGGACACGCGCGCGTCGACGCCGGCCTCCTGCAGACGCGCGACGACGTGGTCGGCCTCCTCGCCGGTGGCGCCCTGGCCCATGACGATCAGCAGCTCGGGAGAGTGGACGGTCGCCACGAGCGCAGTCTAGGCGGCGCTGCTAGTCCGGCTCGGGCAGCGCGCGCGTCCCGTTGACGAACAGCGCGCGACCGACCCACTGCGGGAACCACCAGTTCCAGTTGCCGGCGAGCCGCATGATCGCCGGGACGAGCAGCGCCCGGATGACGGTTGCGTCGAAGATGATTCCGGCGGCGAGCCCGATGCCGAACTGCTTGATGTCCGGGCCGGGGCTCGTCGACAGGACGAAGAAGGCGAACATGAGCACCAGCGCTGCGCTGGTGACGAGCTTCCCCGTCCGAGCGAGCCCGAGCGCGACCGCGTGGTTCGTGTCAGGGTGCTCGTCGTACTCCTCGCGCATGCGCGTGAGCATGAAGACCTCGTAGTCCATCGAGAGGCCGTACAGGAACGCGAAGATCATCAGCGGGATCCAGGAGATGATCGTGTGGGTCGCCTGCACGTTCCAGATCGCCTCGGAGCCGTGACCCTCCTGGAAGACGAAGACGATGATCCCGTACGCCGCGATCAGCGACACGAGGTTCAGGATCACCGCCTTCAGCGGCAGGAAGATCGAGCGGAACGCGCGCATCAGCAGCACGAAGGTGAGCAGGATCACGAACGCGAGCGCCCACGGGAACTTGCTGTAGACCGCTCGGGAGAAGTCGCGGTCCTCGGGCGCGGTCCCGGCGAGCGTGAGCCGCGTGTCGCCGCCCGCCTGCCGTTCGAGCGCGGGTAACACGTCGTGCTTCAGTCGGCTCGCCGTCTTCCCCGCGGCGTCGGCGGCGGCGTCCACGTCGGGGAACGTCTCGACGAGCGCCGTCCCGTCCTTCCGCCAGTCCGGCGGCGCGACCGCGCCGGCAAGTCCCGGCGTCTGGTTCAGACGGGAGACGACCGCCGTCAGCACCGCCGGCGAATCGTTGTCCTCCGCCAGGACGACGAACGGCTTGGCGACGCCGGGCGAGAACCCGTCCGCGACGAGCTTGTTGTAGCCGATCACCGCATCGTCGGTCGCGGAGCCGCGCTCTGCCCGCAGCTGCGCCTCCCCCGCGTTGATCTTCGAGCCCGAGTAGACCAGCAGCCCGACGATGACGAGGCCGATCGAGCCGATCAGCAGCGGCCGCCTGAGCACGAGGTGGGCCCAGCGCCACCAGAAGCCGCCCTCGAGGTCGGTGCCCTCGACGATCCGTCTCGGCATCACCCGCCAGCTGTTGATCCGGTGCCCGAGCAGCGAGAACATCGCCGGCATCAGCGTGATCGACACGAGCACGGAGACCGCCGGGATGAGGAGGCCGCCGATCCCGATCGAGCGGATGACCGGGATCGGGATGATCACCATCGACAGCAGGCCGATCGCGACGGTCGAGCCCGAGACGATCACGGACCGCCCGGCGTGCTTCATCGTCTCGATCGTCGCCGTCTCGACGTCGCGGCCGTGCCGCAGCTCCTCGCGGAAGCGGAAGATCATCAGCAGCGCGTAGTCGATCGCGACGCCGAGGCCCACGAGCGCGATCAGGAACTGGACGATCCGCGACACCGACGTCACGTAGGTCAGGCCCCAGGCGAGCGTGAACGTGTTCAGGATCGCGGCGATCGCGATCATGATCGGCATCAGCACCGCCGGGATCGTCCCGAAGACGAACAGCAGGATGATCAGCGCCCCGGCGCCGCCGATCAGCGCCTCCGTGAACACGCTCGGCCCCTCCGACGATCCCTGGGAGTCGAAGAGCGCGTCGCGGCCGGTCAGGTGGAACTCGACGCCCACCGGCAGCGCGGCGCGAATCGCGTCTCGAACGTCACCGGTGTGCGACTCGGAGCTGAAGCCGGATTCGCCGGGCGGGTAGATCGTGGCGAACGTGCTGTGGCCGTCCTTGGAGACGTAGGCGCGGCTCTTCGTCGAGTAGTACGAGCCGACCCGGAAGTCCGGGTACTTCTCGTGGAAGCTCGCGAGCGCAGCCGGGATCGCGCGGTTCGCCGTCACGTCGCCCTCGACGTTGAAGAGCGCTACGTGCGGCGGCTGCGCGCCGCTCCCGAAGACCTTCAGCGTCCGCTGGTTCGCCTCGTACGCGGCGTAGCCGGGAATCGAGAACTGATCGAGCCAGCGCTTGTTGATCTGGTTCGCCGAGAACGCGCCGAGGATCGTCAGCAACAGCCAGCCGACGACGACCAGCTTGCGGTGGCGGATCACGAACCTGGCGAGGCGCTCGAGCACTGCCGCCCACGTTATGGACCGGCGTCGGGTCTACGCAAGTCGGAGCGGGGCTATGATGGGAACACGTGGTGACCGTCTCGTATCCGAGCTGCCTGTGGCGCCGGGGGCGAGGCGGAAGCGTGCGCGTGCACTGATCCAGCGCACGCTGCCTCGTCCCTTCCGGCCTCCGCGAGAGGCCTTTTTCGTTCCTCGACGAAGGAGAATCGGCGACATGAGGATCTTCTCGGGCATCCAGCCGACGGGCGAAAAGCACCTCGGCAACCTGATCGGCGGCTTCCGCCAGTACGCGGCGACGCAGGAACGCGGCGAGGGGTTCTTCTGCGTCGTCGACCTGCACTCGATCACGGTCGAGTACGACCCCCAGGATCTGCGCCGGAGCACGCTCGACCTCGCGGCCATGCTCTTCGCGACCGGCCTCGACCCGGAGCGCTCGACCGTCTTCTGCCAGAGCCACGTGACCGCGCACGCGGAGGCGGCGTGGCTGCTCTCGGCCGTGGCGAGCTACGGACAGCTCGGCAGGATGACCCAGTTCAAGGAGAAGGGCGACCGCCAGGAGTTCGTCTCCGCGGGCCTGTTCACGTACCCGGTCCTGATGGCCGGCGACATCCTGCTCTACCAGACCGACATCGTCCCGATCGGCGACGATCAGCGGCAGCACCTCGAGCTCGCGCGCGACATCGCGCAGCGGTTCAACTCCCGGTTCGGCGACACCTTCGTCGTCCCGGAGGGCGTGTACCCGGAGGTGGGGGCGAGGATCATGGACCTCCAGGAGCCGGCGAGGAAGATGTCGACGACCGGAGGAACCGAGCAGGGAACCGTCAAGCTGCTCGACGAGCCGGACGTCGTCCGCCGCAAGTTCAAGACCGCGGTGACGGACTCGGGCCGTGAGGTGCGCCGCGCCGAGGACAAGGCGGGGATCACAAACCTCATCGACATCATGTCGGTCGCGACGGGCGAGGCGCCGGATGCGATCGAGGCCCGCTTCGAAGGCGCGGGCTACGGCCAGTTCAAGGAGGCGGTCGGCGAGGCCGTGGTCGACCTGCTCGCGCCGGTCCAGGAGCGCTACCGCGCGCTGCGGGAGGACGACGCCGAGCTCCAGCGGCTGCTCGCGATCGGCGCGGAGAAGGCGCGCGCGGCGTCCGCGCCGACGCTCGAGGCGATGTACGAGCGGATGGGCTTCGTCTCAAAGCCCGACTAGCCGGCGGAGCTTCGCGACCTCCTCGGCGCGGAGCGCACGCCATTCGCCGGGCGCCAGACGCGCGAGCGTCAGGCCCGCATACCGGCTGCGGTGGAGGCGCCGCACGGGGTGGCCGACCGCCTCGCCCATCCGCTTCACCTGGTGCTTGCGGCCCTCGTGGATCGTGAGCTCGAGCCGGCCGGGACCGAGCCGGCGCACGCGGGCAGGCGCGGTCCGGCCGTCGTCGAGCTCGACGCCTTCGCGCAGCCGCCGGAGCGCGTCCTCGTCCGGGTCGCCGTCGACCTCGACCTCGTAGACCTTCTCCACCTCGTAGCGCGGATGCGCGAGTCGGTGCGCGAGCTTCCCGTCGTTCGTCAGCAGGAGTACACCCGTCGTGTCGGCGTCGAGGCGCCCGACCGGGACGACGCGGGGCTCGGCCGGCACGAGCTCGACCACGGTGCGGCGCCCGTGCGGGTCGCGGGCGGTCGTCACGACGGCAGGCGGCTTGTGGAGCAGGAGATGCGCGAGGCGCTGCTTCGCGATCGGACGGCCGTCGACGGCCACCATGTCGGCGTCGCCGACGAACGTGTTCAACTCGCCGCGGTCGCCGTTCACGGTCACCCGCCCGCCGCGGATCAGCTCGTCCGCCTTCCGCCGCGACGCAACGCCGGCACGGGCGAGGTACGCGTTCAGCCGCATTACCGAATCCTTACGGAGTTCTTCGCCGATCTTCACGTTCGGCTCAGCCGGAATTCATGGACGCGGCCGAAGCTCTCGCCGACACCCGAACAAAGGAGACCGGATGGCAGCCCACGCAACCCCCTCGGCAGACGCAACCGCTCCCGACGCGGCGACCGCCTTCCTCCGCGACCTCCGCACTCGCCTCGTCGAGGCCGTACTCACCGGCAGGCTCGACGCCGAACAGGCGCGGGCCTTCTTCGCCGTCAGTACAAGGCTGAAGCCAGCTGCCGGCGGTAGCGCAGGCTGAGCGGGTGCTCCTGCCCTAGCTCGGCGAAGAGGGCGAGCATCCAGCGGCGAACCTCGTCCCGCCGGTCGCCGTTCGACGCCCGCGCCTGGTCGAGCAGCAGGTCGAGCGCGCGCTCGTGCTCGCCCTGCTCGAGGGCCCGCACGACGTCGGCCTGATCCTCCCGGCCGCGCAGCTCTTCGAGCAGTTGCTCGCCGGCCGACGGGCCGAGCAACGTGTCCAGAAACGCGGCGACCGACTGTGGCGACTGCGCGCCGACGAACTCGGCGACGACGGCGCCGTTCCGGAACGCCTTCACCGCCGGGATGCCGCGGATCCCGTAGTGCTGCGCGATCGCCGGGTTCGCGTCGACGTCCAGCTTCGCGAGGACGATCCCCTCCCGCCCCGCGACCTCACGCTCGAGGACCGGCTCGAGCGCCTTGCACGGCCCGCACCAGTCCGCCCAGAAGTCCACGACCACGGGCTGCTCGTGCGAACGCTCGAGCACGTCGGTGTAGAAGGTCGCGTCGGTGACTTCCATGTCGTCCTAACAGTGCCTGGGACCGTTGAGTGCCCGCTACCGGCCTCTTACGAATCGCTCTTCTTGACCGTGCCCGGTACCGTCACGAACCGCTAGGCGGGGCGCCGGGCGGCGATCGCCTCCAGGCGGTCGCGGATGTCGTCCGTCGTCTCGCCGAGGTCGTCGAGCCGCGGGAGCGCGGAAAGGCTCTCGAGGCCGAACACGCGCTCGAAGAGCGGCGTCGTGCGGTAGCGAACCGCGCCGCCCTCGTCGCGCCCGGACTCGGCGACGAGGCCGCGCTCGACGAGGCCGGCGACGACGGAGTCGGCCGCGACGCCGCGGATCCGCGCGATGTCCGGCCGGGTGCACGGCCCGAGGTACGCGACCACTGCGAGCGTCTCCAGCGCGGCGCCGGAGAGCCCGCGCTCGACGGGCCGCTCGAACAGCCGCGCGCACGCCTCCGCCTCCTCGCGCGAGGCGCGGAAGGCCCACCCGCCGGCCACCTGCTCGAGGACGATGCCGCTCCGGCCCTCGGTGTACCGCTCCTCAAGCAGGCCGAGCGCGTCCTCCACGCGCTCCGCGTCGTCGCCCGCCGCGTCGGCCATCTCCTCCGCGGAGAGTGGCTGCGAGGCGACGACGAGCAGCGCCTCCAGCGTCCGCGCCAGATCGTCCAGCGGGTGCGTGCTGATCAGGCGGAGCGTGCGTTCCAAGAATCCTCTCCTTCCTCGTCGCGTGCCCTGACTCCTTCCGCGGCGGGCTCGATGCGAATGGGCGCGAACGGCGCCGCCTGATCGATCCGGAGCTCCCCGCCCTTGCGCAGCTCGAGCAGCGCGAGAAACGCAACCGCCTGCTCGATGCGCGAGAGCCCGCCGACCTCTTGGTCGAAGTCGAAACGCCGCCGGCGGCGCAGCAGCGCCCGGAAGCGCTCGACGAACTGCGTGACCGGCGGGAAGCGCAGCGCCATGTGGCCGAGGGAGACCTGCGGCGGCTCCGCCGCAAGCGCCCGCAGCGCCGCGACCAGCGTCTCGGGGCGCTGAGGCGCGATCCGTGGCTCGGCTCGCGGCGCCAGCGGCGCCGGCCCGAGCCGGAAGAACCGGTCGCGCTCCTGTTCCAGCCGTTCGGTCAGCCAGCGCGCCGCCTCCTTCATCCGGCGGAACTCCTCCAGCCGCCGAGCGAGCTCCTCGGCCGCCTCCTCAGGGTCGAGATCGCCGAGCTCGACATCCTCGTCGGGGAAGAGCTCGCGCGCCTTCAGCTCGAGCAGCGCCGCCACAAGCACGAGGAACTCGCCGCAGGCGTCGAGGTCGAGCCGCTCCCGCTCGGCCAATCGCTCGACGAAGGTGACGACGACCGCGGCCACGTCGACGTCCCGCGGCTCCAGCTCCTCGCGCAGGACGAGCGTGAGCAGCAGGTCGAACGGGCCCTCGAACGCGTCGAGGTCGAGCTCGAGCTCCCGGACGTGCACCGGCCGAGGCTAGCGGCGCGGGCGGACGCGGCTCTTCGGGACCGCCATTGCCGGCCCCTTCGGGATCGGGCGCGGCTTGCGCCTGACCATCGGGCGCGAGCCCTCGCGGTGGAAGAACTGCCACCAGATGAAGAAGGCCGTCGACGCGACGCAAACGAGGATCGACACCCAGAAGTTCAGCCGCTGGCCGAGCAGGTGGTGCGACGGGTCGACGCGCAGCAGCTCCTCGAACGTACGGCCGAACGTGTAGACCGCGACGTAGAGCGCGAACAGGCCCGGCGCCTTGATCCGGAAGCGGCCGCCGACCCAGATCAGGACGCCCGCGAGCGCGACGTCGTAGATGAACTCGTACAGGAACGTCGGGTGGAACGTGTCCGACGCGGAGTACTTGATCGGGCGGTGCTCGACGTCGATCTCGAGCCCCCAGGGCAGGTTGGTCGGCTTGCCGAAGAGCTCCTGGTTGAACCAGTTCCCCCAGCGGCCGATCCCCTGCGCGACGAGGAGCCCCGGCGCGGTCGCATCGGCGAACAGCCGGACGCTCTGCCCGGAGCGGCGGACGACGATCGCGCCCGCGATCGTCCCGAGGAGGATGCCGCCCCACACACCGAGCCCGCCCTGCCAGACGGCGAAGGGCCCCCACCACGTGTCCGGCACCTCGTTCCAGCTCGTGATGTCGTGGTAGGCGCGGGCGCCGACGATCCCGAAGGCGACGCCCCACACGGCGACGCGCAGGACGAGATCCCAGTCCCCGCCGAGCCGAACCCACCGGCGTCCCGCGATCACGATGCACACCGCGATCGCGAGCAGGAGCATCAGCCCGTACATGTGGATGTGCAGCGGACCGACGTCGACGACGCCCGTGTTCGGCGACGGAATCGAAGCGAGTAGCGGCACCGGCAGAGGCTGATTCTGCCCGCACCCGGCAAGCCCTGCAGGGGCGACTGATGCTCAGCCGCGGAGGGAACCCAGAGGTCCCCCCGCGGCTAGATCAGGATCCTGAGCGCAGTCTGGGGAGGGCAGCCGCGCTCGAGAAGCTCGACGGCGAGGTGGAGATCGACGTAGGAGCGGCCGGCCAGCTCGGCCGCCTCGCTCGCGTCGTAGCCTGCCCGCTCCAGCTCCTCGGCCCGCCAGCGCTGAATGCGCTCGCTCTCGGTCTCAACGTAAAGGTCTAGCTCAGCCGCAGACATTTCGCGTTCCTTTTTCGTCGTCGGGACGTACCTGATGTTCGGCGAAGTCCGCGAACCGGATCTCCCCCTTCGGGGGGATTCCTCCTGTCGTTGGTCTGCCTACGTTCGAGAAAAGGAAAAGCCCCGGCTGAGGCCAGGGGCGCGACGTTCAACCGAAGCGGGACGGCAACAGCCGTCCCGCTCCTTTTTGCGTTGGATCAGCGGAACGAACGGGCGATGCGAAGCGCCTCACCGAGCGTCAGATCGCCCTCGAGCCGCAGCGTCAACCGGCCGTGCTCCCACAGGAGGACGTTGCGCGCGAGGCGGATTCGCTCCTCGCGGATCAAATCCGTCGACTCCATGTAGACGAAGTGCCTGGCACCCGAGATGAAGAGCGCGGGCTCGCCGTCGACGGTCACCGCCTGGATCCGCGTCTGCGGCTCGATGACCTTCTTGATGAACCGCTCGAATCCGAATCCGACGAACTGCGAGATGAGCAGCCGCACGTTTCCGTACACGAACCACAGCTGGCGCCCGTCCCACGTGACCCGGTCGGGATCGCCGAGGACATTGGAGCGAAGCGGCTGGAACCGGGTCGTCAGGGCGGCGTGCTCGAGGTCGATCGGAGGCCCGAGGTCGAGCGCACCCGTCGTCTTCACCTGCGGCAGCTTGTCGACGACCTCGACCGTCACGCCCTGGATGTGGAAGAAGCGGAGGATCGCCGAGCGCGCGGGCGGCACCGCGAAGGCGACGCCGATCGCGACCGCCACCGCCGCGAGCACGACCACGAGCGCACGACGCCGGCCCCTGCGCGGCGCGAGCCGCGCCCGGACGGCAGGCGCGAGGTCGCGCTCTGCCGGGAAGTCGATGTGGGCGGCGAGGGCCTGAAGCTCGCGCTCGGTCACGCTTCCTCCTCCCCCACGTTTTCCGGCCGCGCGTCGCCGTCGTCGCCGGCGACGCTTGCAGCCTCGAGCTCGGCCCGCAGGCGTTCGAGCGCGCGCGAGACGCGCGACTTGACGGTGCCGGGGCGGATGCCGAGCGCCGCCGCGGTCTCGGCCTCGGAGAGCTCGAGCAG
>DATENZ010000170.1:0-29524 GCA_035274625.1 Gaiellaceae bacterium
CGCACTGCTGGAGCTCGTCTACTCCGCCGGGCTCCGGAGCGCAGAGGCAGTCGGCCTCGACCTTCAGGACGTCGACTTCGAGCAGGAGCTCCTCCACGTCCGCGGGAAGGGCGGCAAGGAGCGCACCGTTCCGCTCGGCGAGGAGGCCGCGTACCACCTCGCTCGGTACCTACGGGACGCGCGGCCCGTGCTCGCGACCGGCGCGGAGAACGCAGTCTTTCTCTCCGCGCGCGGGCGGCGCCTGGACACGAGCACCCTGCGGCGGCTCACACCCAACCCGCACAAGCTCCGGCACGCATTCGCGACGCACCTGCTCGAGGGCGGCGCCGACCTGCGTGTAATCCAGGAGCTGCTCGGGCACAGCTCGCTCTCCACGACGCAGATCTACAGCCACGTCGACGGCAAGCGGCTGCGACGCGTGTACGACCGCGCGCACCCTCGCTCGTAACGAGGCAGGCCATTCGAAGCGCGCCGCGAACTGCGGCGCATGGCCGACCCCGAGCTCGAGCGCTTTCTCGCCGTCCTCGCTGCGCGCCGCGCGCCGCAGACCGTGGACGCGTACCGGCGCGACCTCGTCCACGTCACGGCACGGCTCGGCAAGCCGCTCGGATCCGCGTCCGCGGACGACCTGCGGACGTACGTCGCGGAGCTTCGCGCGCGCGGCCTGGCGGCGGCGACGATTGCCCGCCGGATCTCGGCGGCACGCAGCTTCTTCGCCCACCAGATCCTCCTCGGCACGCGTGAGGACAACCCCGCGGCCGAGGTCGAGCAGCCGCGGCGACGGCGAACGCTGCCGCGCACGCTCTCCCCGCGCGAGGCCGAGCGCCTGATCGAGGCGGCCGCGGGAACGACGCCGACGGCACTCCGCGACGGCGCGCTCGTCGAGCTCCTCTACGGGGCCGGGCTGCGCGTCAGCGAGGCCGTCGGCCTCCAGCGCACCGACGTCGACCTGGACGACCGGCTCCTGCGCTGCACGGGGAAGGGCGGGAAGGAGCGCGTCGTGCCGATCGGCCGGTCGGCGGCCGAGTCGGTGCGCCGGTACCTGTCCCGCGGACGGCCACACCTCGACCGGCGCCACCGCCCCGAGCTCTTCCTGAACGCCCAGGGCGGCCCGCTCACCCGCGCCGGCGCCTTCCTGATCCTGCGGCGGCTGGCGGCCAAGGCGGGGCTCGAGCCGGAGCGCGTGCACCCGCACCTCCTCCGCCACTCGTTCGCCACCCATCTCCTCGAAGGCGGCGCCGACCTGCGCAGCGTGCAGGAGATGCTCGGCCACGCCGACCTCGCGACGACCGAGCTCTACACGCACGTCACCGACCGGCGGAGGCGGGAGGCGTACTTCGACGCGCATCCCCACGCGCGCCGCCGGTAGCTCTTTCGGCTACCGAGGTTTCGATGCGCCGCCGGATGCAAAAAACAAAGAGGTGCATCTCGGTTCGCAGCTGACTCTCCTGATGGCGCTGACCTCCGGCGCCGGCTGGCTGATGATCGAGTCCGGCGTCGTCAAGAATCTGCTCGAGCGCCGCCGGCGGCCGCGCATCTGCCCCTCGTGCGGGCGCAGCTCGACGATGTGCGCCTGCGGCTAGCGGGACTTCCGCTTCAGCCCCGCTGCAACCTTGCTCGCCGTGTCCCGGAGCTCGCGCTCCAGCCGGTCGTCCTCGCCCAGCCCCTCGAGGAGGACGATCGTGTCGCGGTGCGGCGAGCCGTTGCGCAGACAGACGATCGCGATCCGCCGGACGGCCTGGTTGTCGTCCGCCGTCGCCAGCCGGTGCAGCACTGAGCGCACGGAGTTGACCGCGCCGGGGCTGTCACGCGACAGCCGCTCCAAGGAGATCAGCGCCGATCCCCGGCACGCCGGACTCTCGTCGTCGAGCCCGCGTGTCAGGAGCTCGATCTTCTGCCGGAACCGGAACTGCCCGACGGCGCGGTATGCGACCGCGCGCTCTCGGTAGTCGGCGCTCCGCGCGGCGCCCTCGACCTCGTCCTCCCACTGCCGGCGCAGGTCGGCGAGCTCCCGCTCCTTGCCCTCCTCCGCGAGGGCGTCCGCCTGCGCAGCCGCGTCGGCGAGCGTCAAACCTTCGCGAGCGACCGGGGCGCCGGGCCGATGTACCTGGCGTTCGGCCGGAAGAGCTTCCCCGTCCTCTTCTGCTCGAGGATGTGCGCCGACCAACCGGCGACCCGGGAGCAGGCGAACATCGCCGGGGCGAGCGGCGGCGGGATGTCGGCCACGTCGAGGACGATCGCCGAGTAGTACTCGACGTTCGTCGCCAGCACACGGTCCGGCGACTTCTCCTGCAGGGCCCGCAACGCGACCTGCTCGAGCTCCTGCGCGATCTCGATCTGCGGGTGGCCGAGCTCCTCGGCCGTCCGCTTCAGGATCCGCGACCGCGGATCCTCGGCGCGGTAGATGCGGTGGCCGAAGCCCATGATCCGGCGGCCGGCGGCGAGCGTCTGGCGTACCCACCGTTCGGCGTCGCCCATCTGCTCGACCTCCTCGAGCATCGGCTTCACGTACGCCGGCGCCCCGCCGTGGAGCGGGCCGGACAGCGCACCCACAGCCGCCGACAGCGCCGCGCCGCAATCGGCCCCCGTCGAGGCGACGACCCGCGCCGTGAACGTCGACGCGTTCAGCCCGTGCTCCGCGGTGCAGATCCAGTACGTGTCGATCGCCTTCACGTGCCGCGGATCGGCCTCGCCTCGCCAGCGGAGCAGGAACTTCTCGGCCGCGGTCTCGCCGCGGGCGACGACCTCGTCCGGAATCGCGTCGGTGTGGCCGTCGGCGACTCGCGCAGAGCGCGCGACGATGGACATCATCTGCGCAGAGAGCCGGCCGAGGTCCTCGCGAGCCTGGTCGTCCGAGATCTCGTTCAGCTTGCCGAGCTTCCAAGCGCCGGCGAGCCGCGCGCTCTCGCACTGGAGGTCGGCCGGCGCGTTCCCCGTCAGCCCGACGGGCTCGTACGGCTCGGGGTCGGGCATCGCCGAATCGAGGTCGTTGTCGACGAGCAGGCCCCAGACACGCTCGTACGGGTAGTGGCCGACGAGCTCCTCGATGTCGATGCCGCGATACCGGAGGGAGCCGCCTTCGCGGTCGGGCTCGGCGATCTCCGTCTCGACCGCGACGACCCCTTCGAGCCCCGCCTTGAAATCCGTACTCACCGGCCAGGAATCTACCCGGACCGAGCGTCGCAACACGTGGGGTAGAGTCAGGTCCCGTGCCGCATCGCGTGACCCTGATCCCGGGCGACGGCACGGGCCCGGAGCTGACCGAGGCGACGCGTCGCGCGCTCGAGGCGACGGGCGCCGAGTTCGAGTGGGACCTCCAGCACGCCGGCAGCGACGTGATGGAGCAGTACGGCGGCAACCCGCTGCCGGAGCACGTCCTCGAGTCGATCCGCGCCAACGGCGTCGCCCTGAAGGGGCCGATCACGACCCCGGTCGGCGGCGGCTTCCGCTCCGTCAACGTCGGCCTTCGGAAGAGCCTCGACCTGTACGCGCAGGTGCGCCCGTGCAAGAGCTACGTCGGCGTCCGCTCCCGGTTCGACGACGTCGACCTCGTCATCGTCCGCGAGAACACCGAGGATCTGTACGCGGGCATCGAGTTCGAGGAGGGAACCGAGGACGCCCGCGGCCTGATCGACTGGCTGGAGCAGCACGGCGGGAAGCTCCGCCACGACTCGGGGATCTCGATCAAGCCGATCTCGATCACGGGGACCCGGCGGATCTTCGACTTCGCCTTCGACTACGCCCGCCACAACGGCCGCCGCAAGGTCACGGCCGTGCACAAGGCGAACATCATGAAATTCTCCGACGGCCTCTGGCTGCGTGTTGCGCGGGAGGTCGCGGAGGAGAACACCGACATCGAGTTCGACGACCGGATCGTGGACAACATGTGCATGCAGCTCGTGCAGCGCCCGGAGGAGTACGACGTCCTCGTCCTCCCCAACCTCTACGGCGACGTCGTCTCCGACCTCTGCGCCGGGATGATCGGCGGCCTCGGCCTCGCGCCCGGCGGGAACTTCGGCGAGCACGCCGCCGTCTTCGAGCCCACGCACGGCTCCGCCCCGAAGTACACCGGCCAGAACAAGGTCAACCCGATGGCGCAGATGCTCTCCGGCGTGATGATGCTCCGCCACCTCGACGAGATGGACGCGGCCGACCGCCTCGAGGAGGCGATCGCCGACGTGATCCGGGAAGGGCGCAGCGTCACCTACGACATGAAGCCGACCCGTGACGACCCGAGCGCCGTCGGCACGAGCCACGTCGCCGACGCGATCATCGACAAGCTGGGAGCGAGAGTTGCGTAGAAAGGTAACTGTTGTCGGAGCAGGAAACGTAGGCGCGACCTGCGCGCAGGAGCTCGCGCGCCGCGACTACGCCGACGTCGTCCTCGTCGACATCATCCCGAACTTCCCGCAGGGGAAGGCGCTCGACATGAACCAGGCCGGCTCCGTCCTCGGCTTCGAGCCGAACATCGTCGGAACGAACGGCTACGAGGAGACGGAAGGCTCCGACGTCGTCGTGATCACCGCCGGCAGGCCGCGCACCCCGGGCATGAGCCGCGACGACCTGGTGGCGACGAACGAGGCGATCGTCGGCTCCGTGACGAAGGAGGTGGTCGCGCGCTCACGCGACGCGATCCTCGTCGTCGTCTCGAATCCCCTCGACGCGATGTGCCACGTCGCGAAGGCGGTGTCGCGGTTCAAGAAGCAGCGCGTCGTCGGGATGGCCGGCATCCTCGACACGGCCCGGTTCTCGGCGTTCATCGCCTGGGAGGTCGGCTGCTCGGTCAAGGACGTGACCGCGATGGTGCTCGGCGGCCACGGCGACCAGATGGTGCCGGTCGTCTCCGCGACCACGGTCGGCGGCGTGCCGCTCGAGCAGCTCGTCCCGCGCTCCCGGATCGCGAAGATGGTCGAGCGCACGCGCAAGGGCGGCGGGGAGATCGTCAATCTGCTCGGCACGTCCGCCTGGTACGCGCCCGGAGCCGCCGCCGCACAGATGGTCGACGCGATCATGCTCGACGAGAAGCGCGTCCTCCCCTGCACCGCCTACCTCGGGGGCGAATACGGCGTCCGCGACCTGTACATGGGCGTACCGGTCAAGCTCGGCGCCGGCGGCGTCGAGGAGATCGTGAAGCTGAAGCTGTCCCCGGACGAGAAGCGGATGTTCCGAGAGTCGGCGGCGGCGGTGCGGGACGTCGTGAGCGTCCTGAAGAAGCGCTGATCGAGTCCGTCGACAACCGCTTCGCCGATCGGCCGTACCGGGTCGAATACCAGCATCCCGAGTTCACGTCGATCTGCCCGCTGACCGGCGCGCCCGACTTCGGGACGATCACGATCCGCTACGTCCCCGGCGAGAAGCTCGCGGAGCTGAAGTCGCTGCGCGATTTCCTGACCGGTTTTCGGGACCGGCAGATCTTCCAGGAGGAGGTCGTGAACGAGGTGCTCGACGAGCTGGTCGCGAGCGTGCAGCCGCGCTTCCTCGAGGTCGAGGGCGTCTTCAACATGCGCGGCGGGATGACGACGCGGGCCGTCGCGCGGGCCGGCGAGGACCCCACCTAGTGGACCTCGGCCTCCAAGGCCGCACCGCGATCGTCTGCGGGGCCTCGTCCGGCATGGGCCTCGCGATCGCCGAGGCACTGGCGGCCGAGGGTGCGAACGTGGCGATGTTCGCGCGCCGCCGCGATCTCCTCGAGCGCGAGGCCGAGCGCCTCGGCGCGCTTGCCGTCCGCGGCGACTTGACCGTCCCGAACGATCTCGCGCGCCTGGTCGAGCAGACGGTCGGCGCCTTCGGCGGGATCGACGTGCTCGTCAACAACGGCGGCGGCCCGCCCGCCGGTCCGGCGGCGGGCATTGCCGACGAGGCGATCGAGGGTGCCGTCGAGCTCCTCCTCCTGTCCGCGATCCGGCTCACGAACCTCTGCCTTCCCCACCTCGAGGCCAGCGGGCGCGGGCGGATCGTCAACATCCAGTCGAGCTCCGTCCGCTCCCCGATCGACAACCTCGCGCTCTCGAACGCGCTCAGGCCGGGCATCGTCGGCTGGATGAAGACGCTGGCGCGGGAGGTCGGGCCGAAGGGGATCACCGTGAACACGATCGCGCCCGGCCGGATCGATACCGAGCGGCTCCGCTCCCTCGGCGGCGTCGGCGATGCGTCCGCGATCCCGCTCGGCAGGCTCGGCCGTCCGGCCGAGATCGCCGCCGTCGTCTGCTTCCTCGCCTCGGACCAGGCGAGCTACGTGACCGGCGCGGTCGTTCCCGTCGACGGCGGCGTGACCAGAAATCTCCTGTAGACACCGTGGGGAAACCATGTTTCCCCCACGAGCCCCCTTCTTCTTCTGGTCCCGTGGCAACACGATTCCTAGCCTCCCGCCGGGCAAAGCCCGGCTCCGGCCGCAACCGGTTGTGACTCCCACGGTTCGCACCAACCGATGATCCTTCGTGCGCTCAGAAGCCTCACACCGGGGCGGCTGCTCGGCGGCGGCGGGATCCTGCTGCTCGTCACGGCCGGCGTGCTCTGGCTCTGGCCGTCGGATCAGTACCTCCTCCTCCCCGACCCGGCGCGGCCGGTCGCGCCGCTCGTCGTCGTTCAGGGCGGCAAAGATCCGAGCGGCCCGGGCGGCATCTACTACGACGCCGTGATCATCCGGCGGGCGAAGCTGTTCGAGCAGCTCTTCCACTTCGTGCACAGCGGGGAGACGCTGGTGCCGGCCCGCCAGGTCAACCCGCCGGGCGTCAGCGACCGCCAGCGCAGGCAGGAGGAGCTCCGGGAGATGGCGCGCTCGCAGGACATCGCCGGAGCGGTCGCGCTGCGGTACCTCGGCTACAAGGTGACCGTGCGCTCGACCGGCGCCCTGGTCGACGGCGTCATCCCGGGCTCTCCGGCGGCGAAGGCCGGCCTCCAGCCGACCGAGGTGATCGTCGGTGTCGACGGCAGCCCGGTCGGGAAGACGAGCGACCTGCGGCGGCTGGTCTCGAAGCACAAGCCGGGCGAGATCGTCCGCCTCACGGTCCGGTCCGGAAAGGACCTACGCCGCGTCGACGTGCGCACGGCGGGCAGCGGCGGGCGGACCGTGATCGGCGTCTACGTCCTGCAGGCGACCGAAGCGAAGACGCCGATCTCGATCAGGATCGACGCCGGCTCGGTCGGCGGCCCGTCCGCGGGCCTCGCCTTCGCGCTCCAGGTGCTCGAGGAGCTGGGCCATGACGTCGACCGCGGATACAAGGTCGCGGCGACCGGTCAGATCGAGCCGGAGGGCACGGTGCTCCCGATCGGCGGCGTCAAGCAGAAGGCGATCGGGGTGCGCCGAGCCGGCGTGGACGTCTTTCTTGTGCCGGCTGGGGATAACGCGAAAGAGGCCCGCAAGTGGGCAGGGCCGGTCCGCGTCATCGCTGTGGACAGTTTTCGACAAGCGTTGCAGGCACTGGCAACGCTCCCGCCGAAGACGTAAAAACCGCTGCATACCGCCACTTTCGAAACGGCCGCAAAGAGCATGGTTTTCGTGGGCCTGACCCCTTGCACCGCGGCGGCAGCGACCTATCATCGCTCTCGGTTCGTAGGAACTCCGGGAGAAGGCAAGGGGGCATCTTTGAGTAAGCGCGAAGTCACCTGCGCAGACTGCTACTTCCACAAAGCCGGTCTCTGCGCACTGCTGCTCGAGTCGCCCTGTCCGACGTTCAGGCACGCCGAGCGCGGCGTGCTCGTCCCGCCGCGACAGCCGCAGCTCGTGCCGCGGCCGCTCTCCGCGTTCGCGCGCGAGGCGGCAGCGGCGTAACATCGTTTTGTGAGCACCCCGCAGCCGCCCGGCATGACCGAAGCGCCGGGCTCGCCGCAACCATCGGCCGAAGCGGTCCCAGCCCCCGACCGCGCCGAGGACGACCAGCCGTCGACGTGGCAGCCGGTGCTCTACCTGAAGATCGCGGTCCTGCTCTTCGTCGTCGCCTACTCGATCGCCTTCGTCGCCGAGAACACCGACCAGATCCGGGTCGACTTCGTCTTCACCACCGCGAAGGTGCGGCTGATCTGGGAGATCCTGTTGCTGCTCGGCGTCGGCGTCGTCGGCGGCGTGCTGCTCTCGCAGCTATACCGCCACCGGCGACGGGCGCAGCTCGCGAAGAAGGCCGGCGAGACGCGACACTCCCGTCCGCACCTCTTCCGGCGAGACAAAGCTGTACGCGAGCCGCGCTGAGGACGCCCCTCCGCGACCGGGCGGGAAGAAGTCGCTCCCCTTCACGAACGTCACGCCCTGCGACTCGCCCCGGGCCAGCAGCTCGCCTCCGTCCGTGCCGGCCGGGAACTCGATCCAGGTGAAGTAGCCGCCCTGCGGGTGGCTCCACGTCGACCCCTCCGGCAGCTCCGCGTCGAGCGAGTCGAGCATCGCGTCGCGCCGCTCGCGGAGCAGGCCGACGACGCGCTCGACGTTCGGCTCGAGCCGCCCGCGCCGGACGAACTCGAGGGCAGTCGCCTGCGGCAGGAGCGCCGGGGTCAGGTACGTCTGCACGGCGATCGCCTCCAGGCGCGCGATCAGGTCCGCCGGCCCGATCAGGTACCCGACGCGCAGCCCGGGGGCGGCGATCTTGGAGAAGGAGAAGGAGTAGACGACGCCCTCACCCTCGGCGAGCTCGTAGATGCTCGGGAGCGGCTCGCCCTCGAACCTGACGAGCGAGTACGGGTCGTCCTCGACGACGAGCAGCTCTCCGGCGCGGGCGAGCTCGGCCAGGCGGCGCCTCCGCTCCAGCGACAGCGTCCGGCCGCTCGGATTCTGGAACGTGGGGATCGTGTACAGGAAGGCAGCGGGGAGCTCGAGCGCATCCGGGTCGAGGCCCTCCTCGTCCATCGCCAGCGGCACGGGCTCGCCTTCGTGGCGAGCGACGATGTGTAGCGCGCGGTCGTAGGTCGGGCCCTCGACGAGGACCCGCGAGCCGCGCTCGACGAGCAGCGCCGCGAGCAGGGACAGTCCCTGAAGCGACCCGTTCGTGATCAGGACCTGGCCGGGTCTGACCGCATGCCGCTCGGCGACCCACTCCCGCAGCGGCCCGTACCCACCGACGGGCCCGTAGTTGAGGACGGTCGCACCGTCGCGCTCGACGGCAGCGCGCGCGCAGTCTGCGAGCTCCTCGACCGGCAGGCAGTCGGGTGCCGGGACACCGCGCGTGAAGGCGATCGTGTCGATCGGCCCAGACTACACGCGGCCGAGGGAGGTCAAGCCTCGCCCGGACGATCGGCTGTGGGGCGGTCGGCCGCGTGTGCCAACGTCGCGGCTACTACCCCGCCGAACGGACCGGCGCCGGAGACTGGATCGTCCCCCTACGGACACTGCTTCGACCCAAGCGGCCGGCCGGTCGACGCTTACTTCACCGTGCTGCTCGGATCCTGACCCCGCGGGGTCGGGGTGGTGGGGCGGGTTTTGCAACGAAGTTGCAACGCGTCTCCCAGAGAGTCGAGGTCGCAGCTCGACGTGGCCCCGGCCCCACTCTCGAAGGAGGAACCATGGACCGTCTTCTCTCGCCGCACCGCGTCGTTGTTGCCGGGCTCCTCGTCCTGGCACTTGCGGGTGGCGCGGTCGCGGCGACAGCGCCGGCCTCGTCTCAGCCCGCCGCGGGTCCCCAGGAGGCCTCTGGTCGCGCAGCGATCTCAGGTCTTCCGACGCGAGCGTACTGGGCCGACGCGTACGCAGCCGGAGACGACAAGGACGCAGAGTTGTACTCCCCCGGCACTGCTTTCAACCGTACGGCCGGCGCGGTCGAGATCACCAGGCCCGCCGGCACGACCGGGCGCTACCTCGTCAGGTTCGACCGGCTCTCGTCCTTCCTCGGCGCGAGGAGCACGGTCAAGGTGAGCGGATCGGCGTCGAACACGTCGGGAACCCCCTGGAACTGCTCGCCCACGAGCAGCCGGCTCGTCGACGACGTCATCGACGTTCGCTGCTACGAGACCGGCACGGGCGCGGCGGCCAACGCCTACTTCCAGGTCTTCGTCACCCGGAACTACAACGACAACGCGTTCGCGTACGCGAACCAGCCGACCCGTACGGGCTACACCCCGCCGAGCAACTCGTCGTGGAACCCGCGGGGGGCGATCAAGGTCTACCGGGATGGAGTCGGTGTCTACCGCGTCGCGTTCACCGGGCTCGGATCGGTCACGTCGAGCACCGGCGGCCACGTGCAGGTCAGCGCCGTCGGGACCGCCAAGGTGTACTGCAAGGTGGCGAACTGGCTCGGCAGCCCCGACGTCACCGTCTCCGTGCGGTGCTTCTCGGCGGCCGGCGCTCCGATCGACTCCAAGTTCAACGTGTTCTTCACCTTCTGGAACGAGCACCTCGCCTACGCGTGGGGAAACGACGCGTCCTCGGCCAGCTACACGCCGAGCGCGTTCTACAGCTTCAACCCGGCGTCGGGCTCCATCACGATCCGGCACCGTGCTCGCGGCTGGTACACCGCCGAATGGACCGGCGCCCAGAACTCGATCGTCCCGTTCGGGACGGCGCAGGTGACCGGCTACTCGACCGACAACTCGCAGTGCACCCAAGACGGCCCGGGCGAGTACTTCGTCGATGTGCGCTGCTTCGACCCGAGCGGCCAGCCCGTCGACGCCTACTACACCGTCCTCCTCGGATCCTGAACGCCGGCGCACGACCCTTGGACTTCGTCTCCCACCAGGTGCCCGCCGCCCCGGGCACCTGGCCCGGCGAGGCCGTGCCGCTCGGCGCCCACTCGCAGGGGCCGGACTAGACTCGCGCGGTGCCGATCGAGGTCAGGGCGCCGCAGCGAGAAGAGGCCGGCGCGATCGCCGCCCTCCTCAACGAGCACTCGCAGGCGCTCTTCGGGGTCGACGCGGCGACGGTCGACGAGATCGCGCACTGGTTCGACATCCCGACGATCGACCCCGCGCGGGACATGCGCGTCGCGGTCGACGACGGCCTGCTCGTCGCGTACGCAGACGTCGGCGACGGCGGACCGCAGCGGACGCGGTACTGGATCGACCTGCGCCTGCGGCCCGGCGCGGTCGACGAGGTCGGGCACGCCTTGCTCGACGCGATGGAGCGGCGCGCCGCTGAAACGGCGGCGCCCGGTGCGCTCCTGCGTGGATTTCAGGCGGCGGCGGACGAGGCGGCCGGGCGGGTGTACGAGGGGCGAGGCTACCGGCTCTTCCGGCACTCCCTGCGGATGGAGATCTCGCTGGCGCAGGAGCCGCCCGCGCCGGTCTGGCCGGACGGCATCACCGTGCGCACGGGCCGGCCGTCCGAGCTCGCGCGGATCCACCAGGCGGTCGACGAGGCGTTCTCCGACCACTGGGAGCACGAGCCGCAGTCGCTCGAGGACTGGGAGCATTGGTTCCACGGGCCGAACCAGGACCCCTCGCTCTGGTTCCTCGCCGAGGACGCCGGCGAGATCGCAGGCGCGTGCCTCTGCCGCCCGCACGAGTCCGGGGAGCACGATGCCGGTTACGTCATGTCGCTCGGCGTCCGCCGCCCATGGCGCCGGCGCGGGCTCGCTCTCGCGCTGCTCCGGCACGCGTTCGGCGAGTTCCGGCGCGGCGGGCAGGCGCGCGTCTGTCTCGGCGTCGACGCCGAGAACACGACGGGCGCAGTCCGGCTCTACGAGCGGGCCGGCATGCGCGTGGCGCGGCAACACAATCTGTACGAGAAGCCGCTCGATTGACCCGCGGCGCCGCCGGGTAGGCGACCCGCATGGAGCTCTACCAAGCGGAGTGGTGTCCGCACTCCCACCGGGTGCGGCAGAGGCTGACCGAGCTCGGCCTGGACTTCGTCGCTCACCAGGTCCCGGCGGAGCCTTCCGAGCGGACGCGGATGCGTGAGGCCGTCGGCGGCAACGAGATCCCGGTGCTCGTCGACAACGAGCGGATCCTCCACGGCGACGACGAGATCCTTGCGTACCTCGGCGAGCAGTACGAGGAACGGCCCGACGCCGAGCAGCACCGCGAGAAGGCGCGCGAGGAGGTCCGGGAGTTCGAGGAAGTCGCCTCGGGCTGAGAGGCGGGCGGAGGCGAGCCGATACCCCCACCCCGGGGTGGGGGTAGACCCCTTTCCCCTGCCGGCGACGCTACGGGATCGAGGCGCGTTTGTCCGTGCCAATTCGGCGCCGAAAGGCGCGCGCCGGATTTCGCTCGACAGACGTACGATGCGGGCGTGTCGACACTTCCGGCCGGAACGGTCACGTTCGTGTTCACGGACATCGAGGACTCCACGACGCTGATCAAGGAGCTCGGCGAGCGCTACGGCGGCGTGCTGCGGGAGCATCGGGGGCTGGTCCGGGAGACGCTCACCACCGCAAACGGAACCGAGATCGACTCGCAGGGCGACGCGTTCTTCTTCGCCTTCCCGCGCGCACGTGACGCCGTCGCCGGGGCGGTCGAGGTGCAGCGGAGACACGCGGCGCGCGACTGGCCGGACGGCCGCGACGTTCGCGTGAGGATCGGGCTGCACACGGGCGAGCCGGCGCTGGGTGACGAGGGATACCACGGTCTCGACGTCGTTCGCGCCGCACGGATTTGCACTGCCGGCGCCGGCGGGCAGGTCCTGCTGTCGGAGGCGACGCACGCATTGATCGGCTCCAGCCTCCCCGAGGGCGTCGCCGTCTTCCCGCTCGGCGAGCGCCACCTGAAGGGCCTCGACGAGCCGGAGCGCGTCTACGAGCTGGAGATCGACGGCGCGGCTGTTGCTCGCCCGGCGCGCGCTGCTCCGCCGGCCGCCGCCGACGAGGACCGGAGCGAGGATCTCGAGAAGAAGATCGAGCGCCGGGTCGAGGAGAGCATCCTCCGCATGCTCGACGCCAGCCTCGAGAAGGTGACGCCGAAGCCGAAGCCGCCTCGGTCTCCGGACGAGGACGTCGAGCAGCTGGCCGAGCGCGGCGCCTCGCTCAACGACCAGATCCGGGCGACGGTCGATGCCGCCCTTCGCGCGAGCGGCATTCCGCGGAAAACCTGACTACAGCGTCCGGGCGACCTCGGCCGCGATCTGAGCGGCCTCGGTCGGCGACGTGCCGACGCGGACACCGCTCGCTTCGAGCGCCTCCTTCTTCGCCTGCGCCGTTCCGGACGAGCCCGTGATGATCGCGCCCGCGTGCCCCATCGTCTTCCCGGGGGGCGCGCTGAACCCGGCGATGTACGCGACGACCGGCTTTGTCATCTCCTCCCCGATGAACCGGGCCGCCTTCTCCTCCTCGTCGCCGCCGATCTCGCCGACCATCACGACGAGCTGAGTCTGCGCATCGGCCTCGAACTTCGCCAGCACGTCGATGAACGACGAGCCGACGATCGGGTCGCCGCCGATGCCGACGATCGTCGAGTTACCGAGCCCAAGCATCGTCAGCTCGTGTCCGATCTGGTAAGTGAGCGTCCCGGACCGGGAGACGAGACCGATCGAACCCTCCGTGAAGATCTCGGCGGGGATGATCCCGACGTTCGCCTTCCCGGGCGACAGTGCGCCGGGGCAGTTCGGGCCGAGCATCGTCACGCCGCGCGGACGGATGTAGTTGTAGACGCGCAGCATCTCGTGGGCGGGCAGGCCCTCGGCGATGCAGATCACCGTCGCGATTCCCGCGTCGACGCTCTCGTAGACCGCGTCGGCGGCGAACCGCGCCGGGACGAAGATCATCGCCGTGTTGGCCTGAGTGTCGGCGACCGCGTCCGCGACCGTGTCGAAGACCGGCACGCCCTCGACGTCCTGGCCCCCCTTCCCCGGTGTCACACCCGCGACGAGCTGCGTCCCGTACGCGCGATTGCGCAAACCGTGGAACGAGCCCTCGCGACCGGTGAGGCCCTGCACGAGGAGACGCGTGTCGCGGTCGACGATGATCGCCACTACTTCACCGCCTTCACGGCGATCCGGTCCAGCGTGATCCACCCGTCGGCGATCCGCTCCGCGGCGAGCTCTCGAACGCGGGCCGCCTCGCCGCCCGTGCAGCCGGCGCGCTCGAGCCAGGGCTCGAGCTCGATGCGCATCGGAAGAAACCGGACGTCGTCGATCGCCAGCCCGACCTCCTCGAGCATGTCCCGCCACTCCTCGGCCGAGTAGCAGCGGACGTGCGACGGATCGCGAAGACGTTCCGCCTCCTCGAGCGCGTCGCCGCCGAACGTGTTGTCGACGACGATCACGGTCCGGGCCGCGACCCGCGCCATCTCGCGCACAGCCGCACGCACATCCGCGAAGTGATGAGCGCCGAGCCGGGAGACGACGACGTCGAAGCTCGCCTCCGCGAACGGGAGGTCCTCACCGCGCGCGATCACGTCCGGCTGCATCCCCGGCGCCGCGTCCGTCGTGACGACGTTGACCCCCGCCTCGCGCAACCGCCGCGCGACGTGCCCGCCGCCGGTCGCGACGTCCAGCGCCGTCTCCGCGCCTGCCGCCCACTCGAGGATCAGGTCGAGGTCGGGCCCTTCGCGGTGCGCGGGGCTGTCGCGGTAGGCCTGCGCTCGGTCCGACCAGACGTCGGTCACTTCGCCAGCTCCACGGCCCGCCGCGCCGCGTCCAGCATCGTCGGCTCGACGTACAGGTTCGGCGGCGTCGCCTCCGCCAGCAGCCGGCGCCCCTCCTCCGCGTTCGTCCCGTCGAGACGCACGACGATCGGGTGCGCGATCTCCATCTGCGAGAGCGCTTGGAGGATGCCGCGCGCGACCTCGTCGCAGCGCGTGATCCCGCCGAAGATGTTGAACAGGATCGACCGCACCTGCGGATCGGCGGTGATCACCTCGAGCGCGTCCACGACGCCCTGCGCATCGCCCCCACCCCCGAGGTCGCAGAAGTTCGCCGGCTGCCCCCCGGCCAAAGCGATCACGTCCAGCGTGGACATGACGAGCCCGGCGCCGTTCCCCAGAATGCCGACCTCGCCATCCAGCTTCACGTAGGTCACGCCCTTCTCGCGCGCCGCACGCTCCTCGGGCGGGTACGCCTCCGGGTCGCGCATCTCGGCGATGTCAGGGTGCCGGTAGAGCGCGTTGTCGTCGACCGTGAACTTCGAGTCGAGCGCCTTCACCTCGCCGGACGGCGTGACGATCAGCGGGTTGACCTCGCACAACATCGCGTCGAACTCGACGAACGCCTGGTACAGACGCCCGACGATCGCGGCGATCTGCTTCTGCTCGTCCGGGTCGTCGACGCCGGCGCCGTAGATCAGCCGCCGTGCCTGCCAGGGCTGGAAGCCCTCGAATGGATCGACGTGCAGCCGGACGAGCGCCTCGGGCGACGACGCGGCCACCTCCTCGATGTCGACACCGCCCTGGGTCGTGAACATGAACAGCGGCTGCTTTGCGCCGCGGTCGAACGTGATCGAGAGGTAGTACTCCCTGACGATGTCCGAGGCTTTCTCGATCCAGAGCTTGCGGACGACGTGGCCGCGGATGTCGAGCCCGAGGATGTCGCGGGCCCGTGCCTCCGCCTCGTCGGGACCCTCGGCGAGCTTGATCCCGCCCGCCTTCCCGCGGCCGCCGGTGAGCACCTGCGCCTTGACGACGACCTGGCCGCCCAGCTCCTGCGCCGCCGCACGGGCCTCTGCCGGGCTGGTCGCGAGCCTCCCGTCCGAGACGGGGATCCCGGCCCGCCGGAAGAGCTCCTTCCCCTGGTATTCGTACAGATCCACGGCCGCGCGGCAGTCTAGTCGTGCGAGGTTCAGCGGCGTTCCGGCAGGGCATAGACTCCCCCACTCATCCCCCGCCTAAGGAGGAAAACATGGCCGACGAGCGCAAGCTCACCGACGACGAGATCCTGACCACCGGCACCGGCGCCTCGCGCTCCCGCGCTGAGACGGCCGACGCCGATGGCGACGACACCGACGGCACCGACACTGACGACACCGACGCGGACGCGGACGCAGAGGACCCGAGCTAGCGACGCGCTCGCGCGCTGCGTCGCGCCCGTCGACGCAGCCGACTTCCTCGCGGAGTACTGGGAGCAGAAGCCGCTCGCCGTGCCGCGGGCCGAGGCAGGTCGTTTCGACGACCTGCTCTCGGTCGCGGACGTCGAGCGGCTCGTCTCCTCCGGCGCGCTGCGCCATCCCGCCTTCCGGCTCGTCAAGGAAGGCGGGCAGGTCGCGCTGCGCGACTACACGACCGACCTCCGCTGGCGGCCGACCCCATTCAGCGGCACCGCCGACCCGGATCGCGTGGCGGCCGCGTTCGAGGCCGGCGCGACGATCGTGCTCCAGGGCCTCCACCTGAACTGGACGCCGCTGGCGCGGTTCTGCCGGGGGCTCGAGGCCGAGCTCGGTCAGCCGGTGCAGGCGAACTCGTACTACACGCCGGCCCGCTCGCAAGGCTTCGCCGTCCATCACGACACGCACGACGTCTTCGTGCTCCAGGTCGCCGGCGAGAAGCAGTGGCGGATCTACGAACCGCTGCTCGAGCTACCGCTGAAGCACCAGCACTACTCGAAGGCTCTGGGCGAGCACGGGCCGCCGACGGAGGAGCTCACGCTCCGGGCCGGCGACACGCTCTATCTGCCTCGCGGGTGGCTCCACGACGCGCTCACGTCGGAGAGCGACTCGCTGCACATCACGGTCGGGATCAACCCGCACACGTGGGTCGACGCGCTACGCGCCGCGCTCGACGAGTGCGAGGACGACGTCGAGTTCCGGCGGTCCTTGCCGGAGGACGGGGAGCCCACCGCCGACCTGCTCGAGCGGCTCGGCGAGCGGCTGCGGCCCGAGGACGTCGCACGCCGCGCTCGCGCTCGGTTCGTCGACAGCCGCCGGCCGATCCTCGACGGCCAGCTCGAGGAGGTCCGGGCGCTGCCCACGCTGACTGCGACCACGCCGCTCGAGCGGCGGCCGACCGTCATCGCCGACCTCGACGGGACGACGCTGTCCTTCGAGGGGAAGCACGTCACGTTCCCGCAGTACGCCGGGGAGGAGCTCGAAGCGGTGTTCGCGGCGGAGGAGCCGTTCACGGCCGCGGAGCTGCCGGGCGAGCTCGACGAGGAGAGCCGGCTCGTCCTCGTCAGGCGCCTGATTCGTGAAGGATTCTTGCGGCGTAGTGCCGCGGGTGTCTGAGCGTCTCGGAGCTGCAGGTCAGGTGCGTGAGCGCGCCCTCCTCGGGCGTCACCTGGACGTCGTAGAGCCGGCCGCCGGCGCGAAACGCGACGAGATCACCCTCGCGCTGGACGAGCTCGAGGTCGCCGATCCCGCGTAGCCCGGTCGCCTCTCGCACCGCGCGCTCGGCCGCCTGAACGCGAAACGCGTAGCACGCGCGGCCCCGGTAGTTGTCGAGGAGGATCCGGTTCGCGAGGTACTCGTCCAGGAGCGGCCACACCTCTCCGGGGCCGACCCGGCCGAAGTACAGCCCCTCCGGGAGGAACACCATGTTGCCGGCAAAGCGGTCGCCGCCGAGGTGCGACGACTGCCAGACCCAGTCCTCCTCGGCCTGCTCCGCAAGCGCCTGGTAGAGCGGCCGCCCGTAGCGGGCGCAGCAGCGGTCGTGCTTGCCGTGCGTGCAGACGAGCAGAAGCGGATGGCCGAGCGGCGCGCCCGGAGCCGTGAGGTCGAGGTCGAGCAGGTCTTCGTAGCCGTCGAGCTCGGCCCGATAGAACGTTCCGCCGCTCTCGGGCGAGTCACCCCAGCGCACGGCAACGCCGGGCCGGCCACGGCGTTCGGTCCGGCGGACGAAGAGGAGCTTCGTGCTCCGGCGGGCGGAGGCCTGCTCGCGGAGGTGGCGCTTGACCTGGTCCGAGAGCCCGCTGCCCGCGAGCGCGTCGTGACCCCAGAGGCCCTTGTACTCGACCAGGATCCAGTGGTCGACCCGGCTTGCGGTGGCGGCGAGCGGCTCGGCGTTCTCTGCCGAGACCTCGGAGCAGAACGCTCTAGGCAATCTCATCCGGAGGGGCATCCGACTCGGCTGCGATGACGCAGATCACCTGCCCGGTCGCGATCGGCTCGCCCGCCGCGATCGACAGGTCGGAGACGACGCCGTCGCGCAGCGCATGCACCTCGTTCTCCATCTTCATCGCCTCGACGATGCAGATCACCTGTCCGGCCGTGACCGAATCGCCCTCCGCGACCCCGACGGAGAGGACGGTGCCCTGCATCGGGCTGACGATCGCGTCGCGACCGCCCGTGCCTGCTCCGTGCGCGCCGGCCCGGCGCCTCCGCCGCTCGGCGAGCTCCGCCCACGGGGGCTCCGGAACGAGCACCGTCACGTCGAAGCGGCGGCCGTCGAGCTCGACGGCAGTCACACGCTCGCGGAGCCTGCCGTCCGATCTCGCCGCTGTCGTTGTCTTTTGCGACAACTGCTGAGCCTGCTGTGCCAGCGGCTCCGACTCGACGACGCCGTGACAGGTCGCCCCGTCGGCGAAGCACGGGTGCCGGAGGAGCGCACGGTGGAACCCGAGCAGCGTCGTCACGCCCCCGATCTCGTACTCGTCGAGGGCGCGCAGCATCCGGCGGCGCGCGTGCTCGCGATCGACGCCGTGCACGATCAGCTTCGCGATCATCGGGTCGTACAGGGCGACGACCTCCGCCCCGTCCTCGACGCCCGAGTCGACGCGGACCCCCGGGCCGGCCGGCTCGCGGTAGCCCGCGATCCGCCCCGGGCTCGGGCGAAAGCCGTTGGCCGGATCCTCGGCATTGATCCGGCACTCGATCGCATGCCCGGACAGCCGGACGTCCTCCTGACGCATCGAGAGCGGCTCCCCGGCCGCGATCAGCACCTGCTCGCGGACGAGATCGAGGCCCGTGACGAGCTCGGTGACGGTGTGCTCGACCTGGATGCGGGTGTTCATCTCCATGAAGTAGTAGGCGCCGTCGCGATCGAGTAGTCCCTCGATCGTCCCTGCCGAGCGATAGCCGACGGCTCGCGCGGCCTCGACCGCGATCCCCCCGATCCGGTCGCGGAGCGCGGCGTCGACAGCCGGCGACGGCGTCTCCTCGACGAGCTTCTGGTGGCGGCGCTGGATCGTGCAGTCGCGCTCGCCGAGGTGGATCACGTTGCCGTGATCGTCCGCGAGCACCTGGACCTCGACGTGGCGCGGGTCCTCGAGGTAGCGCTCGATGTAGACCGCCGGGTTGGCGAAGTAGGCCTCGCCCTCGCGGCGCGCCGATTCGAGCGCTCGCTCGACGTCGTCTCCCTGGCGGACGACTTTGAACCCCTTGCCACCGCCTCCCGCCGAGGCCTTGATCGCGAGCGGCCAGCCGAGCTCGTCGCCGAGGGCCGCCACCTCGGCCGCCGTCTCGACCGGCGTCGTCGTCCCGGGAATGATCGGAACGCCTGCGGCCCGCATCCGCTCGCGCGCCTCCGTCTTCGACCCCATCGCCTCGATCGCCTCCGGCGGTGGGCCGATCCAGACGAGCCCGGCCTCTCCGACGGCGCGGGCGAAGCCCGCGTTCTCGGCGAGAAAGCCGTAGCCGGGGTGGATCGCCTCCGCCTCCGCCCGCTGCGCAACGTCGAGGATCCGGGCCTGGTTCAGGTAGCTCTCCGCGGGAGCGCCTGGCCCGAGCAGCCAGGCCTCGTCGGCCGCGCGCGTGTGCAGCGCCGAGCGGTCCGCTTCGGAGTACACGGCCACGGAGCCGATCGCGAGCTCGCGCAGCGTGCGGAAGATGCGAATCGCGATCTCGCCGCGGTTGGCAACGAGCACTTTCGAGAAGTGGGCCATGGGCGACGTATTCTCCAGCAGCGATGGGCCTCGCCGACCAGCTGACCGTCGCGCGCACCGTCGCCGCGCCGTTCGTGGTCGGCCTCTACGTCTGGGACTTCCCCGGCCATGCGTACTGGGCCACCGGGCTCTTCATCGCCGCGATGGCGACCGACCAGATCGACGGCTGGCTCGCGCGGCGTCAGGGCCGGACGACGCCGCTCGGGTCGCTCCTCGACCCGGTCGCGGACAAGGTGCTCGTCCTCGCGACGCTGATCGTGCTCGTCGACGGCGGCATCTTCGCGGGGTGGATGGTCGCGGCGATCGTCGCGCGCGAGCTTCTGATCTCCGGGCTACGGCTGGCCGCGGTCGAGCGGGGCGTCGTCCTCCAGGCGCGAGATCTCGGGAAGCTGAAGACCTGGTCGCAAGCCGTTGCCGCCGCGCTCGGCGGCTTCGCGGCCGCCGGCGCGTGGGACCAGTCGATCGCATGGTGGGGGCTGCTGGTCGCGGTCGTGCTGACGTGGGTCTCGGGACTGGACTACGCGCGGGTGGCGCCGAGCGTCCTGCGCGGCCGCGCGCTCGCGTAGAGGCGTCAGTCGAGGCTCGGGTCGTGCGGTGCGCCGTCGACGGCCTCGGCGACCCCCGCCCGCCACCACTGCGTGTCGGCTTCGCGCTCGTCTAGCTCGGCGAGCGCGCGCAGGAGCGCCTCTCGCTCGTCCGGCGCCGGCGGCGGCTCGATCTCGACCGTCACCCGGTCGAGCCTAAAGCACCGGACACTTTCGGGCGATGACGCACGTGGATGAACCGTCGCGCTCTTGCCTGCGCTGTTTGCGCTGCCCTGGTCCTGGTCGCCCCCGCCGCCGCGGGCCCGGGTGCCGCGTCCTGGGCGCTCCCGCAGATCAAGGTCGTCGCCGCGAAGGGCCTGATGGGCGGCAAGGTCGCGGCGTTCCGGCCGGACGACGCCATCACTCGTGGTGAGCTCGCCGACCTCGTCACGGATTTGAGCGGCGGGCCTGCTCCGCTTCCCGACGACGCGTCGGCTCCGGCGACGATCGCGCAGCTCGACGCGCAGCTCGTTCGCGGGCTCGGGCTGCTCCCCTCCGCGCGCCTGTTCTCGGCGGCGATCCGCGACGCCGGACTGACTCCCACTCGCTACTTCGGAACCGAGGTGGTCGCCCGGCTGATCGGGCTGCGCGTGAACCACCCAGCCGGGCAGGACGCGCTCGAGCTCGGCCCGGAAGATCCCGCGACGCGCGCCGAGGCTGCCTACTCCGCGGCTCGCATCCTCGCCTTCGGAGACGGCGAGACCGAGTTCGTCGAGAAGCTCGCCGACGGCTTCCGGCCGCAGTCCCTCTCCGGTCTCCAGCGCGAGATCCTGCAGACCGCGGTGTCGCTCGTCGGCTACCCGTACGTGTGGGCCGGAACGAGCGAGCGTCGTCCCGTGGGCAGCGACCTGCCCGGCGGCTTCGACTGCTCCGGGTTCGTCTGGCGCGTCTACAAGCTCGAGGACTATGGCGCCGACGGACTCGCCGCAACGCTGAAGGGACGGACGACCTACGCGATGAGCGGTGAGGTCGGACGCGCGAAGCGGATCCCGCTCGGGAGGCTCCAACCTGCCGATCTCGTCTTCTTCGGCGCGGACGGCGTCGACTCGAAGCCGGCCGAAGTCGACCACGTCGGCATCTATCTCGGCGACGGTTGGTTCGTCCACTCCTCCGAGCAAGGCGTGGCGCTCGCGCAGGTGTCGTCGGACTGGTACGCGAAGCGGTTCGCGTGGGGCCGGCGGCCGTTGGCCGAAGCGGGCCTCGACTAGACGTCCGGCCCCGGCCTAGACCCCGCGGCGCCCTAACCACGCGTGCCGAATACGCGCCGGATCGTCCACAGAAAATCCCTCAGAGCGGGATGTTTCCGTGCTTCCGCGGCGGGCGGCGCTCGCGCTTCGAACGTGCAGTCTCGAGCGCGTCGATGAGCACCGCCCGCGTCCGCCGCGGCTCGATCACGTCGTCCACGTACCCGCGCTCCGCAGCCGTGTACGGGTTCGCGAACCGCTCCTTGTAGTCGGCGATCAGCTCGGCGCGCCGCCCCTCCGGATCGCCCGCCTCCTCGAGCTCCCGGCGGAAGACGATGTTCACCGCGCCCTCCGGCCCCATCACCGCCACCTCCGCCGTCGGCCACGCGAAGTTGAAGTCGGCGCGAATGTGCTTGGAGCTCATGACGTCGTACGCGCCGCCGTAGGCCTTGCGCGTGATCACCGTCAGCTTCGGCACGGTCGCCTCGGCGAACGCGTACAGGAGCTTCGCGCCGTGGCGGATGATCCCGCGCCACTCCTGATCCGTGCCGGGCAAGAACCCCGGCACGTCGACGAACGTGACGAGCGGGATGTTGAACGCGTCGCACGTGCGCACGAACCGCCCGGCCTTGTTCGACGCGTCGATGTCGAGCACGCCTGCCAGCGACCGCGGCTGGTTTCCGACTACCCCGACCGGATGCCCCCCGAGCCGGGCGAACCCGCAGACGATGTTCTCGGCCCAGCGCTCGTGCACCTCCAGGAACTCCCCGTCGTCCACGACGTGGCGCACGACGTCCTTGATGTCGTACGGCTTCGTCGGCTCGTCCGGGATCAGCGTGTCGAGCTCGGCCGCCTCCCGGTCGCGCGGGTCGGACGGCGCCGCGAACGGCGGCTGCTCCAGGTTGTTCTGGGGCAGGAACGAGAGGAGATACCGAGCGTCCTCGAGGCACGCCTCCTCGTCCGGCGCGGTGAAATGGCTGACGCCCGACTTCGCCGCGTGCGTCGCCGCGCCGCCGAGCTCCTCGAACGTGACCTCCTCACCGGTCACCGTCTTCACCACGTCGGGCCCCGTGATGAACATGTACGAGCTGCCCTCGACCATGAAGACGAAATCGGTGATCGCGGGCGAGTACACCGCGCCCCCAGCGCACGGCCCCATCACCAACGAGATCTGCGGGATGACGCCGGACGACTGGACGTTGCGCCAGAAGATCTCCGCGTAGCCCGCCAACGACACGACCCCCTCCTGGATGCGCGCGCCGCCGGAGTCGTTGATCCCGATCACCGGGCAGCCGAACTTCACCGCGAGGTCCATCACCTTGACGACCTTCTCGGCGAAGACCTCCGAGAGCGACCCGCCGAAGATCGTGAAGTCCTGCGAGAAGACAAAGACCTTGCGGCCGAAGATCGTCCCGTACCCGGTGACGACGGCGTCGCCCCACGGCCGCTTCTCCCGCATGCCGAACTCCGACTCGCGGTGACGGACGTAGCGGTCGAGCTCGACGAACGAGCCGGGATCGAGCAGCTTCTCCAGCCGCTCGCGGGCGAGGAGCTTGCCCTGTTCGCGTTGCCGAGCGGCCGCCTTCTCGGTCGCCTGGTGTAGCGCCTCCTCGCGCAGCGCCTGCATCCGCGCGAGCTTGGCCTGCGTCGAATCGGCCCCGGTTGACACGCGAGGAGCCTACAACCCACAATCCTCCCGCCCACGCGACGAGGAGGCGAGATGACGACTCAGTGGTACATGGAGGGGCCGTGGTTCAAGAACTGCAACTGCGACCCCGGCTGTCCCTGCGACTTCAACCAGTTCCCGACCCATCGTCACTGCGAGGGGTTGGTGGCGATGCGCATCGACCAGGGCTACTTCGGGGACGTCGACCTCTCCGGGCTCTGCTGGGCAGGCATGGTGCGCTGGCCGGGGGCGCTACACGAGGGGAACGGTGAGCTGCAACCGATCCTCGACGAGCGGGCGACACAGGAGCAGCTGGCGGCGATGGGCGAGGCGCTCTCCGGCAAGCACGGCGACACGCTGATGGAGATCATCTCCGTGATCTGCCCGACCGTGCACGAGCCGATCCTGGCGCCGTTCGAGTTCGAGTTCGACCTCGAGGCGCGGACGGGCCGGGTGAAGGCCGGCGACGTGCTCGAGACCGAGGTCGACACCCTCCGCAACATCGACCCGCCGACGCCGTACCGGGTGCTCGTCCAGATCCCGAACGGCTTCGAGTACACCGGCGTGAACGAGTCCGCCGAGACCGCGCTCGCGAAGAAGATCGCGTTCAGTGGGGCCTTCAACCTGGAGATCACGAACGGCCACTCGTCGATGACCTACGTGCGCCGCGGCAACGCTGTTGCCACCGGCGCAAACCCGACCGTCGTCGGCAGCCCCGCCTAACCCGCCGGAACCGCCGTTGCTAGCTTCGGCGAATGCGACGGCGGCTTCCGCCTGCGCTGCAACTGCGGGACTTCGCCTTCCTCTGGTCGGCGGTCCTCTCCATGCGCTTCGCCGAGAGCATGATCGCCGTCGCGGTCGGGTGGCAGGTCTATTCGATCCACCACGACCCGCTCGACCTCGGTTTGGTCGGGCTTGCCGAGTTCCTGCCGCTTCCGTTGCTCGCGCTTCCGGCCGGCCACCTCGCCGACCGGCTGCCGCGCCGGCTGATCGCCGCCTGCTCGCTCGGGCTGCTGATCGGCATCGCGTCGCTCCTGCTCGTCGTCACGCTCCGCGGCGCCGACCAGACCTGGCCGTTCTTCGCCCTCGCGGCCGCGACCGGGATCGGCAACGCGATCGGCTGGCCGGCGTTCGGCGCGCTCACCCCTGAGCTCGTCCCGGCGGAGCTCCTTCCGGGCGCGATGGCGCTCCGCTCCGTGGCCGGCCAGACGGCGGTCATCTCCGGGCCGGCGCTCGGCGGCGTCCTCTTCGCGGTCGAGCCGGAGATCGTCTACGTCGTCGCGGCCGCATTGTTCGCGACGGCGCTCGCGGCGATCCTCGCGCTCCGGGCACCGACGGCGCGGCGACTCGACGAGGCGGCGGGTCTCACGGGACTCGTCGCCGGTGTCCGCTTCGTGCTGCGCACGCGGATGCTGCTCGGCGCGATCGCGCTCGATCTCTTCGCGGTGCTGTTCGGCGGCGCGATCGCCCTGGCGCCCGTGTTCGCGCAGACGATCCTGCACGTCGGACCGATCGGGCTGGGCGTGCTCCGGAGCGCCCCGGCCGCCGGCGCATTGGCCGCAGCGGTTCTGCTCACACGGCGGCCGCTGCGGTACCCGGCCGGCCCGACCCTGCTCGTCGTCGTCGCCCTCTTCGGCGTGTCGATGATCGTGTTCGGGCTGTCCCGCTGGCTGCCGCTGTCGCTCGCGGCGCTGGCAGTCAGCGGCTTCGTCGACATGATCAGCGTGAACATCCGCTCGACGACCGTCGCCCTCGTCACGCCGAACGAGCTGCGCGGCCGGGTGAACGCTGTCGAGATGGTCTTCATCAGCGCGTCGAACGAGCTCGGCGCCTTCGAGTCGGGCGCGGTCGCGGCCCTGGTCGGCACGGTTACGAGCGTCGTCGCCGGCGGGATCGCGACGGTCGCGCTCGCACTCTCGTGGACGCGACTCTTCCCGTCCCTGGCCCGGGTCGGCCGACTCGAGGATCTCCGACCCGAGCCGGTCGCTACGCTCGCACGATGAGCGTCGGCTCGACGGAGCTCACAATGAGCGGAGGTGCCGGCTTGGCCGGCGCCGGAGCGCGGCGATGAGCGTGGACCGCTCGACCATCTGGGCGTACGAGCAGGGCGAGCCGCAGGACTTCTATTACTCCCGGTACGCGCACCCGACGGGCGTCGAGGCCGAGCGCCGGCTGGCGGCGCTCGAGGGTGCGCCGGACGGCCAGGCGCTCCTCTTCGCGTCCGGCTCTGCAGCGGCCACGGCGCTCCTCCTCGCACTGCTCGAGCCGGGTCAGACCGTCGCCCTCGCCGCAGGCGGGTACTTCGGGACCGGGGTGATCATGGACGACCTGGGGCGCTGGGGACTCCGCCACGTCGAGTTCGACCAGACGGAGCCGCCGCCACCTGATGTCGACCTCGTCTGGCTCGAAGCGCCGTCGAACCCGTTCCTGACCATGCCGGACCTGGAGGCGGCGGCGGCACACCGTGCACCGGTTGTCGTCGACTCGACTGCCGCAACGCCCGTCCACCTGCGGCCGCTCGAGCACGGAGCCGATTTCGTCCTGCACAGCGGCACGAAGTACCTCGCCGGCCACAGCGATGCGCTCGTGGGCGCGGTCGTCTCACGCGAGGCGGAGGCGCACCGGCGGCTCGCGCGCTTCCGCGACCACACCGGCCCTGCGTGCGCGCCGGACGTGGCCTTCCTCCTGCTCCGCGGGCTGAAGACGCTCCAGGTTCGCGTCGAGCGCCAGACAGCGACGGCACGCTTGCTCGCACAGCGGCTCGCCGGCAATCCGAACGTCGCGACGGTGCGGTATCCGGGTATCGGCGGTCTGATCTCGTTCGACGTCCGCGGCGACGCTCAAACCGTCGAGCGCTCGACACGTCTGATCAAGAATGCAACGTCACTTGGCGGAACGGAGACCACGATGGAGTCCCGGTATCGATGGGAGGGCGAACGCGTGCCGCTGAACCTGCTCCGCCTCTCGGTCGGGCTCGAGGAACCCGACGAGCTCTGGGCCGACCTCCAGCAGGCGCTCGCATGAGCAGGCTTCGCCTCGCCGCGGTCGCGCTCGGCCTTGCGGTTGCGCTCGGCGCCGGCCAGGCGGAGGCGCAGACTTCGACGCCACAGCAGCAGCAACAGCCCGCCGCGAACCCGCTCGCGGCCCTGGTCGTCCCGCGCGCGCAGCTCGGGCGCGCGGCGGCGGGTCTCCAGATCGAGCTCACCTCCGGGTCGACCACGAACGCCCGCGCCGCGGACGACTCCTTCGATCAGAACGACACCGCGAACACGCTTGGCGCGCTCGGCCGCGCCGTCGGCTTCACGCTGCTCTACGGCGACGTCGGGCTGTCGGCACTCCGGGCGGGCAAAGGGCAGATCGACCTCGGGTCGTCGATCGACCTGTTCAAATCGGCTGCACACGCGGCGGCCTACGAGAAGAAGACGCTGCGCGACCTCCAGCAGGTGCGCGGCAAGAACCTTAACGGCGTCGTGATCGAGCGCAGCAGCACCTTCAACGTCAGCGGACTCGGGCCGGGCGCGACCGGGCTGCGAATCGTTCAGCGAATCGGCAACAAGCGGATCTACTCGACCTATGTCGACTTCCAGATCGATCGGCTGCTCTGCGAGGCGATCGTCAACCGCGCCGACGCCAACAACGTCAACGGCCAGGCGATCTCGATCGCGCGGACGCTCGCCGGCCGGATCATCGCGTACGCCCAGAACTCCCTGAACGCGCAGCCGGTGCGGCTGCCGCGCCCACTCGGGCTGAGGCAACCCGGCAAGAAGGCGCCCAAGCTGGACACCATGGTCCTGACGAACGCCGATCTGAAGGGCAAGGGCGGCGTGTTCCAGCAGGGCTTCGCAGCCGACGACAACGCCATCGCCTCGTACCAGCGCGAGTTCCGGTTCGCGCCGAGCAGCGGGCTGTTCCAGCTGCGGACGACGGCGGCCCTCGAACGCTCGGCGCGGGAGGCCGCCGGGCGGCTGCTGGTCCTGCGCTCGATCTTCACCGGCCCGGAGGGCGCGGCCACGCTTGCGCAGCTGATCGCCCCGGGCGCAACGGCCGTGAAGCGCGAGGAGGTGCGCGGGCTCGGCCTCGGTGACGAGTCGTTCGCCGTCTCCGTCAGCTTCACCTCCCAGGGCCAGCGCTTCCGCGTGATCGCGATGCACGAGCGCCGCCAACGGGTGTCGGCGTCGATGATCCTCGTCGGCGCGGCGAAGAAGCTGACGGCCGGCGGGATCGTTCCCTACGCCCAGGCGCAGGACAAGCGGATCAAGAGCGGGCTCAAGCCGCAGCTGGTCGCGTAGCCCGGCGCAGCAGAGCCGGAGGTGGGACTCGAACCCACGGCATCCGCTTTACAAGAGCGGTGCTCTGCCAACTGAGCTACTCCGGCATTCCGAGACATCGTACCGTGCGGCCCTAAACAGCCATGCCCAGAAACGTTGCCGTCCGAGGCAACTGCAAATCCTGATCAGGTGGAGCATCCGAAGGCGATTGGAGATCGAACGACTCTCGCGGTGATGCTTGCGCTTGACTGAGGCTGGCTACCCAATTCTGCTGCCATTCGGCGAGAACGCGCGGTACGACCTGGTCATCGAGGAGGGCGGAAGGCTCTCGTGCGTCCAATGCAAAACCGGCCGTCTGCGAAACGGCGCAGTGTGGTTCGCTACCTGCAGTAGCTACGGTCACCACAGAAATCCCGCGACGGCGAACCGAGACTACGCGGGACAGATCGACTACTTCGGTGCCCACTCCCGCTCGACAAACGCCGTCTATCTGATCCCGATCGAAGCCGTGCCAGCCAGGAGGTCAGCGCGCTACGCGTCGAACCGCCGCGGAACGGTCAGCGGAAGCGCATCCGGCTGGCGACGAACTATGAGATCGGGAAGGTCGTCGTCAGTGCAGGACTTCGCGGGAGCGCTGGTGCGTGATGATCTTCCGCTTCACGCGCTGGAGGGCGTTGTCGATCGCCTTCGTGTCGCACGCGAGGATCTCGGCCATCTCCTCGTAGGACGAGCCCTCGAGGTACATCCGCAACGCGTCCGACTCGAGCGGCGAGAGCCCGGTGCCGAGGCAGAAGACGAGGCTCTTCAGCTCGTCGGTCGAGATCACCGCCACCGCCGGATCGTTCACGTGTGATCCGGGCAGGGCGTCGCCGAGCGTGCAGTCGGAGTCGGGGTCCTGCCCGGCCGGCGTCTGGCTGAACGAGACGTAGCTGTTCAGCGGCGCATGCTTGAAGCGTGTTGCGGTCTTGATCGCCGTGATGATCTGCCGGGTGACGCACAGCTCCGCGAAGCTGCGGAACGAGGTCTCCTTGTCCGGCTTGAAGTCGCGCATCGCCTTGCAGAGCCCGATCAAACCCTCCTGGACGAGGTCCTCGCCCTCGCCGCCGGCGATGAAGTACGAGCTCGCCTTCATGCGGACGAACCCCGTGTAGCGCTGGATCAGCTCGTCGCGGGCGCGGGTGTCGCCGTTCCGCGCGCGGAGCACCAACTGCAAATCCTCGAGTTCACGTTGAGACTTCTGCTGCGTCCGAACTGCAGTAGCAGGGCGAGCGGCCATTGGAGTCTCCTCGAAATCTGGGGCGGTTTCGGGGTTGACTCCTGGCGAAGTCTCACCCTCAAGTTGAGGCGCAACTTAGCAAGACCGCAAAAAAAACACAACCCCTTTTGCAAATTTTCCGTTCGCTAGTCTTTTTGCCCCCTGCGCAGCTTCTCCAGGCGCGCGCGCGTCTCGTCGTCGAGCCGATCGGAGAGCCGCAGCGGCGCGTGCTCCTCGTGGATGCTCTCCCGCAGGTCGCGGAGGAACGTCCGCGAGGAGAGCTTTCGCACCTCCTGGCCGGACGTGCCCCGCACGGCGATGTCCGAGGAGACGAGGCAGACGTGCTCGCGCTCGCGGTGTTCGGCCGCGAGCCGCTCGAGCAGCGTGTCCGCGTGCGGCGCGTACCGGACCTCCAGCGGCCCCCGCGCCAGGTCCTGCCCGACCCCGTCGAACACGACGACCCCGCGTGCCCCCTGTTCGGCGACGAAGCTCGCGAGCCGGTCGACCAGCTCCCGGACATCCGCGTACCCGCCCGCGTGCAGGAGGTTGTAGCCGTCAAAGAGGTAGAGCGTCGTCTCAGCCACGCTGCCGCCGTGCCTCGTAGAGCAGGACCGCCGCGGCCACGCTGACGTTCAGCGACTCGGTGCGCCCGAGGAGCGGGATCGAGACGGCCGCGTCGCACGCCTTCCGCACGAGCGGCCGCAGGCCCTGTCCCTCCGCACCGAAGACGAGCGCGACCCCGCCCGCGAGATCGGCCTCGCCCATCGGCGTTCCGCCGGCGTCGGCAGCCCAGACCCACAGCCGGTCGCTCTTCACCTCGTTAAGCCAGCGCGCGAGATTCGGGACGACCGCGACCGGCAGGTGCTCGACCGCGCCCGCCGAGGCTCGCGCGACTGCGGGCGTGACGAGCGCCGAGCCGTGCGCCGGCACGACCACGCCTGTCGCCCCTGCTCCCTCCGCGCTGCGCACGACC
>DATENZ010000171.1:0-42890 GCA_035274625.1 Gaiellaceae bacterium
GTGCGGCGCCGGCGACGGCCGCGACGGGGACGGCAAGCGCCGGCCGCTCGGGCAGGACGCGCGGCAGGAGCCCGGCCGGGACGAAGGCGGCGATCGCGGCGCTGACCCCGACGCCGAGCGCGAGGAACGGCAGCGCCTGAACCGCGATCGCGACGAAGATCGTCGCCCAGTGGGCGACGGCGGGCTCGTCGAGCAGCCGCTCGAGGAGGGGACGTAGCGCCGCTGCTGCGACGACAACGCCGACGACGACTGCGATTCCGGCCTGGCCGGCGAAGGCGCGCCGCGGCGTCCGAGGAGCAGCCTCGCCCGCGACCGCGTCCTCGCCGAGCGCCATTGCGGTCGAGGGTAGCGGGGCGTCAGACGACCCCGCGAGCTTCACCAGGCCGGCACGCATGCTTCACCAGACTTGCCCGGCGCGCCATGCCGAGGTGTGAAACCATCCGGCTACTGCTGTCAGCGATACAGGAGGGAGAGACGTGCGCTACGCAGTTACTCGAAGGTGGTTCCGGTGGGCGACACCTGTCGTGTTGGCGGGGATCGCGGTCACCGTCGTGCTCGCGGCTCCGCTTGCGTCGCCCCGCTCGGCGTCCGCGAACGTCGTCATCTCCGGGGCAAAATCTCTGTCGGACCGCGTGTCCGTCACCTACGCCGACAAGCGGGCGACCGCGACGACGGACGTCCACATCCTGGCGTTCAACGACCTCCACGGCACCCTCGATCCGGCCGGGCAGAACATCTACGGCCACTACGCCGGCGGCGCCGCCTACCTCGCCAAGGCGATCAAGGACCGCCAGGCGCTCTACGGCGACCGGCAAGCCACGGTCTTCGGTGGCGACAACATCGGCGCGAGCCAGCTCGCGAACGGACTCTTCCACGAGGAGCCGATCACGATCGCGACCAACCTGATGAACGTCGACTTCGGCTCGGTCGGAAACCACGAGTTCGACAAGGGCAAGAAGGAGCTTCGCCGGATCCAGAACGGCGGCTGCCATCCGGTCGACGGCTGCACCGCCGCGCCGTACGCGCTGCCGAACGGCAAGACGACGAAGACCTTCCCGGGAGCGAACTTCCAGTACCTGTCGGCGAACGTGTTCCTCGGCAACAAGGACGAGACGCTCTTCCCGCCCTTTGCCGTCAAGGAGTTCAAGTCGAACGACCCGAGCCGGAAGTTCCAGACCAAGTTCCAGGTCGGCTTCATCGGCGAGGTGCTGGAGTCCACTCCGACGATCGTGACGCCGTCCGGCGTCGAGGGCCTGACGTTCAAGGACGAGGCGGACAGCGCGAACGCGATCCTCGCGAAGAAGGGCGGCAAGGCGAAGCACGTCGACGTCTGGGTGCTCGTGATCCACGAGGGCGGGCTCCAGACCGCGCCGGCGGCGCTCAACGGCTGCAACGGGAACCTGGCCGGAAGCGCGATCGCGGACATCGCCAGCCGGCTCGATCCGAGGATCAAGGTGATCGTCTCGGCGCACACCCATGCGGAGTACCGCTGCACGATCACCGCCGGCGGCGTGACGCGCCTGATCACCAGCGCGTCCTCGTTCGGCCGGATCCTGACCGACATCACGCTCACGATCGACAATGACTCGCACGACCTCATCGCGGCGAGCGCCGAGAACTCGATCGTCGACAACGCGACGAACGCTCCGCCCGCGGCTCGCGTGCCCGATCCGTCGAAGCAGGATCCGGCGGTGCAGGCCGTCGTCGACCAGTACGTCGCTGCGTCCGCCCCGCTCTCGAACCGGGTGATCGGTCGGGCCGAGGGTGACCTGACCCGTGCAGCGACTCCCCTCGGGGAGTCGGCGCTCGGCGACGTGATCGCGGACGCCCAGTACGTGGCCACGCATCCCGCCGACCTCGGCGGGGCCGCGTTCGCGTTCATGAATGCGGGCGGGATCCGGCAGGACCTGCTCTTCAACTCGACGCCGGGCGGCGAAGCCCCGGGCGAGGTGACCTACGGCGAGGCCTTCACGGTGCAGCCGTTCGGCAACAGCCTCGTGACGAAGACGATGACGGGCGACATGATCCGCCGCGTGCTCCAGCAGCAGTTCCAGGGCTGCCAGGGTCAGACCCTGAGCACGCGGGTCATGCAAATCTCGTCGACGTTCAGCTACGAGCAGGATCCGGCCGCCGCGACCTGCGACGGCAAGATCGGCCGCATGTGGGTGAACGGCGTCGAGGTCGGCCCGACGGACACCTTCCGGGTGACGATGAACAACTTCCTGGCGTTCGGCGGCGACGGCTTCACCGTCTTCACCGAGGGGACAAACGCCCTCGGCGGCGCGCAGGACATCGACGCCCTCGTCGACTACTTCGAGGCCGCGGAGCCCGGCGGGATCGCCGTCCCGCCCCGCAACCGCATCGTCGCGAAGACGTAGACACGCGCCAGCCCTGGCGCCGGCCGAGCCGGCGCCAGGGCCCGGCTACGGGAAGACCAGGCCGCCGCGCTCGTCGAAGGACGTTCCCTCGGTGAAGATGACGTCCCAGACGTTGCCCTCCGGGTCCCGGAAGGTGAAGCCGCGGCCGCCGAAGCCGAGCTCCTCCGGCTCGCCGAGCAGGTCGACGCCCTCCGTCCGCTGCAGGGTCTCGTAGGCGGCGTCCACCGCCGCGCGATCCTCGAGGTTGATCGCGAGCGTGAAGCCCTTGAACGCGGTCGGGGCCGGCGCGGGGCCCAAATGGGGCTCGTAGTTGTCGGCGCCGAAGAGCCCGAGGACGGCGCCGCCGCACCAAGACGGCATGGTGGTCGTCGCTCTGCGCCGACTCGGGCCAGCCGAGCTGCCGGAAGAACGAGGCCATCCGCGGCACGTCCTGGACGGCGAGGGTGACGAAGGACACCCGCGCCGGGAGCATCAGTCCTTCGCCTCGTTCCAGTCGACCCCGACGCCGACGTCGACCGCGAGCGGCGGGTCGAGTGCGTAGGCGCCGCACATCTCCTCGCGGACGAGGTCGCGCACGGCGCCGACCTCGGCCTCCGGCGCCTCGAGCAGCAGCTCGTCGTGGATCTGCAGCACGAGCCGGGCGCTTCGCCCTTCTTCGCGGAGGCGGCGGTGGATCCGCACCATCGCGACCTTGATGATGTCCGCGTTCGAGCCCTGCATGACGAAGTTGACGGCGAGCCGCTCGCCGAGCGAGCGGGTCTGCCGGCTCGACGCGCGGATCTCGGGCACGGGCCGGCGCCGCCCGAGCAGGCTCGTGACGTAGCCGTCCCTGGTCGCCTCCTCGATCGTCCGCGCGATGAAGTCCTGGACGTGCGGGAATCTGGCGAGGTAGGCGTCGATGTACTCCTGCGCCTGCTCGCGCGGGATCTCGAGGTTCTCCGAGAGGCCGAAGGCGGAGATCCCGTAGACGATCCCGAAGTTGATCATCTTGGCAACGCTGCGGTCGTGCTTGGTCAGCGTCGCGGGCTCCTTCCCGAGCACCTCGGCGGCGGTCGCGGTATGGATGTCCTCGGCGCGTGCGAATGCATCACGGAGCTTCGGTTCGCCGGAGACGTGCGCGAGGATGCGCAGCTCGATCTGCGAGTAGTCGGCGGAGACGAGGCGGCAGCCGGGCTCGGCGATGAACGCCGAGCGGATCTCGCGGCCGAGCTCGGTCCGGATCGGGATCGCCTGGAGGTTCGGGTTCGAGGTGGAGAGCCGGCCCGTGGCGGCGACCGCCTGGTTGAAGGTCGTGTGCAGGCGGCCGTCGGCGCCGATCAACGTCGGCAGCGGGCCGAGATAGGTGTTGATCAGCTTCGTCAGCTCGCGCCACTCCTCGAGCACCGGGACGATCTCGTGCTCGCCGCGGATCGTCCGGAGGACGCGGGTGTCGGTCGAATAGCCCGTCTTCCCCTTCCGACCCGGCGTCAGCTCGAGCTTCTCGAACAGGATCCGCGCCACCTGCTGCGTCGAGCCGAGCATGAACTCCTCGCCGGCGAGCTCGTACGCCTTCGCCTCGAGCTCCTCGACGCGGTCCACGAGACGAGCTGTGATCTCGCCCATCCGGTACGTGTCGATCCGGACGCCCGCCTCCTCCATCGCGGCGAGCACCTCGGTCAGGGGCAGCTCGATCGTCTCGTAGAGCTCGAGGTTCCCGCGCTCGAGGAGGCGCGCGCGCATCGGCGAGACGAGCCGCAGCGGCAGCGCCGCGCGCCGGACGAGCGCCGCCGTCTCCTCGTCCGCCTGCGGCTCGAGCCGCAGCCCGACCCCGTACTCGGCGGCGAGGTCGTCGAGCTCGTAGGACGCGCGGCCCGGCTCGATCAGGTACGCCGCGAGCAAGGTGTCGTCGCGCGGCGTGACGCGCAGCGCCTTCGCGTCGTGGACGACGAGCTCCAGCCCTTGCAGCACAGCGTTACCGGGGCGCGGCCCGACGATCACCTCCGCGTCGGACCCCAGGGCGACGCGTTCCTCGGCGGCCGCGAAACCCGCTGTCCCTCCCTGTGACACGGTGTTGCCCGGCTCGCCCTCGCGCCACGGGAGTGCCTCGCCCTCGATCTCGCGCGGGGCCGCGGCCGGAAGGGCGTCGTCGAGCTGGTCGACGCGCTGGAGCAGGCCGCGGAACTCGAAGCGGCGGAACATCTCCTGGAGCTGCGACCGGTCGGGCGGTGAGAGGACGAGCTCGGTGGGGTCGCAGTCGATCTCGAGGTCGCGCCGCATCGTCGCCAGCTCCTTCGACCGCAGTGCCTGCTCGGCGTGCTCCTGGATCGCGCGCGCCCGCGCGGGCGTCAGCTCGCCGACGTGCTCGATCACGGACTCCAGCGACCCGTACCTGGCGACGAGCTGGGACGCCGTCTTGTCGCCGATCCCCGGGATGCCCTCGATATTGTCCGAGGGATCGCCCTTCAGGCCGATGAAGTCCGGCACCTGGCTCGCCGTGATCCCCAGCCGCGCCTCGACCCGCTCGGGCGTGTAGACGTTCACGTCCGCGACGCCGCGCGGGGTCATCATCAGGCAGACGTTGTCGCTGACGAGCTGGAACGCGTCGCGGTCGGTGGAGACGATGCAGGTGCGGACGCCCGCCGCATCGGCGCGGGTCGCGAGCGTCGCGATCACGTCGTCTGCCTCCCAGCCCTCGAACTCGAGATTGCGGTACCCGAAGGCCTCGACAATCGGGCGGAAGTACGGGAACTGCTCGCGGAGCAGGTCCGGCATCGGCCGCCGCTCGGACTTGTAGGCCTCGGACAGCTCGGTGCGGTGGACCGGCCGCGTGTCCCAGGCGACCGCGACACCCTTCGGCCGGTAGTCGGCGAGCAGCTTGAAGAGCATGTTCGTGAAGCCGAGCAGCGCGTTCGTCGAAAAGCCCTCGCTGGTCGCGAGCTCCTCCGGCAGGGCGAAATAGGCGCGGTAGGCGAGGTTGTTTCCGTCGACGAGGAACAGGTCGCAATCGCGCGCCGGCGCGTCGTCGAGCTGCAGCTCCTCACCTGTCAGCGTCTTCGGTGACATCTCTGCGAGTCTACGTCGCGTGGCCGGGCTCGAGATCCTGCCGTTCGCCGACGAGCACCTGAACGAAGCTGCCCGCCTGCTGGCGGACCGGCACACCCGCCACCGCGACGCGGAAGCGCTCCTGCCGCCGCGGTTCGAGGAGCCGGAGCTGGCGCGGGCGGAGCTCGAGCGGGTCTGGCACATGGACGACGCGTCCGGCACGGCCGCCTTCCGCGGCGGCCGCATGGCGGGGTACCTCGTCGGCGCACCGCGGCCCGATCAGGTGTGGGGGGCGAACCTCTGGGTCGAGGCGCCGGGGCACGCCGTCGACCGGGCCGAGGACGCCGAGGTGGTCCGCGATCTCTACGCCGCCGCGGCCGCGCGCTGGGTCGAGGAGGAGCGGGTCCGGCACTCCGTGCTCGTGCCGGCGGCGGACGAGGCGCTGCTCGACGCGTGGTGGAGGCTCAGCTTCGGCAAGCAGCACGCGCACGGGGTGCAGGAGGTGCGTGCACCCAGGAACGCCTCGGTTCCGGACGGCTTCGAGATCCGCGGGCCTCGCGCCGACGAGGTCGAGCAGTTGATCGACGTCGACCTTGCGCTGCCTGAGCACCAGCGCGGCTCGCCGGTGTTCGGGGCAGCGCACCTGTCCTCGCGCGACGAGTCCCGGGCGGAGTGGGCGCGCACGCTCGACCAGGGCGAAGAGCAGATTTTGATCGGCGCCCACGACGGCCGGCCGGTCGCGTGCTGGGCGCTCGTGCCGGCCGAGCGGTCGAACGAGCATCGCGGCCTCCAGCTGCCCGAGCACGCGTGCCACCTCGGCTTCGCGGCGACGCTGCCCGAGTTCCGCGGCACCGGAATCGGCGTCGCGCTCACCGACGCCGCGCTTGCCTGGGCGGAGGCCGAGGGCTACACCGCGATGATCACAGACTGGCGGGTGACGAACCTGCTCTCGTCACGCTTCTGGCCGAAGCGCGGCTTCCGCGTCTCGTTTCTCCGGCTCTACCGCTCGATTCCGTAGTGCAGCGAGTCCCGCTCCTGTACGGCTCGCGGCTGGTCGTCGCGAGCGCGGACGACGACGCAGTCGTGGTCGCGCCGCCGGCGCCGCCGGACGAGCCGATCGCCGACGTCGGCGCGGCCGTCCGCGACGCCCTCCGCTTCCCGCTCGCTGGCGATCCGATGGATGCGCTCGTGACGCGCGGCGGGCGTGTCACCATCCTCGTCGAGCCCCCCGCCCTCCCGATTCCGGGAACCGCGAGAGACCCGCGGCAGGCGGCGCTCGTCGCGGCCTCGGACGAGCTCGAGCGCGTCGGCGTGCCCACGTCGCGCCAGACGATCCTGGTCGCCGCCGGCCTGGCACGGCGCCCCGGCCGGAAGGCGGTCGAGAGCCTCGTCACTCCCGAGTTCGCGCTCCGGTTCCACGGCGCGGTCGAGGTGCACGACGCGGAGGCGCCGGACCTCGTCGGCGTCGGCGAGCACCGCGGCGCGGCGCTCCGCGTCCACCCCGCCCTCGTGCAGGCGGACGCCGTGGTCGCGATCACCGCTGCCCAGACGGTGCTGCACGGAGGGCCCGGGGCCTTTCTTGCCGCGGCCGGATCCGACACGGCCCGCGCAGCGACGGCCGACTCGCTCCTCGAGACGCGCCTCGCACCGGGGTGGGACCTCGCCCTCGCGCTCGAACGGGCAGTGGCAGCTCGCGTGCCGGTGATCGGCGCGTCCCTGACGCTCGACCTGCCGAGGATCTCCGGCGCCGTCCGCGGCTATCCCTACGAGCCCGAGTCCGTGGAGCGAATCGCCCGGTCGCGTCTCGCGCGGGCGTTTGCGCTGCTCCCCGGCGCGCTGCGCGTGCGCACCCTCAGTGGGCTGCCGCTCGAGATCTCGGCGTCCGCGGCCTTCGCCGGCCCGCCATCGGGGGCGCACGCCGAGGCGCTCCTGCGCAAGGTCGACACGCAGTCCGCGTCGCTGGACGAGCCGCTCGACGTCCTCTGCATCGGCGTCCCGCGGACGACGCCGTTCCTCCCACGCGAGCGGCCGAACGCGCTGCTCGCCGCCTATCTCGGGCTCGCCTACGCCCTGCGGCTCTGGCGGAACACCTTCCCCGTGCGCGAGGGCGGGACGGCGGTCCTCGTCAACTCGTTCCGTCGCCGCTTCCCGCACCCGACGCAGCAGCCGTACCGCACCTTCTTCCAGACGACCCGGACGGGGCGGGAGCCCGAGACGCTTGCCGCCGCGGAGGAGAGCGCCGCCTCCGAGCCGCGCGCGATCGACGCGTACCGCGCCGGCCGCACGTCGCATCCCCGGCTGCCGTTCGCGGACTGGGAGGCATGCAAGCCGGCACTCGACCGGCTCGGCGCGGTTCTCGTCGCCGGCTGCCGCGACGCGGTCGCGGCGCGCCAGCTCGGCTTCGTCCCGACCCACGGCGTCGCCGCCGCGCTGGATATGGCCCGCGGGCTCGCCGGCGGGAGCGCGCGGATCGGCTTTCTCCTCTCGCCGCCCTACTTCCCCGTCACGGTCGGGACGGCGTGAGCCGCGTCCGCGGCTCTCATTCCTCCCCCAGATACGTCTTCCGCACCTGCTCGTTCTGGCGCAAGGCCTTCGCGTCGTCGGCGAGCGCGATCCGGCCGGTCTCGAGCACGTAGCCGCGGTTCGCGACGTCGAGGGCCATCAGCGCGTTCTGCTCGACGAGCAGGATCGGTGTGCCCTGCTTGTTGATCTCGATGATGATCTCGAAGATCTTCTCGACGAAGATCGGCGCAAGGCCCATCGACGGCTCGTCGAGCAGGAGCAGCTTCGGGTGCGCCATCAGCGCACGGCCGATCGCGCACATCTGCTGCTCTCCGCCGGACATCGTTCCCGCCTTCTGCGACTTCCGCTCGGCCAGGCGGGGGAAGAGCGTGAACACGCGCTCGAGGTCGGCACGCAGCCCGGACTTGTCCTTTCGCTGGAATGCGCCCATCTCGAGGTTCTCGAGCACCGTCATCCGCGGGAAGAGCTTGCGTCCCTCGGGCGACTGGGCGACGCCCCGCTCGACGATGTCGTGGGGCGCCGAGAAGGTGATGTCGTCGCCGCGGAACCGGATCCGTCCGCGCCGCGGGTGGTTCAGCCCGTTGATCGACCGCAGCGTCGTCGACTTGCCGGCGCCGTTCGCGCCGAGGAGCGTGACGATCTCGCCGTCGAGCACCTCGAGCGAGACGCCCTTCAGCGCGTGGATCGCCCCGTAGTAGGTATGGACGTCCTGGAGCTCGAGGACCGTGCCGTTGCCTTCCGCGGTACTCAAGCGACGGCCGCCGTTCCGAGGTAGGCCTCGATCACGCGCGGGTCGCGCTGGACGTCCTTGGGCGTGCCTTCGGCGATCTTCTGGCCGTAGTCGAGGACCGTGACGCGGTCGGAGACGCCCATCACGACGCGCATGTCGTGCTCGATCATCAGCACCGTCAGCCCGCGCTCGCTCCGGAGCTCCTGGACGAACGCGGTGAAGTCGGCGGTCTCCTGCGGGTTCATCCCGGCGGTCGGCTCATCGAGGAGGAGCAGCTTCGGCTCCGTCGCGAGAGCACGCGCGACCTCGAGGCGACGCTGGTCGCCGTAGGGCAGGTTGCGCGCATAGTCGTTCTCGCGGCCCTTCAAGGAGCAGTACTCGAGCAGCTCGAGCGCGCGCTCGCGCGCCTCGGCCTCCTCGTGCTTGACGCGCCGCGTCCCGAGGATGCTGCCGGCAATCCCGCCCCGCAGCCGGGCGTGCATCCCGACGAGCACGTTCTCGAGCGAGGTCATGTCCTGGAAGAGGCGGATGTTCTGGAACGTCCGCCCGATCCCGCGTTCGGTCACGGCGTGCGGCGGCTTCCCGGTGATCTCCTGGCCGTCGAACGTGACCGACCCGGTCGTCGGCTTGTAGACGCCGGTGATCATGTTGAAGAAGGTCGTCTTGCCGGCGCCGTTCGGGCCGATCAGGCTGACGATCGCGCCCTCCGGGATCGTGAAGTCGACGTCGGCGACGGCGACGAGGCCGCCGAACTCCTTCCGCATCTGGCTCGCGACGAGCAGATCGGCCATCAGTGGACCACGTCGTACGCAGGCTCGTCGTGCGTGCCGAGCTCGAGCTCGCGTTTGCGGCGCGCGCTCGGGAGCAGGCCCTGCGGTCGGAGGAGCATGACGAGGACGATGATCACGCCGTAGATCCCGCCCGAGTACTGCGGCACGTCGATGTGCGTGCCGAAGTGGGCGTTCAGCCAGGCGCCGGTGTTCGCAAGTCCCTCCTGGTTGAGATAGGCGAGGAAGGCGGCGCCGAGGATCACGCCCCAGACGTTGCCCATCCCGCCCAGGATGACCATGCAGAGGATGAACACCGAGATGTTGAAGAAGAAGTCCTGCGGGAAGGTCGAGCTCTTGAACGCGGCGAAGTACGCGCCGGCGATGCCGCCGAAGAACGCGCCGGCGGCGTAGGCCCAGGTCTTGGTGCGCATCAGCGGAACGCCCATCGCCGAGGCGGCCACCTCGTCCTCGCGGAGCGCGATCCACGCGCGGCCGAGCCGCGAGTCCCGCAGCCGGATCGAGCAGAAGATCGTGAAGAGGAGGAGCAGGAGGCCGGTCCAGTAGAAGACGTTCGCCCCCTGTGGATGGGTGAGGTAGTTGCTCGGCAGGAACCCGCCCGTCCAGTCCGACAGCTTGTTCCCGAACCCCGGCGAGTCGATCGGCGTGATCCCCTGCGGGCCGCCCGTCAGGTTGAAGCCCGTGTTGAAGAGGTCGTTTCCGTTCCGGGCGACCTGCGGCATGATCTCGCCGAAGCCGAGCGTCACGATCGCGAGGTAGTCGCCGCGCAGCCGGAGCGTGGGTAACCCGATGATCACGCCGACCAACGCGGTGAAGACGCCGGCGAGGATCAGGAGCAGCCAGATCGAGACGTGGATGCCGGTGACGCCGGGGAAGACGCCGACGGACCCGAACTTCAGGTCCCTGTTCGCGAACTGGTTCGACGCGAACCACGCCGCGGTGTAGGCGCCCATCGCGTAGAACGCGACGTACCCGAGGTCGAGCAGACCGGCGTAGCCGACGACGATGTTGAGGCCGACGGCCATCATGATGTAGACGAGCATCACGACCGCGGTCTCGACGGACGGGAACTCGCCGAAGATCGGGATCGTGAAGATGTGGTTCCACCAGTACGGGAACGTGATCGCGAGCGCGAGCACGGCCAGCGGCACGACCTTCCGGCCGACCGCCAGCTGCCGCTCCAGCACAGGCGTCGGCTGGCGTGCAGAACCGGCCGCGAGCCAGGGCGGAGCCCCCAGGGCAAGCACCGAGCCGATCGAGGAGACGACGCCGTTCCGCGTGTTGTCGGTGACGAGCGCGATGACGACGCCGACAACCGTGGCGATCGCAGCAGCGGCGGGCCAGGCGAAGCGCAGCGGCAACGCGGGCAGCGCCTTCCACTCGGGCACGATCAGCAGCGCGACGATCGCGAATGCGAGGTAGGCCGAGCCGTCGAAGGTGACGATCGTGACGCCCGACACCTCGCCGAAGGAGCGCTCGAGCACCCTGATCACGATCACGACCAGGAACAGGATCACGCCGGCGAGCGCGACCTTCGCAGCGCGCTGCTGCCAGTGCGGCAGCGAGCGGTACCGCTCGCGGGAGAGTCCGGCGGCGCCGAGCGCGCGCCACCACAGCGCACCGAGCTCGCGCCGGCGATGCCAGATGCCGGCGGCCTGGACGAGCGGGCTGCTGCGGGCCGCTGCCACTAGCCGCCCTCCGGCGTCCGCTCGCCGAGGAGGCCTTCGGGACGGAAGACGAGGATCAGGATCAGGATCGCGAAGATCAGCGAGTTGGTCCAGTCGGTGCCGGGCGTGTGCCAGGTGAGACCGTTGTTGAACTGCTCGATCAGCCCGATGCAGACCGCGCCGAGCACCGCGCCGGGCAGGTTGCCGATGCCCCCGAGGACCGCGGCGGTGAAGGCGAAGAGGCCGAGGCGGAAGCCGGTGTCGAACTGGACGTTCGTCACGAACAGCGCGTAGAGGACGGCCGCGAAGCCGGCAAGGAGGCCGGCGATCAGAAACGTGAACGAGATCGTCCGGTTGACGTCGATGCCCATCATCGCCGCCGCGTCCTTGTCCTGCGCGACCGCCCGCATCGCCTTTCCCTGCTTGGTCTTCTGCACGAGCCAGACGAGCAGGATCAGGGTCGGGATCGTGACGACGAAGATGATCAGCTGGTTCCAGCCGAAGTCGGCGTCGCCGAGGTGGAAGATCTTTCCGCGGGGAAGGACGTCGTCACGGATGGAGACCGGCGCCGGCCCCTTCCAGACGAGCCCGACCGTCTGCAGGATGAAGGAGACGCCGATCGCGGTGATCAGCGGGGCCAGCCGCGGCGCCCCGCGCAGGGGCCGGTAGGCGACGATCTCGATGAACGTGTTCATCACGCCCGTGAACGCCGCCGTGATGACCAGCATCGGGAGGATCCAGGCGAGGACGTTGCCTTGGAGGCCGAGGCCGAAGACCCCGACGAGCGTCGTCGTCATCATCGCGCCGAGCATGAAGACGTCGCCGTGGGCGAAGTTGATCAGCTCCAGGATCCCGTAGACGAGCGAGTAGCCGAGCGCGATCAGCGCGTAGACCATCCCGAGCGTCAGCCCGACGAGGAAGAGGTCGAACCAGTGCGACGGGTTCTTGATCAGGTTCCCGATCAGCCAGACGCCGAGCAGCCCGATGAAGACGAAGGAGAGCGTCTGGAGCGGCGCCGGTCGGTACGAGCGCCGGAGCTTGGGAAGGGCTTCGTCGGCGGTCTGAGTCGCCACGGGAACGGCAAGCTTAGACCGGTTGCAGCGACTTTACGAGGGGAGCGGCCGCCCGATCGGCGCGGTGCCCGCTCTAGAATTTGGAGGCCCGCGGCGGTGGCGCAATTGGTTGACGCGATCGGCTCAAAACCGATTGTCCCGCAAGGGACGTGTGGGTTCGAGTCCCACCCGCCGCATTGACAATCCGAGTTCGCCCGCCCACCGTCGCGAGAGCATTCGCCTGCGTCCGTCCTCGATCGCCGTCAGGGCAGCAGGGTCAGCGCGAGGGCGTGGCGCGGCCGCACGACCGTGAAGTGGCGGTGGTCGAGTGTCGCAAGGGTCGTCGCTGCGAGACGTTCAGCCGCTGCGACCACAGACGCGTCAACCGTCCCGAGCGGAAGGTCGCGGTATTGCCACGCAAGCTCCGCTACGCGGAGCCACTCGCTCGGGCGAACCGGCTCGATCTTGAACACGCCGCTTGCCAAGTCGCCGAGGAAGCGGACTTCTGCGACAGCGCCGAGTCGCGATCCCACGAGGTATGAGACTTCCGTGATCGTCAGGACCGGAACGACCAGTGGCCCCGGATGAGTCTCAAGCAGTTCACGGCATGCCGCGTGATGCCGATCGTCGGCGTCGACGTATGCGTACAGCGGGCCCGAATCGACGACTAGCGTCGCGCCTCGACCTCGTTCGCGAGAATCTCCTCGATTCGCTCGGAGATATCGCCCGCTCCGCTCCTACCCGCGCCGACCGCTCCGAGCGACCGGCGGGCGCGCACGCCTAGGTATTGCTCGAGCGCCTCTCGAGTCAGCTGCGAGACGGTTCGACCGCAGCGCTCCGCCTCGTGACGAAGCCGTGCGTCGAGCTCGTCGCTGATCTTCACCGTCGTCCGCTTCACGTATGCCAGCATACCATCGTTCGGCCTACGGCTCGCCGTGCTCGGCGAGCCACGCCTTCGCGACGCGCTTCTGGGCCCGCGTCAGCCACGCCTCCGCGACCACGTCCTGGAGCTCCTCGCGGTCGAGCTGCGCCAGATGCGGGACCCGGATCAGGACCGCCGGGTAGCCGTCGAAGTGCGGCGTCGTGAAGAACAGCCCGCGCTCGTCGCCGACCATCAGCTCCTTCACGTCGAGGTCCTCGACGCGGAACATCAGCACGTCGTCGAGCCGCTCGCCCGTCTCCGGGTCGACGGCGTCGGGCCGCCGGCTCCGCTGGAGGCAGTAGCGCTTGCCGTGGACGAGGTACGCGGGCCGGCCGTCCTCCGACACCTCCTTCGTCGTCTGCGGCATGGCCATGGCCAGCTCGTCGAGGTCTTTCATCGTCGCCACGGCGGCACTTTGCCATCACGACCCGGCGCATAGACTCACCCGCGATGAAGCGGGTCGGCATTCTCACCGGCGGCGGCGACTGCCCCGGCCTGAATGCCGTGATCCGCGCGGTGGCCCGCCGGTCCTTCGACCGCCGCTACGAGGTCGTCGGCGTGCAGGACGGGTGGCGCGGTCTCGTCGAGGGCGACCTGGCCACCCTGACCGCCCGCGAGACGAGCGGGCTGCTCCCGCGCGGCGGGACGATCCTCGGCACGTCGAGGACGAACCCGTACAAGCTCGACGGCGGGGTCGAGCACGTCCTCCGGAACTTCGCGGAGGCGGGCCTGGACGCGCTGGTCGCGGTCGGCGGCGAGGACACGCTGGGGGTCGCGGCCCGGCTCTGGGAGGAGGAAGAGCTGCCCGTCGTCGGCGTCCCGAAGACGATCGACAACGACCTCGCTGCGACCGACTACACCTTCGGCTTCGACACGGCGGTGGCGATCTGCACCGAGGCGATCGACCGCCTGCACACGACGGCCGAGTCGCACAACCGCGTGATGGTCGTCGAGGTGATGGGCCGGCACACCGGCTGGATCGCGGTGATGAGCGGGATCGCCGGCGGGGCCGACGTGATCCTGATCCCGGAGCAGCCGATCAGCGTCGAGGAAGCCTGCGACCGGCTGCGCACCCGTCACGAGCGCGGCAAGGACTTCTCGATCGTTGTTGTCAGCGAAGGCTACAAGCTCACGTTCGAGTCGGGCGAGCAGCGCGAGGTCACGCAGGGGGCGCCGGTCGACCAGTTCGGGCACGTCCGGCTGGGCGGCGTCGGAGAGCAGCTCGCGCGCGAGATCGAGGAGCGGACGGGATTCGAGACGCGCGTGACGGTGCTCGGCCACGTGCAACGCGGCGGCTCGCCGACCGCGCGCGACCGGATCCTCGCGACCCGGTACGGCCTGAAGGCGGCCGACCTCGTGCACGAGGGCAAGTTCGGCCGGATGGCGGCGCTGCACGGCGACTCGATCGTCGACGTCTCGCTGGCGGAGGCGACTGCGGAGCTGAAGACGGTGCCGCCCGACCGGTACGAGGTCGCCCGCGCCTTCTTTGGCTGATCGTCCGCACGGCGGGCAGAGCGCGACCGCGCCGCTGCGCCGCGTGCTCGTGCGGCGACCGCCCGCCGATTGCTCCAGCTGGCGGGAGTACCGCTGGCGTGCGGCCCCCGATCCGGCTCGGCTCGCGGCCGAGCACGAGCGGTTCTGCGCGATCCTCGAGTCGGCAGGCGCCGAGGTCGTCGCCGCCGAGCCGACGACGCTCGACGCGATCTACCCGTTCGATCCGGCACTCGTCGCCGACGCGGGCGCCGTCCTGCTACGCCCGGGGAAGCCGGAGCGGCTCGAAGAGGTCGAACAGCTCGCAGTCGAGCTGGCGGCAGCAGGCGTGCCGGTCGCCGCGCGCGTCGACGGCCCCGCGACCGCGGAGGGCGGCGACTTCTTCTGGCTCGACCGCTCGACCCTCTGCGCGGGCCGGAGCTACCGGACCGACTCGGACGGGATCTGGACGGTCGAGCGGCTGCTCGGCATCGAGATGCTCGTGTTCGACCTCCCGCACCTCCACGGCCCGGGGCCGTGCCTGCACCTGCTGTCGCTGTTCAGCCTCGTCGCCGACGATCTCGCGGTCGCGTACCCGCCCCTCCTCCCTGTGCGGCTCGTCCAGCTGCTCGAGGAGCGAGACATCCGGATCGTCGAGGTTCCGGACGAGGAGTTCGAGACCCTCGGCCCGAACGCGCTCGCGCTCGCACCCGGTGTCGCGCTCCTCCCGGAGCACAACCGCGAGACGCGCCGGCGCCTCGAGGCGGCCGGCGCGGAGGTGCTCGTCTACCCGGCCGAGGAGCTGACGAAAGGCGAAGGCGGGCCGACCTGCCTCACGCTCCCGCTGCTGCGGGAGTAGGCCGCCACTCGTAGCGCGCATCCGGCGTTCGCTCCTCGTTGGCGGCGCCGTCGGTCTCGTAGAGGAGCTGCGCGCCGTGGGACTCGTAGAAGCGGCGGGCGCGCGTGTTGTCGCGGAACACCCAGAAGGAGAAACCGCCGGGCCTCGCCTCCTGCGCGCAGCGGAACAGTGCCCAACCGACGCCCTCGCGCTGCGACTCCGGCGCGACGTAGAGCGCGGTCAGCTCGTCGTCCCGAAGGATCGCGAACCCGGCCGGTGCGCCGTCGACCTCGTACACGAACGCCTCGCCGGCGAGCGCGCGCCGGAAGAACGCGATCTCCTCCTCCGCCGTGTGCACGACCGGCAGCCACGGCATCGCCTCCGCGCGCGACTCCCGGAAGCTGCGGACGACCGCCTCCGCGTCTTCCGGCCGCGCGCGGCGGATCACACGAGCAGCTCGACGAGCGGGAACGACCGGTGCCGCCGCGGCGGAACGAGGAAGTTCTGGCGGTGGGTCGTCCGCAGGATCGAGTTGAACCCCTGCCCGCGGTCGCGAGGATGGAACGGCAGCTTCGTCCCGTCGGGGAGCACGCCGTCCATCGCCAGCCGGCCGCGATTGAAGTCGTCGCTGGACGGGTTGAAGACGACGAAGTGGACGCCCGCAGCGGGTGTATCGCTCATCCCGTCGCGCGCCCGGTCGGCGCTCCAGAAGAACGGGTTGTCGAGCGTGTTGAAGTCGGCCCGGTGCGGGATCGCAGTTCCGGGCCCGTAGATGGCGCCGCTCGTCCCGACCGCCGTCGTCGCCAGCCGCGACACCGTCTGCAGCGCCGCGGAGTGGCCGATCTGCTTCGACCGGCCGAAGTCCCGCTTCACGCGCGCGGCGTCGACGACGTCGTCGGGCCCCTGGGGCACGGTGAGGACGCTCTCCTTCACGTCGAGCCCGGGCCTGAACACCGTCGCGACTCGCTCGTCGTGCGGGAAGTTGACGTACCACGCCTCGAGGTCTTCGGTGATGTGCGAGACGGCGAGATGCGTGCCCCGAGCGAAGTAGCCGCCCGCGCTGTAGCCGAGCTCCTCGACGTTGGCGATCTTCTCGGGGCCGAGCCCCGCCTTCTGAGTCGAGGTGAAGCCGAGGAAGAGCTCCGACCCGTCCGGGATCAGGAACGAGCCCGGCACCTGGGCCGCGACCGCCATCTGCTTCGGCAGTCCCGGGCCGCCGTCGAACCCGCCGCCGGCGAACCCCCTGCGGATGCTCGTCACCTCGAAGAGCCCAAGCTCGTCGAGGAGCGCCTTCGCGCCGGCGGAGATATGGGCCAGCCGATCGCTCCGCAGGAGCACCGCGACGTCGTTCTGCTCCAGGATCGTCTCCTCCGGATCGCTCGGGAACCGCCGCGCGTCGAGGAGGACCCGCACGGGCTTCGCTCGCGACCTGGAGGCGCGCAGGTCGACCGGGATGTGCTCCTCGGCGAGCTTCGGCACGAAGCGGCGGAAGTACGGGAGGCCCCAGGCGACGGTGACCCCGAGACCTGCCGGCGTCGGCTCGTACCGGCGCTCGAGCCCGCGCAGCGCACCCTCGAGCCCGGCCTGGGCCTCGCTGAGCTCGTTCTTCGTGCCACCTCCCTTGACGCGGGCGGTGACGAGCTGGTGGTGGAGTGGCGGGACGACCACCTCGACGCCGTTGTCACGGACGATCCGGACGCCGCCCAGGATGTGCTGCTCCTCGGGCAGCGCCGCGCCGGCAGGCCGCTTGGGCGTATCGCTCAGGCGGTCGACGAGCTCGTAGATGCCGCCGGCCGCGAGCCCGGCGGCCGCTCCGCCGGCGAGAAGTTGCCGTCGGGTCAGGCGCACGTCAGGCGGGCCGGACGAGAACGAGCGAACCGAGCGTCTTGTTCAGGTCCCGGATCACCATCGGGAACGTCAACGGCGGCGCAACGTGCTGGCTGAGCGTGTACAGCGACCCGTTGTGCCGCCACGCGTAGAGGACGTGCCACTGGTCGGCGTCCTGGTTGACCGTGTACATCGTCACGCGGAGGCCGGCGATCGTCTTCTCCCCGCGGGAGTCTGCGAAGCAGGGGATCGCCTTCTCGTGCTTCTTCCCTCCGACGAGCTCGATCGAGCGGCAGGTCGGGATCTTCGTGACGCCGGGGTAGCCGCGCAGGTTGATGTGGATCTCCTGGCCCAGCTCCTGCCAGACGAAGCCGATCAGGTAGCTGCGGTCCTTGCTGACGGAGTCGATGTTGTTCCAGCGACCGCCGATCTGCCCCGTGAGCGGGTCGGGAAGCCAGCTCGGGCAGTACACGGGCGCCTTGATGCGGTTCGCGAGCTTCTGCCAGCTCGTCTGCCACGCCTTCGGGCAAGCCGGGCCGGCCGCGGTGACGACGCGGGCGGGTTCCGCGGACGAGCTTCCGGACGCGACGAGCGCCAGCGCGACCAGCGGGATGATCAGGAGCGTCTTTCTCACAGCCGGTAGAGGGAGACCCAGGGCCCGGCGAGCCCGTGCCCCGGATCGACATGGTAGACCCGCTTTGCCCGCGCTTGCAGGTCGTCGTAGAAGCCGGCCTCTCGCGGGTAGCGGTCGCGGGCGGCCAGCACGCGGTCGGCGACGGCGCCCGTGACCAGGGCGTACTCCACTCCCTCGGCGCGAAGCCGGGCGAGGTCGCGATCGGGGTCGAACGGCCGGCCCGGCCCCGGTAGCGCGAGGCCGACGACGCGGTAGCGGTCGAGCGGCGGCGTCGACGACTCGGCGGCGACCCGCGAGCCGGGCGGCACGTGCGCGACGATCCAGCTCTCGGCGACCGCCCGTGTGTCGGTTCGCGTGAGGCGGACGTCGTCCCCGATCGCCCAGACGAGCGGGACGACGAGCAGCCCGAGCGTCGCCGGGGCGAGGAAGCGCTGCCGGCCGGCGAGCGCGGCCAGCGCCGGAACGAGGGGCAGCACGTAGCGGTCGAAGTGCGCGCGCAGCGTGAGCAGGTCGGCGAAGTAGACGAGCACGAACGCGGCGAGGATCAGGTCGGCGCGGCTGCGGCGCCGAAGCGCGAGCACGAGCCCGAGAACGGCGACGACGAGGGCCGGTCCGAGGCCGTCCCACAGCTTCCCGGTGAAGGCGAACAGCGCGAAGGAGTCGTGCTCGAAGCCGAGCCAGCCTTCGCGCGCCAGCCGCTGCACCCGCGTCGCGTCGTCCCACGCCTGGTGCGGATGGACGAGGAGGTAGGGGCTGGTCGCGAGAAAGGCGCCGACACCGAGGGCGAGCGCGGCGGCGAGGCGCCGCCACCGTCGCCAGCCCGCGACGAGGAGCGGGGCGAGCAGGATGACGGCGGGGTACTTCGCGCCCGCCGCAAGACCGGCGGCGACGCCTGCCCACTCGAGCCGGCCACCGACCGCGAGCGCCAACGACACCGCCACGAGCGCCGTCATCGGCACGTCGGTGACGGCCATGTGCGAGTACGCAACTCCGGTCGTCTCGACCGCGACCGCCGCCGCGGCGACGAGCCCCGCCGTCTGCCCGTACGCGGTGCGGCCCAGCCACCAGGCGGCCGCGACCGCACCGATACCGAAGACGGCGACGACGACGCGCGCAGCCAGGTACGACGGCTCGGCCTGCCAGGCCTGGAACGGCGAGAGCACATAGAGAACGAGCGTCGGATAGTCGAACCAGTGCGGGTCGAGCCCCGCGCCGTGGACGAACCCGAACGCCCGCCGCACGATGTTCGGCTCGTCGGGGTTGAGCAAGCCGCCGAACGGCAGGCCGTACTCGATCCCGACGAGACGAAGCGCCGCCGCGAGCGCGAGGATCGCGGCGAGGCTAAACGGAAGGCGGCGCGCCACCGACGAGGTGGGCGACGTCGGCCGAGCCGATCATGACCGCGTCGACGCCCGCCCGCTCGAGCGCGACCACGTCGTCGCGCGTCGACGCCTGTAAATCGGCGATCGCGAGCTTCCCGGCAGGCACGTCGGGCAGCAGGTCGAGGATCCGCTCGAGGTGCGTCTCGTCGTCGTCCGCCTCGCGTGGTGAGAGCAGGAAGATCTCCGGGTCGATGCGCTCGAGCGACAGCGCCAGCGAGTCCTCGTCGTGCACGTCGACGACGAGCTCGAGCCCGAGCTCCACCGAACGAGCCTGGATCGCCTCGAGCCGGTCCTCGTCTTCGTTGTCTTCGACGACTACGAGACACGCGTCGGCGCCAGCGGCCTGCGCCTGGTCCGGCGAAGCGTCGACTCGGAAGAAGATCGGCAGGCCGGTCGCGTCCCGGATTCCCTCGACGCCGGCGAGCACCGCCAGCCCCTCGGCGCCGTCCTCCTCCGCCGCGCGCGCCCCCGCGGCGTCTCGCACGACGGCAATCACGGAGATTCCGTCGCCTTCGGAGATGGCCTGGCTGAGACGTCGCCCGCCGGTCACTGGGCGGAGATGGTAGTTGGTGTCAGGTTCCGATCGGATGCCAGACCGTCTTCAGCTCGAGGAAGGCGGCAATCTCCCAGGGGCTCTGGTCGTCCGGGGTGCCGCGGACCACCCGCTTGACGTTCTCGGCCGCCAGGCGCTCGAGCTCGGGCGTGGCGCCGTCGGCGCCGGTGACGTCGAGCGCGTTCACGTCCATGTGGCCGGCGAGCCACGGCGCGAGCTCTCCTCGCTGCCCGGTGAGGATGTTGACGACGCCGCCGGGGACGTCCGAGGTCGCGAGCGCCTCGGCAAGCTCGATCGCCGCGAGCGGGTGCTGCTCCGAGGCGACGACGACGGTGGCGTTCCCGCCGACGATCGCAGGGGCGAGCCTCGAGACGAGGCCTTCCAGCGCGGGCTCGTCCGGCGCGAGGATGCCGACCACACCCGTCGGCTCCGGGATCGTGAAGTTGAAGTACGGCCCGGCAACCGGGTTCGTCCCGCCGAGCACCTGCGCGAGCTTGTCGGCCCACCCCGCGTACCAGACGAAGCGGTCGATCGAGCGGTCGACCTCCGCCTCGCCGGAGCAGCGGGCAGCGAGGTCTGTGCGGCGCGATTCCATCGTCTCCGCGATGCGGTAGATCACCTGCCCGCGGTTGTAGGCGGTCGCGCCGGCCCAGCCGGGCTGGGCCGCGCGGGCGGCGCGGACGGCGTCGCGGAGGTCTTTCCGCGAGGCCCGAGCGACGTTCTGGCCTTCGGCGAGGTACGTCCGACCAGACTCGGAGCGCGGAAACGCCCCGCCGAGGTAGAGCTTGTAGGTCTTCTTGACCGGGAGGCGGCTCATCGCTCGTGTCCTCTCCCGTCGGGTCCGCCGCGGCCTTGTCCTGTTCGGCCGCGCTGGGTGTACCCGGCCTCCTCCCCACTGCGATCGTATTCGGGAATCTGTGCCGCGTGTGTGACCGGACGGCGCCGAAACCGCGCCAACCGTCGTGCGTGTGCAGCGCTGCTCACGGGGAGAACTCCAGATACGGCTCGAGGCCGTGGCGTCCGCCCTCGCGCCCGAAGCCCGATTCCCGGTAGCCGCCGAACGGCGAGGCGGGGTCGAAGCGGTTGTACGTGTTCGCCCAGATCACTCCGGCGCGCAGCCGCTCCGCCATCCAGAGGATCCGCGATCCCTTCTCCGTCCACACACCGGCGGACAGCCCGTACGGCGTGTTGTTCGCCTTCTCGACCGCCTCGGCCGGCGTCCGGAACGTCAGAACGGACAGCACGGGCCCGAAGATCTCTTCCTGCGCGATCCGGTAGCTCTGCGCCACGTCCGTGAAGACTGTGGGCACGAACCAGTACCCGCGCTCCGGGAGCCGACACGGCGGCTGGTAGATCTCGGCGCCCTCCTCCTCCCCGCTCGCGACGAGCTCCTGGATCTTCTCCAGCTGCTGCCGCGAGTTGATCGCGCCCACGTCGGTGTTCTTGTCGAGCGGGTCGCCGACGCGCAACGTCGCCATCCGGCGCTTCAGCTTCTTGACGACATCCTCGTAGATCGACTCCTGGACGAAGAGTCGCGAGCCGGCGCAGCAGACGTGGCCCTGGTTGAAGTAGATCCCGTTGACGATCCCCTCGACCGCCTGGTCGAGCGCGCAGTCGTCGAAGATGATGTTCGCCGCCTTGCCGCCGAGCTCGAGCGTCAGGCGCTTCCCGGTCCCGGCGAGCTCGCGCTGGATCGCCTTCCCCACCTCCGTCGAGCCGGTGAACGCGACCTTGTCGACGTCGCCCTTGACGATCTCGACGCCGGTCCGACCGTCGCCGGTGACGATGTTCACGACGCCCGGCGGCAGCTCCGCCTGGCGGACGACGTCGCAGAAGAGCAGCGCCGTCAGCGGCGTCGTCTCCGCGGGCTTCAGCACGACCGTGTTGCCGCACGCGAGCGCGGGCGCGATCTTCCACGCCAGCATCAGCAGCGGGACGTTCCACGGGATGATCTGCCCCGCGACCCCGACCGGCTGCGGCCGCCGGTTCGGGAACGCGTACTCGAGCTTGTCGGCCCAGCCGGCGTAGTAGAAGAAGTGGGCGGCCGCCAGCGGCAGGTCGACGTCGCGAGACTCCTTGATCGGCTTGCCGCCGTTCAGCGACTCCAGCACCGCGAACTCGCGCGACCGCTCCTGGAGGATGCGCGCGATCCGGAACAGGTACTTCGCGCGCTCCGACCCCGACAGCTCCGACCAGCCGTTCGAGAATGCGTCCCGCGCGGCCCCGACGGCCGCGCGCACCTCTTCGGGCGTCGCCTGTCCCACCTCGGCGAGCGGTTCCTCCGACGCCGGGGCGACGGTCGTGTACGTCTCGCGCGGCTCCAGCCATTCGCCGCCGACGAAATGGCCGTAGCGCTCCTCGATCCGGACGATGTCGCGCGACTCGGGCGCCGGCGCGTACTCCCACCCCGAGGGGACGGGAACCGACGAGCGCTGTTTTTCGAGCTCAGTCAACCGTGAAGTAGTCCGGGCTCTGGTAGCGGCCCGTGCGCTCCTTGCGGATCTGCATCAGCACGTCGTTCAGCAGCGTCGACGCCCCGATCCGGTACAGATCGGGTGTCAGCCAGTCGGGGCCGAGCGTCTCGTAGAGCTGCACCAGGTACTGCACAGCCTGCTTCGCCTGGCGGATGCCGCCGGCCGGCTTCATCCCGACCATCCGGCCCGTCTCCTCGTGCACGTCGCGGATCGCTTCGAGCATGCAGAGCGTGACCGGCAGCGTCGCCGCACCCGAGAGCTTCCCGGTCGAGGTCTTGATGAAGTCCGCCCCCGCCGCCATCGCCAGCAGGCTCGCCCGCCGCACGTTGTCGTAGGTGCCGAGCTCCGCGACCTCGAGGATCACCTTCAGGTGAGCCTCGCCGCACGCCTGCTTGACCTGGACGATCTCGTCGTAGACCTTCGCATAGCGCCCGGAGAGGAAGGCGCCGCGGTCGATCACCATGTCGACCTCGTCGGCGCCCATCTCGACGACCTCCTGGGTCTCCCGCACCTTCACGTCGATCGGTGACTGACCGGACGGGAATGCCGTCGCGACAGATGCGACCTTCACGCCCGTCCCGCGCAGTCTCGCAGCGGCGGTCGGCACGAGGTTCGGATAGACGCAGAGCGCGGCGCAGGACGGGATCGACGGATCCGTGGGATCGGGGCGCACCGCCTTCGTCGCGAGCGCGTGCACCTTGCCGGGCGTGTCCGCCCCCTCGAGCGTCGTCAGGTCGGTCATCCGAATCGCCAGCTCGAGCGCGAAGAGCTTCGCCTCCTTCTTGATCGAGCGCTTGGCGAGGCCGGCGGCCCGCTCCTCCAGCGCGACCGAGTCGACGGAGCCGATGCGCGGCAGTCGCGGCTCGAGCGGGAGCTCGAATCCACGCGCGAGGACGGGCGCCTTGGCCATGCGTTGAGTGTAGCCCCGGCCATGCCGGGGACGATTCGCGGCATGGAAACCCGCGTCACGGGCTGGACGGAGCTGAACGAGACCCTCTTCGCGGATGCGTGGCAGGAGGAGCTCGGTCTGCACCGGTCCGACTACGCGTTCCGCGGCTGTAGCGACGCCGCGCGCGGCCTGACCTCGACCCTCACCCGCCTCGGTGACGAGATCGAGACGCGCGAGCGGCACCTCGTCCGCAACTTCCGCAAGTACGCCGCCCGCGACGCGGTGCCGGTCGACTCGCCCTGGAACTGGCTGGCGCTCGGCCAGCACCACGGCCTCCCGACGCGGCTGCTCGACTGGACCTTCTCGCCCTACGTCGCGCTCCACTTCGCAACCGCCAACCTGGCGCACGCGACCCACGACGCAGCCGTCTGGATGGTCGACCACGTGCAGGCGCACCGGCTGTTGCCCGACCCGCTGCGGGGGCGCGTCGTCGAGGGCGAGGGCGCGATCGTCTTCACCACCGAGCTTCTCGGCGACGCGGTGCCAGACCTGCCCGACCTGGCGCGCTTCGGCGAGGACTTCGTCCTCTTCGTCGAGCCGCCGTCGTTCGACGAGCGGATCGTCAACCAGTACGCGCTCTTCTCGCTCACGTCGCGCCCCGACCTCTCGCTCGACGAGTGGCTCGAGGACCACCCGAAGCTGTGGCGGAAGGTGGTGATCCCGGCGGAGCTGAAGTGGGAGGTTCGCGACAAGCTCGACCAGGCGAACGTGACCGAGCGCGTCCTCTTCCCGGGCCTGGACGGGCTCTCGGCCTGGCTGGCGCGTCACTACCTGCCGCGCAGGGCGGAGACGGACATGAGGTCCGTCCCCGCCCTGCGTTCGGACTGAGCGCTACTCGTACTTCAGCGCCTCGAGTGGCCGCAGCCGCGCCGCGCGGCGGGCCGGGGCGATCGAGGCGAGGAGGCCGGCGACGACCGCGACGACCGCGAACGCGATCAGTGGGACGATCGGCACCGTGAACGAGACGCCCTGGTCGGAGAGCGCCCTGGTGATCAGGCCGGCGAGGAAGACGCCGAGCGGCAGTCCCAGCCCGGCCCCGATCAGCGCGGTGATCACGCTCTCGTGGGTGATCATGCGCCGCGTCTGCCGGCGGGACATCCCGACGGCCCGCAGCATCCCGATCTCGCGCGTCCGCTCGAACACCGAGAGGACGAGCGTGTTGACCATCCCAAACAGCGAGACGATCACCGACAGCGCGAGCAGGACGTAAAGGAGCGCGAGGAGCTTGTCGATCCCCTTCGCCCGCTCTTCGACCCACCCGTGGCGGTCGTGCAGCTTCGCCTCGGGATAGCCGGTCAGCGCCTTCTGGAGCGCCGCCGTCTCGCCGTCGGTCGCGCCGCCCTTCACGTTCAGGAAGACGTACGCGTTCTGCGGCCGGTCGAACGTCTTCGCGAAGGCCTGCTGCGAGATCGCGACCGAGCCCACGACCGGGTCGATCGACCCGAACTTCGGCTGGGTGTAGATCCCGCGGACGACGAAGGACGACTGCCGCCCGGCCGGGTTCATAACGCGGATCGTCTCGCCGACCGCGATGTGGTGCTTGTCGGCGAACTTCTTGCGGACGATCGCGCCATCGGTGCCGAGGCTCGCCAGCGTCGCGTTCGAGCCCTGCACCCAGTCGTACCGGTACGCGCTCGAGATCGTCGACGGGTCGATCCCGTCCACCCGGGCCTCGTCGCCGAGGATCTTCGACTGCTCGTTCCGGACCGCCGAGGCGAGCTCGACGCCCGGCGCGGCAGCCGCCGCGTTGCCGGCCGCGACCGACAGCGGATCCCAGCCGTTCTGCGAGGTGACGACGTAGTCGGCGACCACCTGGTGCCGGAGCGCCGCGCGATCCGACTCGCGCAGGCCGGCGCCGAGGGTCGCGACAGCCGTGACCAGCGCCAGCCCGATCATCAGAGCCGCCGCCGTTGCCGCCGTCCGAGCCGGATTGCGGTTCGCGTTCTCGTTCGCGAGCGCCCCCTCCGTCCCGCCGAGCCGGCGCGACGGGGCGCCGACCAGCTTGACGAGCGGCCGGACGAGCTTCGACGAGCCCATCGCGACGCCGACGAACAGCGCCAGCACGCCGACGGCCAGGGCGAGCAGCCTCGGGCCGGCGCCGACGCCTGGGGCGAAGAGGCCGTAGCCGAGCAGCGCGACCGACACCGCGACCGTGAGCAGGGAGCTGAGCACCCGGTGCCGGGCGATCCGGCCCTTCGGCAGCGTCGCACCCTCGCGGACGGCCGCGATCGGCGGGACCCTCGTCGCCCGGATGGCGGGCGCGATCGTCGCCAGCATCGTCCCGATCACGCCGAGCAGGATCGAGACGACGACCGTCCGGGTCGCGAAGACGGTCCCGGTCTGGGGCAGGTCGAGCTCGAGCGCCTTCATCGCCGCGGAGAGCCCCTTCGCCAGCCCGAGCCCGAGCACGAGCCCGGTGACGGAGGCGAAGAGCCCCGTGACGAAGCCCTCGAGGAGCACGGAGCGCAGGAGCTGGCGGCGCGAGGCGCCGAGCGTGCGCAGCGTTGCGAACTCGCGGGTGCGCTGGGAGACCGTGATCGACAGCGTGTTCGCGATCACGAACGCGCCGACGAACAGCGCGATCCCGCCGAACGCGAGGAGGAACATCTGCAGGAACTTGGTGAACTCGGAGATGTCCTTCGAGTTCTGCTTCGCCTGCTCCTCGCCCGTCTCCACCTGCGCATTCGCGGGCAGCAGCGGCGCGATCTCGCGGGTCAAGCTCTCCGGGCTGACGCCCTGCTTCGACGAGACGAGGATCGCGTCGTACTGGCCTTCCTTGTGCAGCAGCTTCTGCGCGGTCGGGACGTTGAAGATCGCGAAGGTGGCGCCGCCGAGCGAGTCGACGGAGCCGAACTTCGCCGTGCCGACGATCCGGAAGTACCGGGTCGGGCCCTGAACGGCGACGCCGATGCGGTCACCGACCGCGAAGTGCTCCTTCTTCGCGCTCGACGAGTCGATCACGACCTCGTCGGACGCGACCGCCCAGTGCCCGGAGGCGATGTCGAGCGGCAACAGGTCGGGCCGGCTCGGGTCGAGGCCGAACGCGAACGTCGGGTTTCCGCTCGACCCGATCACCTTGCCGTCGCGGCCGATCAGCTTCCCGTAGTCGGAGCTGTCGTTCAGGTTGAAGATCTGGCCGGTCGCCGACTCGACGCCGTCCAGCTCTCGCACCTTGGCGACCAGCGACTGCGGTACGGTCGGGCTGCCGCCGGTCGCGAAGTCCGTCACCTTCTTTCCGGAGATCACCGCGGCGGTGTTGTCGTACGAGCCGCGGAAGATCTGGTCGAAGGCGCTGTGAATCGTGTCGGTGAGGACGAAGGTGCCGCTGATCATCGCGACGCCGAGGACGATCGCGAGCGCTGTCAGCAGCGTGCGGAGCTTGCGCCCCGCGAGGCCCTTGAGCGCGACGGACGTCATGACCGGCTCACCGCTTCCATCGTCGCGATCACGTCGGCGACGGAGGACTTGCCGAGGTCACGGACGATCTGGCCGTCGGCGAGGAACAGGATCCGGTCGGCGATCACGGCCGCCCGCGGGTCGTGGGTGACCATCACGGTCGTCTGGCCGTACTCGTCGACGGAGTCGCGGACGAGCTGGAGGATCTCCTCGCTCGTCTTCGAGTCGAGGTTGCCGGTCGGCTCGTCGGCGAAGACCACGGTCGGCTTGCCGACGAGTGCGCGGGCGATCGCGACGCGCTGCTGCTGGCCGCCGGAGAGCTCGCTCGGGCGGTGGCTGCGGCGCTGGCCGAGACCGACCTTCGCGACGAGTTCGTCGACCCACGCCCCGTCGACCTTCTCGCCGGCCAGGGAGAGCGGGAGGACGACGTTCTCCTCCGCGGTCAGCATCGGCAGGAGGTTGAAGAACTGGAACACGAAGCCGATGTGCTCGCGGCGGAGCTTCGTCAGCTCGTTGTCGTTGAGCTTCGTGACGTTGGTGCCCTCGATCCAGATCTCGCCGCTCGTCGCCTGGTCGAGGCCGGCGAGCAGGTGCATCAGGGTCGACTTGCCGGAGCCCGAGGGCCCCATCACGGCGGTCAGGCGACCCCTCGCGACATCGAGCGAGACACCGCGGAGCGCCTGGACCGCCGCGTCTCCCTCGCCGTAGCGCCGGATCACGTCGCGGGCGGAGACGACTGTCTCCTGCGCGAGCGAGAGATGCTCGGCGGTTTCGGCGAAGGGATGTGCGACGGCGAGTGCGTGACTGGTCATGGCGTGCTCTTCCTTTCTCTGGGGGGCGACCGTCATGGCCGCACTCTCGCGCGGCGCGGGGGCGGCGACTATGGAGCCACCTGGCGTCTGGGGGTGCGGCTGTCCGCACCGGCGCAGAGACGCGAACAGGCCCTTTCGGGCCTGTTCGACGTGTGCCGGCGGAGGAGGAGGAGTCGCCGGCAGGCCTATGCGGGCGGGATGGGGTGGTTCGCCCGGATCAGGTTGGTCGGGTCGTACGCCGCCTTCACCTGGCGGAGCCGCCGGTAGGCATACGGCGTATAGAAGCGCGCGGGGTCGGTCGGCCGCTCGGTGAAGTTCAGGTACTGCCGACCCGAGTCGTACGGGGCAAGGGCCTCGTCGAGCTCGTCGAGGGTGCCCCGGCTGGCCCGGTAGCTCGCCTCGTCGATCACCATCCCGACGCCGAAGGTGAGGAAGTCGGCGTCGAAGGTATTCAGCGCGCCGTGGTGCCGCTGCGGCCGGGACATCGCACCGCCGCCGACGTGGCGGATCTCGGCGGAGATCAGGGGCGATGGGGAACCGGGGCCGGCGGCGGCGACGAAGCGGTCGATCGCCTCGGCGTCGAGCTGGGCGAGCATCTGGCCCTCGCCGGTGTACGGGACCGGGTCCGGCGGATCCATGTGCAGCTCCGCGAGCCCCACGGGCGGGACGACCGCGAACGTGTCGATCGCGGGGCCGAGCTCCCGCAGCGGGCGGAGAAGGTCGGAGCCGGACGCCTCGTCGCCCATGTAGATGCCCTCGACGATCGCGAACTTCTTGCCCCGCATTGGCTCCGGGATCTCCTCGATCGGCGGGAACTGGAGCAGGCGGCCCACCGACGTCATCTCGTCCGGCACCGTCGCCGTCCACTCGAGCCAGGCGTGCAGCACCTCGGAGGCGCGCTCCCAGGGGAAGAAGAGGATGCCCGCGTAGATGTCGGGGATCGAGAACAGCTGCACCTCGACCGCGGTGACGATGCCGAAGTTGCCACCGCCTCCGCGCAGCGCCCAGAAGAGGTCCGGCTCGTTGTCGTGGTCGACGCGGCGGAAGGCGCCGTCCGCGGTGACGAGCTCGATCGCGGTCACGCTGTTCGTCGACAGGCCGAGCTTGCGCGCGTACCAGCCGACGCCGCCGCCGAGCGAGTAGCCCGTGACGCTGACGTCCGGCGTCGACCCGTGCAGCGCGGCGAGGCCGAGATCCGACGCCTGCGGGACGACGCCGCCCCACTTGACGCCGGAGGCGACCCGGGCGATCTTGCGCTCGACGTCGATCTCGACGCCCTGGAGCGCGTCGGTCTTGACGAGGATCGTCTCGGCGAGAGCGTTCGCCATCGGCTCGGCGTTGTGCCCGGTGCGCTGGGCGGTGACCTGCATGCCGTTCTCGCGCGCGAAGTCGACGATCGCGATCACGTCCTGGACGTCCACCGGCAGAGCGACGACGGCCGGTTCCTGGACGACGGTGAGATTGAAGGCCTGCGTCGCGGTGGTCCAGCCGGCCCGGCCCGGCTCGATCACGGCGCCCTTGACGCGCCGGCGCAACGAGCGGAGGGCAGGGACCGGAGCGGTGCGCGGGACTGAATATGCAGCTGTCTGAGTCACGACCCCTCCTTCGGTTGACGTGCTCCGAGTCTGCGGGGCACGCGGCCGCACGGGAATCGAGGCAGCCCGCGTCTGAAGGTGCGGCTGCCCGCACCGTGCGGCCCGGAGAGGCGGCGTCAGGCGCCAATCGACACGAAATCGACGCAGACGTGCGCAGCGTTCCGAGGTAGCGTTGCCGGCAGGGGAAAGGGGAGCAGCCCCCACCCCGGGGCGGGGGTCCGGTCCTGCGTTACGGCTCGAGCACGCGCGAATGGAGGAACATCGGCGGGCGGGGCTCTCGGAGCCGCTCGATCACGCCAGGTCGGCAGAGACAAGCCGCGTCCGCTCTGTGAGCCGATCGGGCGGCGACCCCTCGCCCACGGCCTAAGCGCGCAAGAAGGCGAGCACGGCGAGCACGCGCCGGTGGTGCTCCGCGTCGGCGCCGAGGCGGAGCTTCCCGAAGATCGACGTGACGTGCTTCTCGACCGCGCGCTCTGTGACGACGAGCCGCTCCGCGATTGCGGCGTTCGACAGGCCCTCGGCCATCAGCTCGAGCACCTCGCGCTCGCGCGGTGTCAGCTCGCGGATCGGGTCGTCGCCCCGGCGGCGACCGACGAGCTGCGCGACCACCTCGGGGTCGAGCGCGGAGCCGCCCTCGGCGACGCGGCGGACGGCGGCGACGAACTCCGGCACGTTCGCGACCCGGTCCTTGAGCAGGTAGCCGACCCCTTCGGCGCTCTCCGACAGCAGCTCGAGCGCGTATCCGGGCTCGACGTACTGCGAGAGCACGAGGACCGTCGTCTCCGGGTGCTTCTCCCGGATCTCCTGCGCCGCCCGCAGGCCCTCGTCGGTCTGGGTCGGCGGCATCCGGATGTCGACGATCGCGACGTCGGGCTTGTACGAGCGCACCTTCAGCATCAGCTCGTCGGCGCTGCCGGCCTGCCCGACCACCTCGAAGCCCTCGTCCTCGAGCAGGCGCGCGATCCCCTCGCGGAGCAGCACCGAGTCCTCTGCCAGCACGACCCTCATCGCTTGCACGTCCGACACTACGCCCTGGACGCGCGGCGGTGGGAACTCCGCCGCGAGGCCGTCGACGACGAGCTGGAACAGGCGCTCCGGCTGCGGCAGGCCGCGGAGCTCGAAGAGGCCGATCTCGCGTGTGTGACCCTCGGGGAGCACGGCCGCCGTCTCGGCGGAGAGGAGCACCTGCCCGCCGTGCCCGGCGTCGCAGATGCGCGCGGTGCGGTGGACGTCGAGCCCCACGTAGCTCGAGCCGGCCGGCGTCGGCGAGCCCATGTGGATGCCCATCCGGACGCGGACGGGCGACTCCTCCGGCCACGAATGCTGCGCGATCGCCTGCTGGCCGGCGACCGCCGCCGTAACCGCGTCCTCGGCGCGTTCGAACGCAACCGAGAACTCGTCCCCGCGGCAGTCGAGCTCGCGGCCCCCGGACGCGGCGATCGCGGTCCGGATCAGCTGCTGGTGCTCCGTGAGGACGGCCGGCCAGCGGTCGCCGAGGCGCCCGACGTGGCCGGTCGAGCCTTCGATGTCGCTGAAGAGGAGGGTGACTGTCTCGGACGCCATTTAGCCGGCGACGGGAATCGTCGCACGGACCTGGGTGCCCCCGCCCTCGGGACTGTCGACCTCGAGCCGTCCTTCCACCGCGGCGAGCCGGTCGGCGAGCCCGCGGAGGCCGGAGCCGGTCATGGGGTCGGCACCGCCGCGGCCGTCGTCGGAGACCTCGACGACGACACGCCCGTTCACGCGCTCGGCCCGAACCTGGACGGCCGACGCCTCCGCGTACTTGGCGACGTTCGTCAGCGCCTCCGCGACGACGTAGTAGGCGGCGACCTCCACCGGCGCGGGCAGGCGCTCGCCGAGCTCCACGTTCAGCTCGACAGGTACCGGTGCGCGCTGCACCAGCGTCTCCAGCGCAGGCTCCAGCCCACGGTCGGTCAGCACCGCGGGGTGGATGCCGCGGGCGAGCTCGCGCAGGTCGGCGAGCGCATGCGTCAGCTCCTCGGCGGCCCCGGCGAGCAGCTGGTCGGCCCCGCCGGGATCCGTGCGCACCTTCCCCTGCGCGAGGCGGAGGGCCAGCGAGATCGACACGAGCCGCTGCTGGGCGCCGTCGTGGAGGTTCCGCTCGAGCCGACGGCGGGCGTCGTCCGCGGCCTCGACGATGCGCGACCGCGAGGCGCGCAGCTCCGCCTCCTGCCTGTTCCGCTCGGTCACGTCGGTCCCGCAGACGACGTGCTTGCCCGAGTCCTCCCCGAGCGGACGCACCCACCACGAGACGACCCGCCATTCGCCGCTGCGTCCGATCCAGGCCGTCTCGTGCTCGATGCTCTGGCCGCTGACGATCTGCTCGTCGAACGCCTCCTTCACCTCCTCGACGAGCTCCGGCGGGATGACGAGGTCCCAGAACCGCTTGCCGACCATGTCCGGGTCGTCGTAGCCGGTCAGCTGCCGGAACGAGTAGTTCACGCCCTCCTCGGCGACGGTGCCGTCGGCGTAGACGATCGCGAGCAGGCTCGGCGTCGCGCGGCCGACCGACGAGAGGAAGTCGCGCTGCTGCCGGAGCTCGTCCCGCTGCCGGATCAGCTCCGTCACGTCCTGGCCGCAGATCAGGTACCGGAGGTTGCCGTCGCCGTCGACGACGCGCCGCACGAACGCGGCGATCGTGTACCGCTCGCTGGTCGCCGACTGCCACTCGGCCTCGGCCCGCAGGTCGTCCTGGCCCTCGGCCATCCGCCGGCAGTAGGCCTGGGCGCCGCCGCGATTCTCCGGCGGCAGGAACACGTCCCACCAGTACTTGCCCCGAACCCGCTCGTCGTCGACGATCCCGAAGAGCTCCTCCGTGGTGTCGTTGAAGCGCACGATCTTCCCGTCCGGATCGACGAGCAGGAAGATCACGGGCGCCGAGTTCACGACCGCGCGCGTGAACTGCTGCTCCCGCTCGATCCTCGCGAGCCGCTCCTCCAGCTCTTCCTCCATCCGGCGGCGCTCGCTGAAGTCGCGGACGATCACGAGCACCTCGTCCTCGGTGCTCGGCACCATGCGCGCCTCGAAGTCCCGCATCTGCCCGCCGATGTCCAGCCGGTACTCGATCGACTCCGGCCCGCCGTCTGCGGCCGTCTGTAGGCGCCGCAGGAACGGCTCGGCGACGCTCGGGGGGAGTACGTCGCGGACGTTCGCACCGATCAGCTCCACCTCGGGGCGCGCGAGCGCCGACCGGTCGCCCTTCGCCTCGAGGTAGGTCCCGTCGCGAGAGATCCGGAACATGAGGTCCGGGATCGCGTCGAGGAGCGCGCGGCTGCGCGTCTCGCTCCGCTGGAGCGCCTCGAGCCCCCGGTCCTTGGCCATCGCGATCCGCGCGGCGTTCACGACGTCCTCGAGCACCGCCTGCTGGTGCCAGAGCGCCGGATCGTGGACGATCGCGCCGAGCTTCAGATCCGGGTACTCGATCTTCGTCACGACCCGCGTCGGCGTGTCCCAGGGCAGCTCGGTCGGATTCCCGTGGATGTCGACATACGAGTCGATCTCGTCGAGCCACATCAGGAACGTGAGCCGCGGGTCGCCGAGGACGCGCCGGAAACCGTCCTGGATCTCTTCCGGCGTCGGGTGGTCGGGCACCTCCCGGAGCAGCCGTGCGCTCGCGCGGTAGAGCCGCGTGCGCAGCAAACCGGCCAGGAAGACGAGCGGGACGAGGCCGAACAGCGTGAACGCCGCGGCGCCTGCGACCCCACCCGCAGTGTCGCTGAACGTGCCGAGCCCGAACGCGAGGCCGATCAGGGCGAGCGCGCCCGCGCCGGAGAGATAGACGGGATTGAGCACGCGGCGGGCCGCCGCAGAGGCACGCTGCCAGCGCCGGCCGAGGAGAGCGACGACGCCCAGGAAGATGACGATCCCGAGAATCGTGAAGACGTCCTCTGCGATCGTCGCAGCGCGGTTGCTGTCGAAGATCGTCATCTCGTTGTTCGGGCAGCCGGTGCAATCCATCTGCGACGACCCGAACAGCGCGGGGACGATCCCGGCGCCGAACGCAGTCAGGTAGAGCGGGATGATCAGCCGGCGCTCGAGCGTCGTCTCGAGCCGGCCCTCCGGGAAGGCGAGGACGAGGTGGATGAAGGCGGCCAGGAACAGGCTGCCGAACGCCTCGCCGACGGTGAAGAGCGCCGGATCGTTCGCCTCCCAGAAGCCGTTCAGCGCCTGGAGGAAGCTGACGAGGATCAGCAAGCGCCCGGTGCCGTTCTCCGGCCGGCGGGTCCAGGCAACGAGACCGGCGACCAGGAACGACAGCGAGATCAGCGGCAGGACCACCGCGAGGACCACGGGATCGGACTCGTGGTTGCTGTGGGCGGCGATCACGCCCGCGAACGTCGCGAGCGCCAGTCCGGTTCCGCCGAACCCGAGCCAGAGCTTCTGCGTGTAGCTCATTTTTCGATCAGTGCAGAGACGGCTGCGCCGGACAGCTCGCCCTTCGGGACGAAGCCACGCGCGCCGCTCGATTCGACGAGCGAGCCGAACTCGCAGCCGTCGCGGCTCGAGACCATGACGACCGCGGGACCACCCCCGTTCGCCGTCAACCTCGAAGCGACCTCGAAGCCGTCGATGTCCGGCAGCTGGACGTCGAGGAGCACGACGTCGGGATGGAGCTGCTCGGCGGCCGCGAGCGCGGACGCCCCGTCCGCAGCCTCGCCGACGACCACGAACCCCTCGGCCGCAAGCACCGCATGCGCGGTCGCGCGAAAGCTCGGGTGGTCGTCCACGATCAGCACTGTCGTCACAGCCACATCGTGTCACGGAAGTGGCAAAGCGTCGGTACGGCTAGCCACACCATTCGGCAAAGCATGCGTAAACGTCTTCAAACCTAGGAGGGCTGGCCGAACTATCGGCGGCCCGGCGGCAGAGGCCAGGTTTCGCCAAACCCTCCTATATCCCGAGTCGCTCGAGCATCGCTTCGTCCCGGCGCCACCTCGGGCGCACCTTCACGTGGAGCTCGAGGAAGACGCCGTGGCCGAGCAGGAGCTCGATCTCGGGCCGCGCCATCGTGCCGATCCGCTTGATCATCGCGCCGCCCTTTCCGACGAGGATCTGCTTCTGAGACTCCGTCTCGACGTAGATGCTGACGCGGACGACCTTCTCCTCGATCTCCTCGACCTCGGCCGAGAGCGCATGCGGAACCTCCTCGCGGGTCAGCTGGAGGGCCTTCTCCCGCACGAGCTCCGCGATCTGCGTCTCGACCGTAAGATCCGTTCGCTGCTCCCGCGGGAAGTACAGCGGGCCTTCGGGGAGGAGACCGACGAGCTCCTCGCGCAGCTCGGCGATGCCGTCGCCCGTCTTCGCGCTGACCGGATGGAGCGCGTGGAAGTCCCCCAGCGCTGCCGCGGTCTGCATCTGCGAGGCGACGTGGCCGCCCTTGAGCCGGTCGACCTTGTTGACGACGATCACGACCGGCACGCCGAGGGCGAAGACGCGCTTGGCGATGTAGCGGTCGCCGGCCCCGATCCGATCGCGGGCGTCGACGACGAGCGCGACCGCCTCGACGTCCTCGAACGACGCGTCGACCGTCCGCTGCATGTGCTCCGTCAACGCGTCGCGCGGGCGCTGGAAGCCCGGCAGGTCGACGAGCACGAGCTGGTAGTCGTCGCCGTTCGCGATCCCGAAGATGCGCCGCCGGGTCGTCTGCGGCTTGTCCGACACGATCGCGACCTTGCCGCCGCACAGCGCGTTCACGAGCGTCGACTTGCCCACGTTCGGCCGTCCGGCGACGGCCACGAAGCCGGACTTCACAGAACGAACGTGTCCGGCAGCAGCTCCGCGGGCGTGTACTCGACGAGCTCGCCGTCGTTGTTCGCGTAGACGACCCGGTCGACGCGGAACTCGACGTGCCACTGCCGGCAGCCGCCGCAGGGTGACGCGGTGATCGCGATCAGGTCGAAGTCGCCGGGCTTGTAACCGGCGGTCACGGCAGCCACGTAGGCGCTCTTCTCACCGCAGACGCCGAGCGGGTAGGCCGCGTTCTCGACGTTGACGCCGTCGAAGAGGGTGCCGTCGCGGGCACGCAGCACGGCGCCGACGAGGAAGTTCGAGTACGGCGCGTACGCGTTCTCCGAGATCGCGACCGCGCGCTGGTAGAGCTGCCGGTCGCTCTCGTCCACTAGAAAAACAGCTGGAAGACCGCGAGGGTGACGGCGGCGCCGAGCAGGCCGCCGTAGACGACCTCGAGCGCCGAGTGGACGCCGGCCTCGATCCGGCTGTGGGCGACGAGCGCAGCCACGCCGAACATGATGATCGAAACGAGGAAGCGGTGCTCGGTCGGGTCGAGCACCTCGGTCACCGCCATCCAGGCCGCGAATGCGACCGCCGCGTGACCTGACGGCAGGCCGCCCCGCAGCGGCGTCCCCCGTCCGGTCAGCGCCTTCGTGGCGATCACGAGGAAGACGACGAGTATCAGCGCGATGATCGTCACCTTCGCGGGCGCGTCGCGGAGGCGGTCGAAGAAGCTCGAGCTGGACTCGGAGACGTGGCCGGAGAAGACGAGGTAGCCGACGACGACGGCGTTGATCGACGCGATCAGCACCGCTCCGGCGGCGATGTCCTTCGCCAGCTTCGCGAGCGGGTCGAAGGAGCTCGTGGCCACGTCGATCGCGGCCTCGATCGCCGAGTTGACCATCTCCGCGATCAGCACGAAGCTGATCGAGAGCAGCAGGGCGATCAGCTCGATCCGGTCGACCCCGATCCAGAGCGCGAGCACGAGCACGACGACCGCGGCCGCGAAGTGGATCCGCATGTTCCGGTGCGTCCGGAGGACGTGGATGATCCCCTCGACCGCGAAGTTGAAGCTCTCGACGATCGAGACGCGGCGCCGGCCGGTGCCCGGGAGGATGCCGGAGCCGTTGGTGGTTCTGATCCGGAGGCGGTCGCGGAGGGACGGGCGCCTGACGTTCATCGCGCGTGCGCCTCTTCGCGCCGCTCCATCTCGGCGCCGTGCTCGTAGCCGAGCAGGTGGAGGAGGCCGTGCGCGAGCGGGCGGCGCCACTCGTCGCCGACGACCTGCGGGCAGAGGACGATGTCGCCGAGCTGGCGCGGAACGCCCGGCGGGAGCTCCTCGAGACCGTCGATGGGAAACGAAAGCACGTCGGTCGACTCGTCGACACCGAGGTGCTCGTGCTTGAGCGCCCGGCTTTCGTCGGCGCCGACGAAGGCGATCCCGAGCTCCCCGTCCTCGATCCCCTCGGCCGCGAGCACGCGGCGCGCGAGGTCGGCCGCGCTCTCCCCGTCGACCTCGACTCCGCTCCGGTTGTCGACCTCGATCTCGACCACGACGGCGCTACCGCCGGCGGTCGGTGCCGGTCGCCTCCGCGTGCGTCCGGTACGCCTCGACGATCCGCTGCACGAGCTTGTGCCGCACAACGTCCTTGTTGCTGAAGGTGATGAAAGCGATGCCCTCGATCGCGCCGAGGATGTCCTGGACTGTGACGAGGCCGGACGCCTGCTCCCGCGGCAGGTCGATCTGGGTCACGTCGCCGGTGACGACGACCTTCGAGCCGAACCCGAGCCGCGTCAGGAACATCTGCATCTGCTCCGGGCTCGTGTTCTGGGCCTCGTCGAGGATGATGAACGAGTCATTGAGGGTGCGGCCGCGCATGAAGGCCAGCGGCGCGACCTCGATCGCGCCCTTCTCCATGTACGCGGTCAGCCGGTCGGCCTCGAGCATGTCGTAGAGCGCGTCGTACAGCGGGCGCAGGTACGGGTCGACCTTCGCGAGCAGGTCGCCCGGGAGGAAACCGAGCCGCTCCCCCGCCTCGACCGCGGGCCGCGTGAGGATGATCCGGCCGACCTCGCGCTCGCTCAGCGCGGCTACGGCGAGTGCCATCGCCAGATAGGTCTTGCCGGTTCCGGCAGGCCCGATCGCGAACGTGATCGTCTGGCGCCGGATAGCGTCGACGTAGCGCTTCTGGTTGACCGTCTTCGGCGCGATCTTCTTGCCGCGATGGCGCCAGACGACGTCCTCGAAGACCTCGCGGATGTCCTCGGCCTGATCGAGCGCCCCGAGCACCGCGTCGACGGTGCTCGGGCCGATCTCGTGGCCGCCCTCGACGAGCTCGACCAGCTCGTCGACGACCGCGCGAGCCTCGGCGACGCGCGTGTCCTCGCCCTCGAGGGTGAGCTGGTTTCCCCGGAGCCGGATCGTGCACTGGAGCCGCTCGCGCAACGCGTCCAGAACCCCGTCTCCGACGCCCGCGAGCTCGGCGGCGACGTCGTTCGAGATCGACAGAACTTCCTGCAACGAACACAGTGTAAGCGGGGTGGTCGCGGTCAGCGCCTGCCGGCCAGCCGGCACGAAGCCGGCACGTTCGCGGCACCCGCGCGTGACAGGTCGAGCGTTATGCTCGCCGCGGGGAGGAGGCTGGGCTCGCCGGGCGCGGCAAATCGGCCATGACCGAACGGGCCGTGGCCCGACGAGTCAGATCGAGCGCTCGACCGCGGTGAGCTCGCCCGCCGGCGCGTCGCCGGTGTTCACCGTCCCGTGCGGCTCGATCAGCAGCACGTGCGCCTCCTCATCCGCCCGCGGGCAGTGCTCGACCCCGGCCGGAACGACGAACAGGTCGCCCTCCCCGAGGACGACCGTCCGGTCGCGCAGCTGGATCTCGAGCCGGCCGGCGACGACGAGGAAGAAGTCGTCGGTCTCCGGGTGACTGTGCCAGACGAACTCGCCCCGGATCTTCACGAGCTGCACCTTGTAGTCGTTCAGCGTCGCGACCGTGCGCGGCGCGAAGTGGTCGGCGAAGAGCGCGAGCTTCTCGCGCAGGTTCACCTTCTCGGTCACGCTCACGCCAGCTTCTCGCGGACGAGCTGGCTGACGGCCGAGCCGTCGGCGCGGCCGGCGATCTGCGGCATCACGTCGGCCATGACGCGGCCCAGGTCGCGCATGCTCGTCGCGCCGACCTCGGCGATCGCGTTGTCGACGATCCGCTCGAGCTCGTCGTCGGAGAGCGGTTCCGGCATGAACTCCTCCAGCACGGCGAGCTCCGCCTCCTCCGCCGCGGCCTGCTCCTCGCGGCCGGCGGCCCGGAACGCCTCCGCGGACTCGAGCCGGCGCTTCCGCTCACGTTGGAGGACCTGGAGCTCCTCGTCGTCGTGGAGCGGACGCTGCAGCTCCTTCTCGGCCGAGCGCAGGCTGGCGAGGATCAACCGCAGCGCGTCACGGCGAGCCTTGTCGCGCTCCTTCATCGCGTCGGTCAGCTCGTTCTCGAGGCGCTTGATCAGACTCATTCGCCTGCCCTGCCCGTCATCCTGGCAGTCCGTGAACGCGCCCGCCGAGCACGTGCCAATGGAGGTGGAAGACAGTCTGCCCCGCGCCGGCGCCGCAGAAGATCATCAGCCGGTACTCGTCCAGCCCGACCGCCTTGGCGGTCGCGGCGACGAAGTCGAGCATGCGCTTCGCCTCCGGCTCCGAGACCTGCTCGATGTCCCGGAACGTCTCGAGGTGACGCTCGGGGATGACGAGGACGTGCACGTCCGCCTTGGGGTTGATGTCCTCGATCGCGAGCAGTCCCTCGCCGCGATTGACGACCGTCGCCGGCAGCTCGGCGCGATGGATCTTGCAGAAGATGCAGTCGGGAACGCTCATGCGGCGAGGATCCCGTCCTCCGAGACCGCCCGCGCCCGGACGCGCACGAGCTCACCGACCGGCGCATCGACGAGCCAGGGCGAGTAGTCGTCGCCGTAGCCTCGCCCGGGCCGGTCGACGAGCACCTCGTCCTCCCGCCCGACCTTCTGCCGCCAGCGGCGCAGGCATGCTTCGTGCGAGAGCGCCCGCAGCCGGGCGCTGCGTTCGCGCTTCACCTGCCGGGGAACCGTGTCCGCCGCGGCGGTGGCCGTGCCCGGCCGCGGCGAGTAGGGGAAGACGTGCACCTTCGTCGCCCCGGCGGCCTCGACGACCCGCAGCGTCTCCTCGAACGCGCGGTCGTCCTCGCCGGGGAAGCCGACGATCACGTCGGTCGTCAGGTTGAAGCCGGCTGCGCGGCCGACGCGGCGCAGGTAGGTCGTCGCGTCGTACCGGCGGGCCATCGCGCGCAGGACGCCGTCGTCGCCGGACTGGAGCGGAACGTGCAGGTGGCGACCGACGGTCGGCGTCTCCCGGAGCGCGTCCAGCAGCGGCTCGGTCAGGTGGTTCACCTCGATCGACGAGAGCCGCAGTCTCGCCAGCCCCGGTGTGCCGCCGGCGTCACGAACGAGGCGCGCCAGGTCGTACCCGCGCGCGCGGTCGCGGTAGCAGCCCAGGTTGATCCCCGTCAGCACCACCTCGCGATGGCCCTGAGCGACCCGGCGCCGTACTTCCGCGAGCACCGCGTCCGCCCCCCGGCTCCGCGACGCCCCGCGGACGAGCGGGATCACGCAGAAGTTGCAGGAGAAGCTGCAGCCGTCCTGCACCTTCACGAACGCGCGAACGCGGTCGAGCCGCGCCTCCGCCTGGACGCACGCGATCGCGCCGACGTCGCCGGCGACGAACGCGGGAGTCTCCTCGCTTCGCGTTGCGACGACGACCACGTTCGCGGGCAGCCCCGCGAACGCGTCCGCCGGCAGATTCGCGCCGCAGCCGGTCACGTACACGCGGCGATGGGTGCGCGCGGCGCGAGACGCCGCGTGCCGCGACTTGCGCACCGCCTCGTGCGTGACGCAGCACGTGTTGATCACCGCCACGTCGGCGCCGTCGCCTGCCTGCGCGTGCCCGTCCGCGAGCAGGCGTTCGCGCACCGCCTGCGCATCTGCGTGCGAGACCTTGCAGCCGAGGAACTCGACCGAGAAGGTCGCCATTGCGGTGGACCTTACTTCGTTCGCGTGTGCAGGTCCGCGGCCCAGCCTTCGGTCTCGCGGCGCCCCTCGTGGCGGTAGCCGCGGAGCCGCGGGGCCTCCGAGGCGAGGTAGCCCGAGGTGATCAGCCGCGAGCAGTCGAGCCGCTCGCCGATCGGCCGGACGGCGTCGAGCGCGATGTTGACGACCGCCGTCTCCGTCGCCGGAAGGGCGTCGGCGCACGCGTCGGCGACGACCACTTCGACGCGAACGCCGTTTGCGGCCGCATTCCGCTGCGTCGCCTCGATCGCCTGCGCGTCGAGATCGACCGCGTGCACGGGCGCGAAGCCGAGCTTCGCCGCGGCGATCGAGAGGACGCCCGACCCGCACCCCACGTCGAGCAGGCTGCCCGGCGGGAGATCGAGGAGGAACTCGAGGCACAGCCGCGTCGTTCCGTGACTGCCGGTGCCGAACGCGCGGCCCGGATCGATGACGACCGCGACCGCTCCCGCCTCCGGCTCCTCCCAGGGCGGGCCGACCCAGAGCGGCCCCACCCGTACCGGTCGATGAAAGGCGCGCCAGCGGTCCTCCCACCCCTCCTCGACCTCGCTCGCACGCGCGCCGCCGAACGCCGCCCATAGCCGCTCCTCACCGGCAGCATCGGTGTACGCAGCCAGCTCGACCCCGTCGCGGAGCTCCGCCTCCTCGAACCCGTCGGGGAAGAGCTCGACCATCACCGCCCGCGCTCGCTCGGCCTCGGCGGGCGGAACGGTGACGGAGACGCGAAGGAGCTGCTGAGGGCTCAGCGGAATGCGCTCTTCAACTTGTCGAAGAACCCCTCGTCAGGTCGGTACGTCTCGTCGTCCACGGTCTGCTCGAACTGCTCGAGCAGCCGGCGCTGCTCCTCGGTCAGCCGCTGTGGAACCGCGACGTTGACGAGCAGCCGGAGGTCGCCGCGGCCCCGTCCCTGGAGGACGGGCATCCCCTGCCCCCGCAGAACGCGCACCTGGCCGGGCTGGGTGCCGGGCTCGAACTCGAGCTCCGTCTCTCCCTCGAGCGTCGGGACCTTCGCCGTCGCCCCGAGCGCCGCCTGCGTCATCGTCAGGTCGATCGTCGCGAAGAGATCGTTGCCTTCGCGGACAAAGCGCGAGTCGGGACGCACATGGACGAGGACGTACAGGTCGCCGGCGCGGCCGCCGAGCTGGCCGGCATGGCCCTCGCCGCCGATCCGGATGCGCTGGCCGTCGTGGATCCCCGGCGGGATCTCGACCGAGAGCTTCCGCTCCTCCAGCACGCGGCCGACGCCCTCGCATTTCGGACAGGGGTGCTCGATCACCCGACCCTCCCCGCCGCAGCGCGGGCAGGCCTGGGTGCGGACGAACTGACCGAAGACCGTGTTCGACACCTCCTGCAGCCGCCCGCTGCCACCGCAGGCCGTGCACGCCGCGGCCGACGTGCCCGGCGCGCTCCGCTCGCCATGGCAGGTCGAGCAGGGCACCGCGACGTCGAACGGGACGTCCCGCTGCACGCCGCGCGCGGCCTCGACCAGCTCGATCTCGATCTCGGCTGCAACGTCCGCTCCGCGTGCCGACCGGCGCGTGCGAGTGCCCATGCCGAACAGGTCGTCGCCGAAGAACGCCGAGAAGAGATCGCCGAGGCTGCCGAAGTCGTAGCTCGTCGGCGTGAACCCCCTGCTGCGGAGGCCCGCGTGCCCGAAGCGGTCGTACAGCTCGCGGCGCTCCGAGTCCGAGAGCACCTCGTAGGCCTCGACGACCTCCTTGAACCGCTCCTCGGCGTCGGGGTCGTCGGAGACGTCCGGATGCAGCTCGCGCGCGAGCCGCCGGAACGCCTTCTTGACGTCCGCCTCGGTCGCGCCGCGCGAGATGCCGAGCAGCTCGTAGTAATCCCGCTCAGTCGTCGCCATTCGCTACAAGCGTAGCCCGCGAGGGCGGCGGATCAGCGCTCGCCGTAGATGACCTCGGCGAAGCGCGAGAGCTCGGACGCGGCGGAGCGCACCGTGCGGATCGCCTTCTCGTAATCCATTCGCGACGGGCCCAGGAGGCTGACCGCCCCGAGCGTCCGATTCGCGATTCCGTAGGCGGCTCCGACCAGCGCAAGGTCGCGAAGAGCGGGGTTGGCGAGCTCGTCGCCGACGCGAACGAACGGCCGCCGCGGGTCGAGCGCGTCCGCGAGCAGGTCGAGCAGGACACGCCGCCGCTCGAGCAGATCGATCAGCGACCGGTACGTGCCGAGCTCCTCGTCGCGCACGTCGTCCAGGAAGCCCGCCGCACCGCCCACGTACACGCGCTGCTCGTCGCCCTCGGCCTCCGTGAACGCCGGCGCGAGCACCTCGAGAAACTCCCGTTCGGCCGCCGACAGCCCGGGGTCGACGAACCGCCGCCGGAGCTGGGCGCTTCCGAGCGAGAGCCCGACGGTCTGGTCGTTCAGGTACTGCCCGGCCCAGTGCGCCAGGCCCGGGTCGACCGGAGCGTCGAACGCGTAGACGCCCTTGGTCACGCCGCCGGTCGACGTGATCACGACCACCATCACCACCTGCGGCTGGAGCATCAGCACCTCGACGTGCCGGACCGTCGCCGTCTGCAGCGGCGGCGCGGAGACGAGCGCGATCAGACGGGTGACCTGGGACAGCATCTGCGTCGTCGCCTGCATCGCCGACTCGACCTCGCTGCGCGCCACCGTCAGGTCGAGCGGAAAGCTCGCCGGTCGGGCCGCCGGCCGCTCGAGCAGACGGTCGACGTAGTAGCGGTATCCCCGGTCGGTCGGGACGCGGCCGGCGGAGGTGTGCGGATGGGTGAGCAGCCCCAGGCGCTCGAGCTCCGCGAGCTCGTTCCGGACGGTCGCGGACGAGACGCGCATGCCTGAGCGCTCGACGAGGTGCTTCGAACCCACGGGCTGGCCCGTCGCGACGTACTCCTCGACGACGCGGATCAGGATCTCGCGCTGGCGCTCGGTCAGATCTGGCCCTGGTACGAGCATCTCCCCGAAAACAGGCTACGCCAGGAGCTCGGCGGTGACGCCGCCGCCCAGGAACCGTCCACGCGCCGTCAGCGTCAGCGTCTCGTCGCCTGCCGCGCCGCTG
>DATENZ010000172.1:0-4083 GCA_035274625.1 Gaiellaceae bacterium
CTTCAGGGAGACGCACCCACCCGCCCCGCGCGACGACGAGGGTCTCGGCGTCGCCGCGCCCGGCCTCCTCGCTGACTCGTCCGTCACGAACGCGCACGGTCCGGTCGGCGATCGCGGTCGACTCGACGTCGTGGCTGACGAGCACGGTCGTGCAGCCGTGCTCGCGGGCGAGCTCGCCGATCACCTCGTAGATCAGCCCGGCGCTCGCGGCATCGAGCTCGCCCGTGGGCTCGTCCGCGAGCAGAAGCTTCGGCCGGTGAGCCAGCGCGGCGCAGACGGCGATGCGCTGCTGCTCTCCGCCTGAGAGCTCGCCCGGACGGGCGCCGCGCTTGTCCGCGAGCCCGACACGCTCGAGAAGCTCGTCCGCCCGGCGCCCACGCTCCTCGCGGCGTGCGCCGGCCAGGCCGAGCTGGACTCCGACGAGCTCGCGCGCGGTCAGGTCGGGGTCGAGGGACCGGGAGTAATGCTGCTCGACATAGCCGGTCGTCCGCGAGCGGTACTCGGCAAGACGGCGGCTCGGGAGCCTTCCCAGATCGGCATCGAAGACGCGCGCGGTTCCGGCGGAAGGCCGCTCGAGTCCGGCCAGGACGCGGAGCAGCGTCGACTTCCCGGACCCGCTCGGACCGAGGACGACGAGCACCTCCCTCTCCTCGACGGAGAGCGTGAGGCCCTGAAGAGCGGCGGCGTGTCCCTCCGGCGTCGAGTAGACGCGGAAGACGTCGCGAACGTCGACCGCGCTCACACCGCCCTCCGGGTCGAAAGTCCGACGAGCGCCGCCGTGAGCACCCCGTAGGCCGCGCATGCGAGCGCGACGAGACGCCAGTCCACGGCGATCGCGAGCGGCGGCTCCGGGAGAGACGCGCCCGCGGTCAGCGTGACGAGATCGACCGCCAGGACCGCGAGCAGCGCGGCCGCGGCAAGCCCGCCGACAAGCCCGAGGCTCGCGACCAGGACGGCGCGGACACGAAGGTGGCGTCGAAGAGTTCCCGGCCCGGCGCCCTGGGTCTCGAGGTCGAAGAGCTCTCGGCGCTCGTCCCGCGCGTCACCCGCCAGGAGGACGGCCAGTCCCACGAGCGCGAGCAGGAAGGCAACGATCGCGGCGCCGGTCAGAGCCGCGAGCGAGCCACGCGCAAGCGGATCGGCGCGAAGCCGGTCCTCGAGGACGGCCCGCGAGGAAACGGAAAGCGGGGCGAACGGCGGCCGCTCGAGCCGCGCGCCGAGATCGTCCCCTCCTTCGAGCCAGAGCTCGTTGGGAACGGCGGTGCCGGGGCTCACCGCGTTCATCGCGACGAAGAGCGAGCGCTCGTCGCCGAGGACGAACTCGCCGGAAACGGACGGGAAACGCCGGATCGTGCCGACCACGCGGACCGGCACCGACCCGCCGGGAACACGGATCGGGATGATCCCGTTCGCGCCCGCCGCGGCGGCGAGACCCGGCGTCGCGACGACCGGAGGCGGCGTGCCGTCGGTCGGCTGGGCCGGCTGAAATCTCGGGTTCGCTGCCTCGTTCGAGAGCAGGAACCGAAGCCGCGAGCCGCTCGCGTCGACGTTGTCGAGGCCCTTCCAGCCGGAGTAGTCGGTGATGGCACTTCCGCCCGCGGTGAGGGGCCCGAGCGTGAGGACGCCGTCGACGCGCGCGAAATCCCCGTGCCCTTCGGCCGAGAAGGCACGAGCGAGCTCGAGCGCGACGACCCGGCCCCGGTGGGCATCCGCAGGGATCGCGGCGCGAAGGGTCCCGCTTCTCCGGTCGGCCGTTCCGAGCTCAATCCGCCTGAAGAGGCCGTTGGGCTGGTATACGACCGCAGTCAGCGCGACGGCTCCTCCCCGCAACGAATACGGGAGCGCGAGCTCCGACGCGTCGGCGGGCAGCGGCGCACCGCGCAGGACCGGGGGTGGATCCGGCCGGATGCCGTCGACCAGCTCGGCGCGCGAGAGGGGGGAAAAGCGGTCCCGCCAGCCGTCGAGCTCCGAGATGGTGTCGGCCGGGACGCCGAGAAGGGTCAGCTGCCCGGGTCCCCCCGCGCTTGCCGTTCGCCGGAGGACCGGCGTGACGTCGGCCCCGAGCGCCTCGTAGCTCGAGAGCGGCGCCGCCTCGAGCGGGGCGACGAGCCCCGCGGGCGAGAGATCCTCCCGCACGGTGAAGTCGCGCGGGACGGCGTAGGCGGCCTGCTCGGAGAGTCCGTCGTCGAGAGTCGAGCGGTAGACGACGGCGAAGAGGCCGAGGCCGAGGCTCGCGACGAGGAAGGTGACCGCCACGGCGGCGCGACCCGGGCTCCGCGCGAGCGAGAGGGCGGCGAGGCGGACCTGCACCCGCCCGCCCCGCGCAATGCGCTCGAGCAGCCGGAGCCCGGGAACGAGCAGGCGCGCCGCGGCCACGGCGACGACGAAGGTGACGAGCCCGGGCAGGAGCAGGAGCAGCGTTCCCGTGCCGCCGTCCTGGCCGAGGGAGCGCGCGTCGGCGTCGCCGCGCGCGAAAGCCAGGACGACCGCGAGGAGGGCGCCGAGCGCGGCGGCGTCGAGCGGGGTGAACGTGCGCCCGCCAAGCGAGAGACCGGGGACGCTGAGCACGACGATCAGAACGAGCGCCGCCGCGACGGCAAGACCGGCTGCGGCGGCGAGTCCGGAGCCGGCGAGAGCCGAGTGGCTCAGCACCTCTCCCCCCGGGGATCCCGCCTCGTCCGCCAGCACGGCCGTGGCGACGCTTCCCAGCGCCCACCCGAGCGCCGCTCCGACGAGCGCGACAGCGACTGTCTCCGCCGCCGTGACGAGGTGCACCTGCCAGCGCCGCCCCCCGAACCAGGTCAGCCGCTGGGCCGCAGCCTCGACATCGCGGCGCATGCCGACTGCGGCGAGCACGGCAAAGGCGAGGAGGAGCGCGGCGACCTGCCCACCGACGAGCAAGAGGCGCCGCCCGGCGACTTGTCCCGTTGCCCGCGCGGCCGCCAGCTCGGCCACGGGCGCCGAGAGGTCGAGGAAGAGCGAGCGGGCGCGAAGTGTGGACTCCGCCTGCGCGGCGCGTGCCTCGAACCCGTCGATCTCCCACGGATGAACGCTGCGCGGCGCGAGTGGCACCGACCAGGCGTACGTGCGGTAGATGGCCTGAAGCTCCGGGAGCGCCGAGAGGTGGTCGAAGCCCTCGGCGAGAAGGAACGGCGGCTCGGCGACGCCGAACGATTCACCGACCCGGGTCGCCTTCCCGCCCGGCAGAAGCCCGAAGGGAAGCTGCGACGTGAGGACGCCCTCGCCGACCTTCACGAAGCGAAGTCCCGGCGCGCTTGCGATCTCGCCCGTCCCGCCGAGCTGGACGACCTCGCAACGCTCTGGAGTGCACTGCCGCGGGTAGCGGCCCGACGTGAGCCGCACCCAGCGCGATACGTCGTCGATCCCGGCGAGGTTGGTGAGCGCGCCGCCGATCCGCAGAAGCTTGAACTGCACGGCGCGCGCGGGCTCACCGGGGGCGAGGCCGGAAAGTGTTCGGACGACGAGCGGCTCGAGCTCCCCTCGTGTGACGCCGTTTCGCGGGAGGCCGAGATCGGCATAGGTGACCGCCACCGCGCGCTTCGACTCCGGCACCGCCCCGAGGGCGCGACCGGCCGAGACGTCCTGGGCGACGAGACTGCCGCCGAGCACGATCGCGAGGGCGCCGGCAGCCGCCGCGACTCCGACCGCGAGCAGCAGGGCACGGCCGGGCCGGTGCCGCAGTCGCGACCACGCGAGCCCGAGCGGAAACCCGACCGAGCGAATCGTCTTCACTCCCGCAAACGCTGCCAGAGAGTGAGCATCACAACCACTGAATCTTCTTGTGGTTGACTAAGATTGGCTTATGCTCGACGTTCGACGCATGCGAGTTCTGAGCGCGGTGGCGGAACACGGCTCCATCGCCGCGGCCGCACAGGCGCTCGCGTTCACTCCATCGGCCGTTTCGCAGCAGATCGCCACGCTCGAGCGGGAAGCCGGTGTGGCGCTCGTCGAGCGGGGACCGCGTTCGGTGCGGCTGACCGAAGCCGGGCGTGCACTCGTCGCCCACACGGATGGAATCGTCGCGAGCCTCGCCGCGGCCGAGGCCGAGATCCAGGCGATCGC